>NZ_JAHLZY020000001.1:2167573-2477226 GCF_018967865.2 Hymenobacter siberiensis
TGCGGCCGCTCAGGTCGTCTTTGGAACGCTTTGAGAAGTTCTCAACCAAGACTCTATGTACCTGGCCCACAGAGCGGGCATTGCGCTTGGCACTGTAAACCTGCTGAATATCAATTAACTCCTGCAAGCGGCGCTTCTTGGTTTCGAGCGGAATATCGTCCTCCAGCTTGCGGGCGGCCAGTGTGCCTGGGCGCTCCGAATAGAAGAATTGGTAGGCCATGTCATACTGCACGAAGTGCATCAGGCTCTTGGTGTCCTCGTGCTCCTCCTCGGTTTCGGAGCAGAAGCCGGCAATCATATCCGTCGAGATGGCGCAGTCGTCGCCCAGAATTTCGCGGATGCGGTTCACCCGCGCCTCGTACCAGGGGCGGTCGTAGGTGCGGTTCATCAGGGCCAGCACGCGGGAGTTGCCGCTCTGGGCCGGCAGGTGAATGTACTTGCAGATGTTCTCGTAGCGTGCCATGGTGTGCAGCACCTCGTCGGTGATGTCCTTGGGGTGCGAGGTGGAAAAGCGCACCCGCAGCTCGGGGCTGATGAGGGCTACGCGCTCCAGCAGCTGGGCGAAATTGACGTGCTCGGTGCCGTCGGCCGAAGCCCACTTGTAGGAGTCCACGTTCTGGCCCAGCAGGGTCACTTCCTTATAGCCGGCCGCCACCAAATCGGTGGCTTCCTGAATGATGCTGTGGGCATCGCGGCTACGCTCGCGGCCCCGGGTGAAGGGCACCACGCAGAACGAGCACATGTTGTCGCAGCCGCGCATGATGCTGATGAAGGCCGACACGCCGTTGGAGTTCAGGCGCACGGGCGTGATGTCGGCGTAGGTTTCCTCGCGGCTCAGCAGCACGTTCACGCCCCGTTGCCCGCCATCGACCTGGCTGATGAGGGCGGGTAGGTCGCGGTAGGCATCGGGGCCGACTACGAGGTCCACAATTTTGTCTTCTTCCAGAAACTTGCTTTTCAGGCGCTCGGCCATGCAGCCGAGCACGCCCACCAGCATGCCGGGCTTGCGCTTTTTGTGGGCGTTTATCTGCTTGAGGCGCATTCGCACGGTCTGCTCGGCCTTCTCGCGGATGGAGCAGGTATTGAGCAGCACGAGGTCGGCGTTGGCAAGGTCGTCGGTGGTGTCGAAGCCTTCGTCGAACAGGATGCTCGACACGATTTCGGAGTCCGAGAAGTTCATCTGGCAGCCGTAGCTTTCGATGTAGAGCTTGCGCTGGCGGCCGGTGCGGGTGGCGGCCGTTACCCGTACCTCGCCGCTGGGGGTAGCCTCGGCGGTGGGGGCGGTTTTATCTAAAAAATCAAGGGTTAGCAGGGGTTGGGCCATATTCAAAACGCTTTTCGGCGGGAGGGCAAAGATACGTTAATTGGGGTTAAAATGACAGAATGGCAGAATAACGTAGGGGCGGGGCTCGTCCCCGCCCGTCGTTGAACGACACCCATTCGATTCGTTTAACGACGGGCGGGGACGAGCCCCGCCCCTAGGCAATACTCGTTCCCAGTACTTCTAGTAAAGCCCTGGCTTTTAGCAGACACTCTTCATACTCGCGCTCCGGGTCGGAGTCGTAGGTGATGGCGGAACCGACCTGGAAACTGAGGTAGCCGGTATCCTGCCGGTATTGCAGCGAGCGGATAACAACGTTGAAATCGAAACTTCCATCGGCTCCCACGTAGCCGATGCTGCCGCTGTAGAGGCCGCGCCGACTGCTTTCGTAGTGCTCGATGAGCTGCATGGCCCTGATTTTCGGCGCACCCGTCATCGAGCCCATTGGGAAAGTGGCGCGGAGGATTTCGGCCAGGCTGATGCCGGGGCGCAGGTCGGCGGTGACGGTCGAAATCATCTGCCAGAGGTGGCGGAAGGGGTAGAGGCCGAAGAGCTCGGGCACGCGCACGGTGCCGGTACGGGCCACGCGGGCGAGGTCGTTGCGCACGAGGTCCACAATCATCAGGTTTTCGGCCCGCTCCTTTTCGTCGTGCAGCAGGGTCTGGCGCTGCTGCTCATCGGCCGCCGGCGTGGCCCCGCGCCGGATGGTGCCCTTGATGGGCTGGGAAACCAACCGCCCATCGTGGTGCGATAGAAACCGCTCGGGCGAGGCGCAGAGCAGGAAATGCTCGTGCCAGCGCACGAAGCCCGCAAACGGCGCGGGCGAGGCCTGCATGAGCTGCCAGAAAACCTCCACGGGGCTCAGCGTCACGTTCTCGGCGTAGAACTCCTGGCAGAGGTTCAGCTCGTACACTTCGCCGTTGAGAATATCTTCCCGAATGGCTTCCACGGCCCGCAGGTAATCGGCCTTGGGCAGGCGCGGGCGCAGCACGGGAACGGCTGGCACCGCAGCGGGCGGCACGGGCTGTGCCAGAATCTGTTCTAAAATCCCATCCGTTTGCCCGTGAATCTCTAGCGTATCGGCCCGCCATACCAGCCAGGTTTCCGGCGTGAAAAAATGCAGGCGTGGCCAGGTAAACCCCGCGAAGTTCGCGCTTTGCAGGGCTTCGATGTCGTTTTTTAAATCGTAGGTCAGGAACCCAAAGCGCGGCGTTTCCGTCGCCAGCAGCCCGGATAAATCAGCCAGCGAATCAGGGCTTCTGTTCCCCGCAGCGGCCACCGCCAGCAGGCGCTCAAATGCGCCGTGCGGATATTCCAGGTCATTGGGCTCGAAGTAGGTGCAGTGCGAAAAGGCCGCGCCCCAGCGCAGGGCCCGCACCCGAAAATTGGCGGGCAGCGCATGTAGCGGAACGGTCACGGGAGAGGTTGCAGGCACAGCTAGAGAGACGGTTGATGCGGCATTTTTCGACGGTAAAGGTCGGGCCGGGCTACTTCAACTCCCGCAGGGCCAATTTGGCTTTGGCATCGGTGCTGTTTTTGTATTCGTGCCAGGGGTAACGCAGCGCCCGCTGAAAATAAAGGCGCGCCGTGGGCTTGTTACCCACGCTTTGGGCCATGTAGCCCTGTTGCAGAGCGGCCTGGGGGGCGTAGTAATAAGGGGCTTTGGGGCCCGCCTCGGTCTGGGTTTGTTCGAAATAGAACCAAGCCGAATCGAGCCGGCCCAGACCCTGATAGGCGCGGGCCCGGCGGTAGGGGGCCTCAATGCGGTCGCGCCAAAGCGTGGTCTGATTGGTGTGGAAGGCCCACAGCGTACTGAGCGCCTCCCGGTCGTAGCCGCCGTCGGATTGCAGCCGGGCTTTGGTGAGGATGGGGTTGAGGGCTGTGGCCTCCTGGTAGTAATGCTGGGCGTACACGTCCTCCTCCACATCGGCCGGGCCGGCTTGGTTGATGAGCGCACGATACTTGGCGGCTGCCACCGGTTGCCCACTCAGCCACATGGCCAGGTAGAGCTTAAAGGCCGCATCCTTGCGGTAGTGATGGCCCCGAAACTCGTGCAGAAACGCCAGGTTTTCGCGCTCCGAAGCGGCGTATTCGCCCCGGTAGAGCAACAGGTCGGCGGCCATGTGGTGCAGGTAGGCCGTGGGCAGGTAGCCGGGGCCGGTGGGCCGGGCGCGGTAGGCGGCCAGGGCCGCCGCACCGTGGTGCTGGCGCTTCTCCACGCTGGTGCGCAGGTAGGTAAATAACAGATTATCATGCTGTTGGGTGGTGAGCTGCTCGGCCAGGCGCAAGGCCTCAGCGGGCTTTTTATAGTAGCTCTCCCGAATCAGGGCCAGAAAAATCTGGCTTTCGAGTTGGAAATCATTTGGCTGAGCGGCGGCCTGGCCCAGGCGTTGCAGGCCCGTATCCGAGTTGGCCGTGAGGCCCAGCAGGCGCAGCAGCCAGTGGTAGCCCTCGGGCAGCGAGCCCACTGCAAACTCACAAACACCCAGCGTTTTGCGTGCCGGCAGGAAGGTGGGATACTGCTTCACCACGTCCTGCATCTGGTGGTAGCCGCTGCGCAGGTGGTAGCCCCCCACCACCAGGTGTTTGAATAGCAATTGGCTCAGTCCCAGGTGTAGCGTGATTTCGGCCCGGGCATAATCGCGCAACGCGCTGGCCGGCGCATCATCCAGCGCGTCGAGGCGGGCTGTCTGCGTGGCCGTCAGCGCATCGTAACGGCTGGCATCCTGGGTGATGAGCAGCTCCACAAAATCGGCACAGTTGGCCACCAGCAGGGGGGCGGGGGCGGTGGGCGCACTGGCCAGCTCAGTCCGGAGCAGGGCGCGGCCCGCGTCGAGGCGCAGCTTCATAACTTCCGCGTAGGCGCGGCGGCTGTTGGTGCTCAGGGCGTCAGGTTTTTGATTCTGATTTTCGAGCTGTTCAACGTTATCAGGGAGGTGCTGAATTTCGACGGCTTCGGGGAGGTTCAGGCAACGCGCCGGGGCCAGCAGCGGGCCGCCCGCCAACGCCAGCACCAGCCCGACCCGGCGGGCGCAGATGCAAAACGCAGCAACGGATAACAATCGACTAGCCATAAAACCGCAAAGACCCAAAACCCGGCAACAAAAAAGGAACGGCACTGCCGTTCCTTTTTTCAATTCATAAAGCAACCGAAAGCTACGCAACACGAGCTTCCACGTCGGCCAGAATCCGGCCACAGTGCTCGCACACGATAATTTTCTTGTGCGAGATGATATCGGCCTGGCGCTGGGGCGGCACCGTGTTGAAGCAGCCACCGCAGGCATCGCGGCGCACCAGCACCACGGCCAGGCCGTTGCGCACGTTGCCGCGAATGCGGGTGTAAGCCGTCAACAGGCGCTCTTCTACCGGCTTGGTAGCTTCCTCGCGCTGGGCCATGATGTTGCGCTCTTCCTCTTCGTTTTCCGAAATAATGGTGTCGAGCTCGCTCTTTTTGGTGTCGAGGTCCTTGCGGCGCTCGTCCAGTTTCGACTTCGTACCGCTGATTTCGGCGTTTTTCACGTCAATCTGGTACTGCGACTCCTTGATTTTCTTGTCGGCAATCTGGATTTCCAGGCGCTGCAGCTCAATTTCCTTGGCAATGGCTTCGAACTCGCGATTATTGCGTACGTTCTGCTGCTGCTCGTCGTACTTCTTGATGAGCGTTTCGGCATCCTTGCTGGCTTGCTTGCGGCTCTTGATAAAGTCGTTCAGGCCCTGAATGTCTTCGTCGAACTTCTTCACACGCACCTCATAGCCAGCAATTTCGTCTTCCAAGTCGCTCACTTCCTCGGGCAAATCGCCCCGCACGCGCCGAATTTCGTCGAGCTGCGAATCGAGGTGCTGCAAGGTGAGCATGGCTTCGAGCTTGGCGGCTACGGGAACGTCGGCGGGAGCCACGGCGGCACTTTTAGCAGTCATATTGAACGGGGTTCGTAGGGGTTTCAGCGATTAAGACCGCAAAAGTACGTTCAAATCCGGCCGTTAGCAAATCCCGGAATACTTCGCCGGTGAACTGTTCGCTCTCAAAATGGCCCACGTCGCAGAGCATCAGCTGGCCCTCGGCCCCAAAAAACTCGTGGTATTTCACATCGCCGGTCACGTAGGCATCGGCCCCCGCGGCCCGCGCCGCGCCAATGAGAAACGCGCCCGCCCCGCCGCAGATGGCCACCGTTTTAATTAGTTTATCAAACGCCGTGTGGCGCACCACGGGCACCAGCAGCTGCCGCTTCAGTAGTTGCCGGAACGCGGCCGGGGCCAGCGCCTCAGGCAGCTCGCCCACCAGGCCCGCACCTATTTCCTGATGCGTGTTTTCGAGCTTAATCAGCTCATAGGCAACTTCTTCATAAGGATGCGCGGCCCGCAAGGCCCGCAGCACGGCCGCCTGCCGGTGCAGCGGCAGCAGCACTTCGAGGCGCAATTCGGCCACGGTTTCGGGCTGGTTTTGGATACCGATGGCGGGCTGAGTACCCGCGCCGGGCGTGAAGGTGCCGGTGCCCTCGGTGCGGAAGCTGCAGTCGGAATACTGGCCCACCTGGCCGGCCCCGGCGGCGTAGAGCGCGGCCAGCACGCGGCCGGCTAAGTCGGTTTGCTGGTCTTCGGGCCGGTTGGGCACGTAGGTGATGAGGCGGGCCAGGGTGCCGCTTTGCGGAGCCAGCACGCGGGTTTTTAGCAGGCCAAGTTTTTCGGCGAGCTTGTCATTGACGCCGCCGCGCACGTTGTCGAGGTTGGTGTGGGCGGCGTAGATGGCCACGTCGTTTTTGAGGGCCGCGATGATGGTTTGCTCCACTTCATTGGCCCCGGTGAGGCGCTTGAGGGGCCGGAAAATAACCGGATGGTGGGCCACCACCACGTTGCAGCCGCGCCGTACGGCCTCGGCTACGATGGCCGGGGTGCAGTCCAGCGTTATCAGTACGCCGGCTATTTCGGCCTGCGGGTCGCCGCATTGCAGGCCGGCGTTGTCGTAGCTTTCCTGGTAGGCGAGGGGCGCGGCGGCTTCCAGCAGGCGGGCAAGGTCTTGAACGGTGGGCACTTTGGGGGAAGGGTTGAGTTTTGAATGTTGAGTTATGAGCAGGGTAGGCAGCGGCTACTCTACCCTACTAAAAGTCAGGCAAGGCAAAAAAACGGGGCGGCCCGACCTTTGAGGTTCCTACACGCTCAACTCGTTCCGCCCCATGAAGCAACGCCTCATCGCCAAAATTACGACCGTTTTACAACACCTGCCGGTGGTGCGCAACCTGGCTCGCCAAAAGTTTGTGAGCCAGTTCATCATCGCGCTGATAAAAAGCCGCAACGTCCAATTCTGCGAGGTGGCCCAGCACTTGAACGATGCCGTCAAGTTGGCCTCGAACGAAACCCGGATTCAGGATTTTTTCCGCGAAACGGACCTGAACTATCTGGTGCTGGCGCAGTTAGTGCTGGGCCTGCTGCCGGCCCAGGGCAAGCTGCGCCTGTGCCTGGACCGCACGGAGTGGGATTTCGGCCAGTGCCAGGTCAATATCCTGCTCGTGACCGTGGGTCAGGGCGCGTTTCACGTGCCCCTCTACTGGGAACTGCTCGACAACCGCAGCGGCAATTCCAACGCGGCTGACCGCATCGCCCTGCTCCGGGTCTGCGTCCAGGTGCTGGGCAAAGACCGGATTGGCCTGGTGCTGGGCGACCGCGAATTCGTGGGCCATGCCTGGTTCAAATGGCTCAAGGACAACGGACTGCCTTTTGTTATGCGTCTACCCCGGCACCATCTGCTCACTCACCCGAGTGGCCGCCGGCAAGCCATTACGGACCTGGGCCTGGCCGTCGGACAGACCCGGCGCTTCGCCCAGTGCCAGGTCGACGGGGTCTGGGGACAGGTCTGGGTCAAGGCCTTGACGGACGGGGATTTCCTCTTTCTTTTTGGCAACGTGGGCCTGCCGTACATGGGGCAGCTCTACGCCAAGCGCTGGACCATCGAGCAGTGCTTTCAGAACCTCAAAGGTCGGGGCTTCAACCTGGAGGCCAGTCACTTGCGCTGCCACCTGAAGTTGCGCAAGCTCGTGGCCCTGGTCAGTCTGGCGTACGCCTTTTGCCTGGGCGTGGGCACGGTAGCCGACCGGAAAAGCCAGCCCATCGGCCGCAAAAACCACGGCTACCGAGCCATGAGCCTTAGCCGACACGGCTTAAATATCCTGCGCCAGCTCAGCCGCCCCGGTACCGGGGCGGCTGAGAAGCTCGCCCGAATGGTGGAAACAGTATTGCGCTGGTTTTGCTGGCAAATTACTCGATATCAATTCACTAGAAAAATAGTAGGGTAGAGTAGGCAGCGGCCCAGCATCTCTACATAGTGGGCTACGTTCGCGGCTTCGCCTCGGCTTTTGTACTGCATGAGGTGGCGCGGGTGGTCGAGCACGATGATTTTATCGAATAAGCTCAGCTCGGCGTTGAGGCGCTTGAAGAATTCGCCGTTGCGCTTGCCCAGGCTCACGGCCACATCGCGGCGTAAACCTAACGATTCTACCTGCTGGCGCAGCTAAAGTTGGATATACGGCCACAGGGCTTTGGTGAGAACGGGGGAGTCGTAGTAATTGTAGTTCAGGCCATTTTTCAGTAGCACCAGTGGGTCTAATGAGCCCACATAGAAGTGCTGATAAAATGTCGCCGGGCCGCCCATGGCTGCAATGACTTTGTACACGAACTGGGTGGAGGTTTCGGGCCGCTGCCGGGGTAGGTCGTGTTCGATGCCGCAAAGGTCGGTCAGGGCGGTGGGGTCGGTGAAGGCCACGCCGGTAAGGCCCATGCCCAGCCGGCCGGGGTTGATGCCCAGCACGGCCACGCGGGGTGGCGCTTCGGGGTAGAATTTATGGGTAAACTGGCTCAGCAGGTCGAATACGGCCGGCTCGCGGAACGGGCTTCTACCCCCGCCGGTAGGGCCGTGGGCAGGGGAAAGGTGCGCAGAAGGCGCGGAAGGGAAGTAGCCAGGTTTGGCATGGATTATTAAGGCTTTATTGGGAAATAACCGGGGTGACCGTTCGATGCCTCGAGACGCCCAGAGGCCATGTCAGGGCCACCGCGCCGGGGCCGATGCTAATCCGACTTAGCAATGGGTAGAGGGCCCGAGCGCCGTGCTGGTGGTGGGCTGCAAACTGCAACCCATCGAACAAAAGTAGGAATCCGCCTTGCAGCAGCAGCGACTGCCCGTAGCCCCGCCAGCGCTCAGGGGAGCCTGAGGCGGTGGGATTGCGGCCTTTTTCGAGCAGGTAAAAGCCCGTGGCCAGGTAGGCCACGTCGAGGCCGGCGTTGAACAGGTAGAGGTTTTCGGTACGCAGCTGGGCGCGCACGTTGGTGGCGCGGTCGGCAGCCGGCGGCCGATTGGCCCGCCGGGCGGCCAGGTAGCCGGTGCCCGCCAGGGCCAGGTTAACGGCGCCCCAGCCAACATTCATCTGATGAAAATAGTGGGCCGAGCCTTCCGTTTGGCTCGTAGCAATGCCGCTGACCACTAAATTGCCCACGGCCCAGCCGCCCAATACTGCCAGCGCCCGCTGGTCGAGCCGGGTGCGCTCGGCAGCAAAAGCAGTTAGTCCAGTCGAAGAGGCAGGCAGCTGCCGGGGCAACGAATCGGCGGGGACCTGAGCCCATGCGGGCACTATTGGGGCCACGGCCAACAGGCAGCCAAGCAGGAACAACGAGCGCATGGAAATGGTAAATAGCGTGAGGTGACGGGTTGGGTGCAACCGCTTCGGGGCTTAGTTGTGCGGGTGGCTCGGCAACCGCCGTACTTTTGCGGGCCTTTGCTCCGGTAATAGTTCGCGCGTGCAGTCCGTTATAACCTTTTTAGTGTTGCCGTTTTCCTGGCTTTATGCCGCCGTGCTGGCCGTGCGCAATTGGCTTTACGACATCGGCTGGAAACGGACTGAAACTTTCGCCGTGCCGCTGCTCAATGTGGGCAACCTGCGCGTAGGCGGCACCGGCAAAACGCCGCACGTAATATGGCTGGTGGAAGAATTGCTGCGCCAGGGCCACCGCCCGGCCATCCTCAGCCGGGGCTACGGCCGCCAGACCAAAGGCCCGCGCCTGGCCGGCCCCCAGGATTCGGCCGCGACCGTGGGCGACGAGCCTTGGCAGTATTTCGAGCAGTTTGCGGCCCGTAGCGTGGTGGTGGCCGTGGCCGAGGAGCGCCGGCTGGGCGCGCACTTGTTGCTGCGCGAACACCCGGAAATTACCGTCATCGTGCTCGACGACGCTTACCAGCACCGCGCCGTGCGCCCGGCGCTCAATATTCTTCTCACGGAGCTGGCCCGGCCTTTTTATGCGGACTACGTGCTGCCCGCTGGCCGCCTGCGCGAAAGCCGCGCCGGGGCCGCCCGCGCCGATATCATCATCGTAACCAAGTGCCCGCTCACCCTTTCATTCGCTGACCAGCAGGCTGTCGCGCACCAAGTTCGGCGCTACAGCCGGCCCGGTACGCCCGTGCTTTTTTCCGCTTACGACTACGCCGCGCCCCGGGCGCTGCCAGGTGCCTCGTCCATTGTTTTGCCCGCCACACCTGCCGGTCCGGCCCTGCTGCTGACGGGTATTGCCCAGCCTAGCCCGCTGCGCGAATACCTGGAAAACCAGGGTTATGGCATCCGGCACCACGCCAATTTCCCCGACCATCACGCCTTCACGCCGGAGGATGTCGCGGCGCTGCGGGCGCATTGGCAGCCGGGCTGGCCTATTTTTACGACGGAAAAGGACGCCACGCGCCTGCTGGCTCCCGAATTGTGGGCCGCCCGGGCCGGCCTGCCGCTCTATACCATTCCGGTACGGGCGGCGTTTCTGGGCGATGGTGGCGTGGCTCTGCGACAGTTGTTGCCGCCCGTGCCCGCTGCGGGTGCTTGATTTACATTGACTTGACTGGCGGCAATATTGCCCGCCCGTCTATTTTGTTTCCTCCTTGAAGGCTCTGCAATCTCCTTTTTTACGCTCCTGGTCGCGCCTGTGGCCCCTTGTTTGCCTGCTGCTGCTGGCCGCGCCCTGTGCCCGGGCCCAGGTAGTCGATGACTCTACCAAGGTACTGTACGGCCCCAAAACGACCCGCGTCATCTACGAGGCCGAGGTGCTGCGCGACTCCACTTCCGGCACCCCGCTCGATACCACGCTCACCAAGTGGCCGCAGGCGCGGTTCTGGTTTCACGATACCACTTTCCAGCAGGATTTGGGTACGGTGGGCTCGGCCTCGCGGCCGCTGCTTTATCAGCCCAATCTGGAGCTGGGGGCCCGCTTCGGGCGCAACGCGTTCGACAAATATGCCCGCGATGCCCGCACGGTGCCGTACTACGATTCCCGCTCGCCGTATTCGTTTTTCCGGGTGGTGCAGTCGGGGGCGGGCGAACAGGTTTTTGAAATCAGCTACAGCCGCAGCCTGAAAAAGAACTTCAGCGTGGGTGTGGCCTACGAGCGAATTGCCTCGAACAAGGTGCTGGCGCCCGCCAAGGGCTCCCGCGATGGCCTGGTGGAACATTCCAACCTGCTGTTTTTCGGCCGGTATCAAAATGATAACGAGCGGTACCACCTGTTGTTCAACTTCAGCAACGTGCGCCACCGGGCCCTGGAGCAGGGCGGCATCAAGCCGCTGGAAGGCGAAAACACGCCGCAGGACCTCTTCAAGTACCGCGAGCAGCAGGTGTGGCTCACCCAGGCGGCCAACAACGAGGACCGCGACGAGCTCTACCTCACCCAAACCTACCGCCTGCTCGGGCGCGGCCTCACCGTCTACCACACCTTCGACGCCAAGCGCCAGTACAACAGCTTTGCCGACCTGGGCCTGGAAACGGTCCGCGCCTCCGATGGCTCGCTGGAGCGCTCGTTTTTCCCCAGCTCCTTCAACAGCCCCACCGCCACCATCGACCGGGCCGAGTACCGCCAGGTCGAAAACACCATTGGGGTGCTGGGCCGCACCAAAGCCGTCGAATACCGCCTCTACGCCCGCGACCGCGATGCTTCCCTGGTCAGCCAGACGCTGCTCACCGGCTCTACTACTGCCAACCTGATGCTGCGCCAGCCCGTTCCGTCGCGGCTGTTCAACCAATTCTTTGTTGGGGGCACGGCTGCGTTCAACTACCGCACCATTTACGCCGTGGAAACGGCCGGCGAAGTGTACCTGCTGCCCCTGAGTGGCCTTAGCTCGAGTAATTTCAGCCCCGAATACTGGTTTCGGGGCAATGTGCGTACCGGCCCGCTTTCGGCCGAGGTGCTGGTGAATTCCTACTCGCCCACGCTCACCCAGCAGGAGTTCATCGGCAACCACTATGCCTGGAGCCACTGGAGCGGCAACTATATCAGCCCCGCCACCAATGCCGTCGATGGCACGTTTGATAAAAACATCAGTACCCAGCAGTTCACCGGCCGCCTGCAGCTGAAGTTGCCCAGTCTGGGCCTCCTCACCGGCCAGCGCTTCGAGGCCAGCGTGAGCGGCGTAAACATCGCCAATCTGGTGTATTATGGCACCACGGGAGCCCCGCAGCAGCTCGGCACCAACCGTAATCTGGTTATTGTCTTCGCCCGCCACCGCACCATGCTGGGCCGCGTGGGCTTCGATAACCAGGTCACCTACACCAAGGGCGATAATGACTCTGAAGGCCTGCGTATTCCCAGTCTGGTAACCAATTCGCGAGTGTTTTTCGAAAGCTACATCTTCCACAAAGCGCTGTTCAACCAGATTGGGGCCGAAGTATATTACCAGTCTGCATTCCGGGGCTACACCTACAATCCCACGGCCCAGCAATTCTACCAGCAGGACCATTTCACCATCGGTGCTCACGCCATTGCCGACGTGTTTTTTGTGGCCGATATCAAGACGGTTTCGATATTTCTGAAAATTGCTTACGTCAACCAGGGACTCAATTACAACGGCTATTACGCTTCGCCTTTCTACACCGGCTATCCGCGTCGGCTTCAGCTGGGCGTAAAGTGGAATTTCTTCAATTAGAATGACGATGATAAAGGAAAAGACCATTCTCAAATTAAAGCTCAATACCGACCCGCGCTGGGTAAATATCGCGGAGAAAAATATCGAAGATATTCTGGTTGACCACGCCTGGTGCGAGCAGAAAGCCGCCAGCACCGGCATCAGCATGATTATCCATTATCCCGAGAAAACCCGCCTCGTGGATGAGCTGACCGACCTGGTAGCCGAGGAGTGGAGCCACTTCGAACGAGTGCTCCTGGAGCTGCGTAAACGCGGTTTTGCCCTGGGCCGTCCCCGCAAAGACGAGTACGTGGTGCAGCTGCTGGCCCATGTGCGCAAAGGCGGTGCCCGCGAGCGCCAGCTCATGGACCAACTCTTGATTTCGGCCCTGATTGAGGCGCGCAGCTGCGAGCGGTTCAAATTACTGTGGCAAAATATCGCCGACCAGGAATTAAGTAAATTCTATTACGAATTGATGGTGTCCGAAGCCGCGCATTTCGTGAGCTACGTCGACCTGGCCAAAGAATATTGCGACCCGAAACTGGTAGAAGAGCGGTTGCAGGAATTGCTGGTAATTGAAGGCGAAATCGTGACAAATTTGCCGGTGCGCGACGACCGTATGCACTAAGAAGGGTTGAATTTTGAGGGTTGAGTTTTGAATGGACTCTCAAAACTCAACTCTCAAAACTTCTTACAGCGCTGGCAGCACCGTGCCGCTTACTTCGCCAAAGCCAATGCGAACACCATCCTTCTCCGCGTAGCCGCGCATGGTCACGGTGTCGCCGTCGAGCAGGAAGCTCCGTTCCGAGCCATCGGCCAGGGGCACGGGGCGGGTGCCGCGCCAGCTCAGCTCCAGCATGGAGCCCAGCGAATCGGGCGTGGCACCGGAGATGGTGCCGGAGGCGTAGAGGTCGCCGGCTTCGAGGTTGCAGCCGTTGGAGGCGTGGTGGGTGAGCTGCTGCGCCATGCTCCAGTACATGAGCCCGAAATTGGCCCGGCTGATGGTGGTTTCGGGGCCATTGGCGGGCGTCAGGGCTACTTCGAGGTGCACGTCGAAGTTGTGCGCGCCGCTTTGGCTCAGGTAGGGCAGGGGCTGGGGTTCCTGCGTGGGGCCAGCTATGCGGAAGGGCTCCAACGCATCCAGCGTCACTACCCACGGGGCCATGCTACTGCCGAAATTCTTGCCCAGAAAAGGCCCTAGTGGCACGTATTCCCAGCTTTGCAGGTCGCGGGCGCTCCAGTCGTTGAACAGGCACAGACCGAAGATGTGGTTTTCAGCTTCGTCGATGGATACCGTCGTGCCCAGCTCGGTGCCGGTGCCTACTACAAAGGCCATTTCCAACTCAAAGTCGAGCTGGCGGCTGGGGCCGAAGGTAGGCGCGTCCTCGGTCGGAGCCTTGCGCTGGCCATTGGGCCGGCGGATATCGGTGCCCGAGGCCACGATGCTGCTAGTGCGCCCGTGGTAGCCAATGGGCAAGTGCCGCCAGTTGGGCAGCAGCGCGTTGGCGGGGTCGCGGAACATGGTGCCCACGTTGGTGGCGTGCTCGATGCTGCTGTAAAAATCGGTGTAGTTGGCCGGCTTCACGGGGCGCAGCATGCGCACTTCGGTTTGGCGCAGGAGGCAGTCGCGCACGGCCAGCTCGTTGTCGCGCAGGCGGGGCTCGTCGTGACGCAGCAGCTCGCTCACGCGCTGGCGCACGGCCCGCCAGGCCGGCCGGCCCAGCCGCAGAAATGCATTCAGCGACTTCCGCCGAAATACCTTGGGCTGGGCATCGCCCAACTCATCCAAATCCTGAAAAAAACCAAACTGGCTGGCGGCATATAAATCAAGCACATAGCCGCCAATTGCCACGCCCAGGTGCGGCCCCCGCTCATCGGTTTCAAATACGCCGAAGGGTAGGTTCTGGATTGGAAAGTCACTTTCGGGGTGAATATCAATCCAGGAGTGAAGCGAAGGTGCGTTGAGTTCGTTGGGCATACGGGGGTGGTGAGGTTGGGGGGATATGGAAGGGAGTCGAATCAAAAAACGTCATGCAGCTCGCAGCGACGCATCTTTACCGCAATAGTAGCCCAATCGAAAGGATTACTTGCTGCGGTAAAGATGCGTCGCTGCGAGCTGCATGACGATGGTCTTTTGACCTGAGGATAATGAGAAAAGCCCTACCGTGCCTCGACGGCCGTGATTTCGGGTACGGCTTTTTTCACCGTGTCTTCCAGGCCGGCGCGGGTCATTGGCGACATGGGGCAGGCCCCGCAGGCACCTTCCCATTCCAGTTGCAGCACGCCCTCGGGGGTGATGTTGGCCACGCGCACGTTGCCGCCGTCGGTGGCCAGGTAGGGGCGCAGGCTGTCCAGCGCAGCCTCTACGCGGGGCATGAGCGGATGGTCGAAAATGGGGGAGGCAGCTTGGTTTTCCACAGGTAGTTAGGGGTTCATTTGCACGACGGCCGTTTTGGGGGCCACGTTGTTGCGGATGCTCACCTGGCGGGCTACGGCCTCGGCCAGGTCGGCGAACATTTTGCCCACCACCGATTTCGGGTCGAGTACGGCCGGCCGGCCCTGGTCGCCGTTTTCGCGGATGCTCTGCACCAGCGGCAGCTGGCCCAGCAACGGTACATCGTGCTGCGCGGCGAGGCGTTGGCCGCCGTTTTCACCAAAAATAAAGTATTTGCTATCGGGCAGCTCAGCTGGGGTAAACCAGGCCATGTTCTCCACCACGCCCAGCACGGGCACGTTGATTTGGGGCTGGCGGAACATCTGCAAACCCTTCTGGGCATCGGCCAGCGCCACTTTTTGCGGCGTTGTTACGATAACGGCCCCGGTCACGGGCACGGTTTGCACCAGGGTGAGGTGAATGTCGGAAGTGCCGGGCGGCAGGTCGAGCAGCAGGTAATCGAGCTCGCCCCAATCTACTTCGGTAATGAACTGCTTGAGCGCCGACGAGGCCATGGGACCGCGCCACACAATGGCGCTTTCGGCCGGCGCCAGAAAGCCGATGCTCATCAGCTTCACGCCGTATTTCTCGATGGGCTGAATCAGGTTTTTGCCGTTCGGCCCCTGAAATACGTGCGGCGCCTGGTCTTCCACGTCAAACATGACGGGCATGCTGGGGCCGGAAATGTCGGCATCAACCAGGCCCACTTTGGCCCCGGTAGCGGCCAGCGCCACCGCCAGGTTGGCCGTGACGGTGCTTTTGCCCACGCCGCCCTTGCCCGAGGCAATGGCGATGATGTTTTTGACGCCGGGCAGCAGGTCGCCGCGGTTGTTGCGCAGGGTGGTCACGCGCGAGGTCATGGTAATCACCACGTTGGCGTCCTTATCCACCATCGTGTGGATAGCGCGCTCGCAGGCATCGTGAATGAGCTGCTTGAGCGGGCAGGCGGGGGTGGTGAGCACCACGGTAAACGCGACGGTGAGGCCGTCAATCTCAATGTTCTCAATCATGTTGAGCGTCACGAGGTCTTGGCCCAGGTCGGGCTCTTCCACGTAGCTCAGCGCTTTGAGAACGGCTTCTTTGGTTATGGTCATGGAGGAGGCAATGCGCCAAATGGCAGCGTACCGCAAAGATAACCCCCGAAAGGTCGGCGTGGTTCGGAAACCGGCCGCTACCCCGCCGCTAGCGGCAGAATGAGCAGTGAATTATTGAGATAGTATTAAAAAAATAATTAAAATAGTTTTTCATAGATTTTGATTTTCTGGCTGATAGATATCATATTTACAGAAAAAATATTTTCCTTACTTTCCGGCCTGTCATCCATTCACCTTTTACCTGTAACTCTTATGCAACATCGTGACCAAGAATCCGGAACCGACGGTCTGCAGCCTGTATGCTGCGCGCCATGTGAAGAAGACCAAGAGCAAGTAGTCGTATTTGAGCTGATTGTGCCCAGGGCGGCAAAAATAGCTTTGCCACGCCAGCAGCCGGAAATTGGCCCGTTGATTTTGCAGGAGAACTCCGTGACGACTACCGTGCCGGCCCGGCTATGTGTGCAGCGACAGGCCAGCAATACCGCCACGCGGGTCGGCTGGTGCATGACGGCAACCTTAGCGGCGGCTTCCCCAACGAGCCTTCGCGCTAACCGGCGCTAGCTGGTCGGCGGCGGGGGCTTGTACCGGTTGCGGCGGCACCTGGTGCGAGTTTAGCAAGCCGGCGGGCACGCTTAGCGCACCGGTATGCGGGTCGAGCAAGCCGTTGCGCTCGTCTTCGATGTTGGTGGCCTGGGTGTACACGTCGCTGGCAATGGGCCGCTGGCGCAGCTCCTGCTTGAAGGCGCGAATGGTGTTGGTGCGGGCTCCCGCATCCTGCGGCCCGCCGTAGTCGGGAAAGCCAAAACCGCCCCATTCGCTCACAATGAGCGGCACCTGGCGGCGGTAGAAAAACGGGTCGCCCACCACCAGCGGGAAGGCGGCGGTTCCCTCCAGCTCGCCGCCCACCAGGCGGTCGAGCAGCTCCTGCCACCGGCTCAGGTCGGGGGTGTAGAGGTGGGCGGTGAGCAGGTCCGACTTCAGGCGGCCGGTGTAGGAAACGTGGTGCCAGCCGTCGTTATCCACCACCAGAAACTGCGGGTAGGCAAGTTGCATAAAGTGATAAGTATCGACGATATACTGCCGGGTTTCGGGGTTGGTGGCAATGTCCTGGGCTCCCCAGTCCTCGTTGTACAGGCTCCAGATGACGATGCTGGGGTGAGTTTCGCTGAGCGTGACCAGGCGCAGGAGCTCGGCCCGGTGGTTTTGGCGGCTGCGGGCGGTAGAGCTGTGCGGGCTGGGCACTTCCACCCACAGCAGCAGGCCCAGCTCGTCGGCCAGGTTGTAGATGCGTGGGTCGATGCCGGCAATGTGCACCCGCACCAAGTTGCAGCCCAGGGCCTTCATGGCGTGCATGTGGCGCTGCATTTCCTGGTAGGTGGTCTGCCCGGGCTGGTACAGAATGCCATCGAGGTACACCGGCTCGTTGTTGAGGTACACGTAGCGGCCCCGGGCTTCAATTTTGCGCAAGCCAAACAGCGTTTCAATCTGGGCCGCGTAGCCATCGGCATGAATAAGCTGCGCTACCAGCCGGTAGCGGTGCGGCGCTTCCGGCGACCACAGCCGGGCTCCCGGCACTTCGAGCACCAGCCGCTGCTGCCACTGCCCGGCTACCAGCAGCAGGGGGAAGTCGGAGGTGGCCAGGGGCGTAGTGCGGTCTTTGGTATCGGATTCAAAAGCCTGTAGGCGAATGGTATAAGCACCAGTATCGTGAATGCGAAGGGTGAGGTTGAAGCGCACCAGCCGGTCTTCCACCACGCTCACCACGCCTACCCGGGAGCGCAGCCGGTTGCGCTCCACCATTTCGAGCCACACGCTGCGCACGGCCCCGGTGTAGGTTTGGTACCAGATGCCGCCCCGCTTGTAAACGTGCGATTCCTGCTTGCCGCGGGGCACCTCGGCGTCCATGGTATCGGCAATGCGGACCGTGAGGCGGTTGACGAGATGCAGGTATTCTTCGTCCAGCTCATAAGAAAACGACGTGTATTCGCCCAGGTGAATTTCTTCGCCTTCAATGGTTTTCAGCGGCTTGCCGTTGAGCCACACCCGGGTGTCGTAGCCGCAGGCCCCAAACGTGAGCTGGAGCATCAACCGCTTTTGCGATTCGCCTACTTCGGGCAGGTAGAATTCCCGCTCGTACCACACCACCACCTGGTCTTGCCACGCCGGGCCGTTCTGGTGGCCCCGCGCCTGGGCTAGGTGCTCTTCGACCGAGCCGGGCCACTGGGCGGTGTGCTCGTAGGCGTGGCCCAGGGCCCAGTTCTCGCGCAGGCCCACGTCTTCGGCGTCTTCGGCGAAGTGCCAGGTGCCGTCGAGCAGCATGTGGCCGTTCATCCGAAGCACGGCCCGGGGCAGGGGGGTGGCGGCTTCTTCGGTAGCGGCGGCTTCGGGCTGGCTGGCGGAAAGTGAGTAGTTTACCTGATGCAGTTCGTCCATACGAATAGGAAACGTAAAGACTGCTGGAGCCATCGGCGGCTGGCAACGTGCTGCTTACCAAACGAAAACAAGACGAATAATGATACAGCAGAAGCCGGCCCGCGCGCTCAAAAAAAGCCGGCCCACTTTCTGATTCGAAAGGAGTCGGCTTCTGCAAACGATGAATGCCGGGCTACGGCCGGAAGGCCAGCGCGGCCCCCGCGCCCGCGCCGGGCATGTAGGTGGGCACCAGCAGTAGTCGGTGGGCCAGGCGAGGCGGCAGCATTTTGGTGAGCGCGGGATAGAGGTGCCACACGGTTTCGGCCGAAAGAAAGCCGATGGCGGCGCCGGCCAGCACGTCGGTGGCCCAGTGCTTGTTGCCCATCAGGCGCATGGCCCCGGTGGCGGTGGCCACGGCGTAGCCGCTCACGCTTACCCACGGGTACTGGCGGCCGTATTGCTCGTGCAGCAGCGTGGCCGTAAGAAAGGCCTGCGACGTGTGCGACGACGGGAATGAGCTCAAATCCTGGGCGTTGTAGGGGCGGGGTTCGGCGGTGATGCGCTTGAGGTTGCTCACGATGCCTTCGTTCAGCTCGTGGGCGGCCAGGTAAATGAGCGTGAAGGCCACGGCCGAGCGTTCGCCTTGGTGGCCGGTGGCCATCAGGCCGTAGGCAATCGCCAAGGGCGCATGGCGCGAGTAGTCGTCGATGCCATGGGCATCGAAACCCCCAAAAACTTCCTGGGTTTTGGCCTGCATGTCCTGCTTAGCTTGGCACAGCACCGTGCTGTAGGTGGGGCTGTGGGCCATCACGCCCAAGGCCACCAGCGCCGACGGCACGGCAATGCGCATGGCCACAGCGCGGCCCTTGTGCATGGGCCGCAGTGCCTGCACCGCCGAGTCAGTAGGGAAATGCGTGGGCTGGCGAGCCTGGGCCGTACGGGCTGCCAAGCCACTCAGAACAAACAGGAACAAGCTTAAGCGTAGCAGCAAAGCGCAAGGATATTAATGTGGTCCTGAAAGTTAAGCCATAAGTGCCCTCATCATGAGCGCGAAACCGGTGAATGACGCGCTGCGTGGGGCGAACAGCGGGTAAACTCCCGCCAAGGCGAGTTGCCGGGCGCTGCATAAAGCCATTGGGGTCCGCCTGCCGGAGGTTTCAGGACAAAAAAAGCCCCAATCGGTGAAGGTTGGGGATTGGCGCGGGGGGAGCGAAGCTTCTTAGGTTTTCTGCTTCTTCTTTTTGGCCGCCGGGAATAGGATGTTGTTCAATATCAGTCGGTAGCCGGGCGAGTTGGGGTGCAGGGCCAAATCGGTGGGCTCTTCACCCACCAGGTGCTGGTAGTCTTCGGGGTCGTGGCCGCCGTAGAACGTCCAGGTGCCCTTGCCCAGCGTGCCGTGGATGTAGCGGGCCTCGCCGGTCTGCTTGGTTTCGCCCATCACGATGACGTCGGGCTTGATGAGGCTTTTGCGGAAGGCCGTGGTCTGGCCCATGAAGCCGTGGATGGTTTTGTCGTGGTTCTGGCAGAGCATGGTGGGCACCGGGTCGTACTTGGCCGAGTAGGTGAAGAGCGAGAAATAGTCGTTCTGCTCGCCCAGGCCGCGCTCGTTGGGTTGCATGTCGATGTTGGAGTACTCGTAGAAGTACGGGTCGCGCACCAGCTGGAAATTCTGGAAGGCTAGGCAGCGGTTGAAGTTGAGCTTGGATTGCGCGGCCGGGTCGGCCGGGTCGCCGTCGTACATACTTTCCACCATATCGATGCCTAGGCCGGCCAGCGCAATGTCGTAGCTGTCGGTGGCCGAGCACATGGCGAACAGAAACCCGCCGCCGGCGATGAATTCCTGCATTTTGGTGGCCACTGTGCCTTTCATCAGGCTCACTTTGGCAAAGCCGTTACGCTTGGCGGCCGCTTCGGCGTCGCGCACTTGCTGCTGGTACCAGGGGTAGTTGCGGTAGGTGGCGTAAAACTTGCCGTACTCGCCCGTGAAGTCTTCGTGGTGCAGGTGCAGCCAGTCGTACTTGGGCAGCTCGCCCTTCAGCACCTCGTCGTCGTAAATCTGGGTGTAGGGAATTTCGGCGTAGGCCAGCACCATGGTCACGGCATCGTCCCAGGGCTGCTTGCCCTTGGGCGTGTACACCGCTATTTTGGGCACCTTCTCCAGCTTCATCACGTCCATGTTGGCGTTGGGGTCGGCTATTTCCTGGAGAATGCCGGTGTACTGCGCCTCACTGATTACCTGGAAGCTGACGCCGCGCACGGCCAGCTCGTTCTCGGCCCCCGGCGTGCTTTCGAAGGCAAAGGAGCCGCCCCGGTAGTTGAGCAGCCAATCGACCGGTACTTCGCGCTGGAGCAGCCAGAAAGCCACGCCGTAGGCCTTCAGACACTCCTTCTGGGTATTATCCATGGGGATGAACACGTGGTTGGCGCGGGCCGCCAGCGGGGCCACGGTCACGAGCAAAAGCAACAAAAAACGCTTGAGCAGCATAGTTTTTGGGGGAAAGAAACGCAGCAAACCAACGAGGTTGCCGCGCCAGTGGTTCAAGTTAAGCGTCGGCCGCCGAACTTTGACTCAGTAGCACATGCTTTAGCTTGTGCCTTCCTGAGTGCACAAGCTATAGCATGTGCTACAAATCCCTGCCCATGAGTCCTTTCGAAAACGTCCGCGAAGCCTTCCGCTCCATCCGCGCCAACCTGCTGCGCACCATTCTCACGGCCCTTATTCTCAGCATCGGGCTGTTTGCGCTGGTGGGCATCCTCACGGGCATCGACGCGATGAAGAATTCGCTGTCCGAAACCTTCGCCAGCCTCGGGGCCAACTCCTTCGAACTGCACGCCAAGGGCTACAGCAACCGCGGGCGGCGCGGCGGCGTGCAGTCCAGGCAGTATCCGCCCATCAGCTTCCTGCAAGCCAAGCAGTATAAAAAAGCCATGGGCGACGATGCCCAGGTTGGCGTGTCGGCTTTCATTGCCGGGGCCGTGGAAATGAAAGCCAACGGCACCAAAACCAACCCTAACATGCAGGTGGTGGCCGGCGATGAAAATTACCTGCGAATAGAAGGCTACAACCTGGCCAATGGCCGCACCTTCTCGCAAGCCGAGCTCAACAGCGGGGCAAATGTGATGATAGTGGGCGACGAAATTCGTTCCAAGTTATTTCCGAAGCAGAGCCCGGTGGGCAAGTACGTGGCCGCCATGGGTCGCCGCTTCCTGATTGTGGGCCTGCTCGAAAAGAGTGGGAGTGGAGCTGGTGGCGGCGGCGGGGCCGACCGCGTGGCCCTGCTACCCCTCGAAACCGGCAACCAGATGCCCCGCCAGCGCGCCCTCAGCTACGACGTGAAAACGGCCACCGCCGAGCACAGCACCCTCAACTTCGTCATGGGCCAGGCCACCGGCATCATGCGCGCCGTGCGGCACGACAAGCTGGGTAAAGAAGAGAGCTTCGTGGTCGAGAGCAGCACGTCGCTGGCCAATGACCTGGATGCGATTTCGGGCAAGATGAAAGCCGGCGGCAGCATCATTGCCTTCGTCACGCTGCTCGGGGCCAGCATTGCCCTTATGAATATCATGCTGGTGTCGGTAACGGAGCGGACCCGTGAAATTGGCATTCGCAAGGCGCTGGGCGCGACGGCCCGCCAAATCCGGTTTCAGTTTCTGATGGAAGCCATTGTGATTTGCCTCATGGGCGGCGGCATGGGTATTCTGCTCGGTGTGCTCGGTGGCAACCTGGTGGCCAAGTTCGTGGGCTCGGGCTCCTTCCTGGTGCCGTGGGGGTGGATGGCGGCGGGCCTGGTTATCTGCGTAGGGGTGGGCATGGCCTCGGGCTACTACCCCGCTAGTAAAGCCGCCGCGCTCGACCCGATTGATTCGCTGCGCTACGAATAGCCAAAACGCAAAGCGGGGCTGATAAGCGGCTTTTTTATACATTTGCACAACTACTCATTTGTGTAAGTGTATGGCTGTGCCCGTTTCTGTTCCCATCGACCAGCGCTTTGCGCAACTCATTCAGCAGTTTGGGTTGACCAAAAACAGCTTTGCCATCTCCCTGGGCAAGACGGCCAGCGTGGTGCAGCACCTCATCGACGGCCGCAATAAACCCGGCTATGACCTGTTGTGTAAGGTGTTTGAAATTTATCCAAATGTGTCCAGAGACTGGCTTTTGTTAGGCCGTGGCCCGATGTTGGTGAGTGGAGAGCACGCACCAAAAGCAGTAACGCCACCCGCCGCGCCACTCGCATCCGTAGCGCCGGAAGCCGCATTCGAACCCATCGATTTGTCCGATGTAGAGGTGCATGCGGCGCGGCGTTCCGGGCCGGGCGTGGCCGGCTCCCGGCTTCAGCCAGCCGAAATAGCGGCTACGCTGGCATTGGCTGCCGCCGCCAATCAGCCGGTGCGCGCCAACGGAGCCTCCGCTCTTGGTGAGGCCGAAGTGCCCCAGCCCGCGGCAGCTCCCGCTGCGCCTGTCGTGGCAGAAAATCCCGTGGCAACCCATGTTGCTGCCGCTGCCGAAGCCCCCGCTGCGCCCGTTGCCCCGGCAGCCCCAGGCGCCCCGCTGATTCAGGAGCCGGTGCCGGTGTTGGCGGCTCCGCATCCCACGCCTGCACCAGCCCCGGCAGTGCCCGCGCCGGCTCCCAGCGCATCCGCACCCGAAGTTTATGTGGCGGCGGCATTGCATGCGCAACACTTACAGCACCAGCTGGCCCTCGCCGAAATGCGCAACCAGCACCTGCTGGAGCAGCAAAATATGCTGCGCGAAATGCTGGCCATGGCCCGACAAAGCATGGTCTAGACCGCAGATTCTGCCGATTAAATGGATTGAACAGATTTTGGCATCCGGTTGAGAAACCGTAAAACAGCGAGGGCTGCCCAATGGGCAGCCCTCGCTGTTTTACGGTTTCGGAAAGGCGTTTTCTAATAGCCTAAGTGAGAATCCGTTCAATCCGTTTAATCAGCAGAATCTGCGGTTCAGACGAGAATACCCATTTCCTCGGCTTCCATCAGCCCGAAGGCATTCACGCTGGTGAGGCGTAGCGGCTTCATTTCGCCTACCAGCAGCGGGTCGTACTTGGCGGCCACGCGGATGTAGTTGGGCGTGAAGCCCTCCATCTGGCCATTGGTCACATCGTCTTCAAAAAGCACTTCGGTTTCGAGGCCGAGGTGTTCTTCGTAGAAAAACCGCTTTTTCTTCTCCGAGAGGCTGCGCAATTGCGTGGTGCGCTCGTGCCGCACCCGGTCCTGCACCCGGCCGGGCAGGGTGGGGGCCAGCGTATCGGCCCGCTCCGAGTACGGGAAAACGTGCAGGTAGCTAATCGGCAGCTCGTTCAGGAAATTATAGGTGTCCAGAAAATCCGCGTCCGTCTCGCCGGGAAAGCCCACGATGACATCGACTCCAATGCAGGCGTGTGGCATCAGCTCCTTGATGCGGGCCACGCGCTGGGTGTAGAGGGCCCGGCGGTAGCGGCGGCGCATGAGGCCCAGAATCTTGTCCGAGCCACTTTGCAGCGGGATGTGGAAGTGCGGCATAAAGTGCTCCGACGCGGCCACGGTGGTCAGAATCTCGTCGGTGAGCAGGTTGGGCTCGCAGCTGCTGATGCGAAAGCGGCGGATACCGGTCACGGCATCGAGGGCCTGCACCAGCTGGGTAAAATCTTCGCGGCGCTCGCGCTCGGGGCCCTGCAGGCCAAAATCGCCGAGGTTGACGCCGGTGAGCACGATTTCCTTCACGCCGTTCTCAGCTAACTTCTCCACGCGCTCCACCACACTGGCTATGCTACCCGAGCGGCTGCCGCCCCGCGCCAGCGGAATGGTGCAGAACGAGCAGGTATAGTCGCAGCCGTCCTGCACCTTCATAAAGGTCCGGGTGCGGTCGCCGAAGGAGTGCGCGGCTACAAACTCGGTGGCTGCTGAGATGGGCGAGGCATGCACCGCGCCGGGCTGCCCGGCGGCCGGCTTCTGAAAATCGGCCAGAATATCGACCAGCATAAATTTCTCGGCCGCGCCCAGCACGGCGCTCACGCCGGGAATGGCCGCGATTTCCTGCGGCTTGAGCTGGGCGTAGCAGCCCACAATGGCCACAAAGGCCTCCGGATTATGTTTCAGGGCCTGCTGCACTACTTTGCGGCACTTGCGGTCGGCGTGGTCCGTGACGGAGCAGGTATTGATAACGTAGAGGTCGGCCCCGGCCTCAAAAGGAATTTTCTGGAAGCCCTTTTCCTCAAACTGCCGGCCGATGGCCGACGTTTCGGAGAAGTTCAGCTTGCAGCCGAGGGTATAAAAAGCAACGGATTGGGGGGTAGGCATAGTCCGGCAAAGGTACGGCCCGGGCGCGTTCTACTTGCGCGCAAAGTCTTCCATCGATACCTGCTCCATGGCCTGGCCCAGCTTCAGCTGGCTGTTGGGGGTGCCGGGGTCGCGGTCCATAATGTGGCTACCCACGTTATCGAAGGTGATGGTACCCTGCGGCGAAACGGCGCCAAAACCATTATTAAAGCAGTAGTACACGAAGGGCGGGTTATGCTGAGCCAGCAGGTTGCGGCTCCAGACGAAATGTTGAGCCGGTAATTGCAGCTGGTGCAGCAGGGTAGCGGCCACGTCGGTTTGCGAACCCAGCGCACTTATTACCCGGCCACGGGCTTCGGGCCGCAGCGCGCCGCCAGCCAGCAGCAGCGGAATCTGGAATTTATTGGGGCTTTGGTTGGCGGAGTTGCCGGGCTGCTGGTGACCGTGGTCGGCTACCAGTACCAATAGCGTATGGGCGTACCAGGGCTGTTTCTTGGCCTCCCGCAGGAATTTACCCAGCGTATAATCGGTGTAGTAAACCGAGTTGCGAAACTGCTCTACCTCGCTGGTGCCGGAGAAATGCGGCTTCATGGGCACCTCAAAGGGCTCATGGCTGCTGAGGGTGAAGGCCGTGACGAAGAACGGCTGCGGCTGCTTACTCAAGTCGCCCAGAATACGGTCGAAAAGCACCCCGTCGTGTGCGCCCCATTTCGAGTTCTGGTCGGCCGCTGCAAAGTCGTTGCGCTCCGTAAACTTTTGATATCCGCCCGCTTGCAGGTAGCTGCGCATGTTGGCAAACGCCAGCTCGCCCCCGTAGTAATAGTGCGAGCTGTAGCCCACCGAGGCCAGCGACTGACACAAATGGGGCAGGCGCTCCGTTTTGCGCGGGAACTTGATGATGCTGGTCGTGGGCTGATTGGGGTAGCCCGAAAGCAGCGAAACCAGCCCTTTCTGGCTGCGGTCGCCGGCCGCGAAAATGTTGTTGAACAGGATGCCGGTTCGGGCCAGGCTGTCGAGGTTGGGCGTCACGCCCTTTTCGCCGCCCACGCTGCCCACAAACTTGGAGGTGAAGCTTTCGAGGATGATAAACAGCACGTTGGGCCGGGGCTCGCTCAGCACCAGCGCCGACGAATCGGGCGGAGCCGGGGTACCCACAGCCAGTGGGTACAGGCCCGCCACCAGGCGGCGAGCTGTGCTGTCGGGCATAAAGGGCTTAATGGGCTGCTCGGCCGCGCGCAGTACCAACGCACTTATCATGTTCCACGGCGCATTGAGGGCCGCATGGTTGGCGAAAGCAATGCTGGAAAAATAAACGTCGCTCTGGTTCACCGGAATCTGCTGGGTGCCGCCCCGCAGCGGCACCACCAGCAGCCCGGCGTAGAGCAAGCTGGCTAGTGCTGCCCGGCCCCGCCCAAACCATGCGGGCAGCGGCACCAGCCGCCCTATCACTACCTTATATAAGTAGGTGCCCGCGCCTAGCAGGCCCAGCAGCAACACCAGCAGCAGGCCAATGGGCGCACTGCCCGCCGAGGCCGCCATTTCCTGCGGCGAGTTCAGGTATTGGATGGGCGTATCATCGAGCCGGAAACCCCACACGCGGTACAGCTCCAGGTCGGCCGTGACCAACACGGCCAGCACAATGCCGATAACGGCCGAATACCCCGTTATCAGCCGCTGCAATTGAAAACGGGGCAGCAGGCTGCCAATTACAAACAATAGGAACGGAATCAGGCAGACATAGGCCGCCGCCGAAGCGTCCAGCCGCAGGCCGTGCCCCATGCTTCCCAATACCTCCGCCACCGACAGTTGAGCCGTGGCCTTGTATTGGTATCCCAGAAACAAGCCCCGGCACAGCTCAAAAAATACCAGCCAGAAAAAAAAGTAGCGCGGCTGGAACGCAAAGCGGTTTTTCACGCCCTAAAGATATAGCCCGCCGATACGCCCCAAAACATTAGGCCGTAATCGGCTTTGTCTTTATGAAGACCGAATTTTAAAAATCAGGTTAAAAAAAGAAGCATATTACCGGAAAATATGAGCGTATTTGAGAAAAAGCCTCAATAATTTAGGGTGGTTTGCTACGGTTTGTGATTCATGTTTTATCTTTGCCCCCAGAATACGAACTCATCCGCCTCACTATTTTTCCGTTTGGTAGTCAATTCCTATGGCCATCCTCCGCTTTAAAGCTTTAGAACTCGTCAATCTGCGCCGCCCCATTACTGTGGCACCCGCTGCCGCCCGTCGCTCCGACAGCTTTGGGCAAAGCGTGTTCAATCTGGAAGCCATGCGGGCTACCATGCCCGGTGACTATTTCAAAAAGCTGCAGGCTGCCATCAAGCAGGGCGCGACCGTGGAGCGCAACGTGGCCGATGCCGTGGCCTCGGCCATGAAAACCTGGGCCATGGCCAAGGGTGCCACGCACTACACCCACTGGTTTCAGCCCCTGACCGGCGCTACCGCCGAAAAGCACGACTCCTTCTTCGACCTCAATTCCGACGGCCGGCCGATTGAGAACTTCAAGGGCTCGGCCCTCGTGCAGCAGGAGCCCGATGCCTCGTCGTTTCCCAACGGCGGCATCCGCAACACGTTTGAGGCCCGTGGCTACACCGCCTGGGACCCCACCTCGCCCGCTTTCATCATCGAAACGGTAGGCGCTAAGACGCTGTGCATTCCCACGATTTTCGTGGCTTACACCGGCGAAGCCCTCGACTATAAAGCTCCGCTGTTGAAGTCGCTGGCCCTGCTGGAAAAGTCGGCCCTGGACGTTTGCCACTATTTCGACAAAGACGTAAACCGTGTGAACACCACGCTCGGTATCGAGCAGGAGTACTTCCTGGTTGATAAGGCGTTGTACGACGCCCGCCCCGACCTCGTGCTCACCGGCCGCACGCTGTTCGGTCACATTCCCGCCAAAGGCCAGCAGCTCGACGACCATTATTTTGGCTCGATTCCGGCCCGCGTGCACGGCTTCATGCTGGAGTTTGAGGAAGAGGCCAATCTGCTCGGTATTCCGCTGCGCACCCGCCACAACGAGGTGGCCCCCAACCAGTTTGAGTGCGCCCCCACGTTTGAGGATGCCAACCTGGCTGTCGACCACAACCAGCTCCTGATGGACGTGATGGCCCGCGTTGGTGAGCGTCACAATTTCAAAGTGCTGTTGCACGAGAAACCTTTTGCCGGTGTAAACGGCAGCGGCAAGCACAACAACTGGGCAATGAGCACCGATACCGGTGTGAACCTGCTCGCCCCCGGCCGCCGCCCCAAGGAGAACCTGCAGTTCCTGGCCTTCCTCATCACCACCATCAAAGCGGTGCACCGCTACGCCGACCTGCTGCGTTCGAGCATCGCCTCGGCCAGCAACGACCACCGCCTGGGTGCCAACGAGGCCCCGCCGGCCATCATGTCGGTGTTCCTGGGTTCGATGCTGGACGGCGTACTCGATGAGCTGGAGCGCACCGCCAAACTGCCGCTCGACAAAGGCGACAACATTTACCTGAAGCTGGGCATCGACAAGATTCCAGCCATCCTGCTCGACAACACTGACCGCAACCGGACCTCGCCGTTCGCCTTCACCGGCAACAAGTTCGAGCTGCGCGCCGTGGGCTCGTCGGCCAATTGCTCGTCGGCCATGACGGTGCTCAACACCATCGTTGCCACGCAGCTCATCGATTTTAAGCAGTCGGTTGATGCCCTGATTGAGGAAGGCAAGAAGAAAGAAGTGGCTATTGTGGAGATTCTCCGCGAGTATGTAATATCTTCGAAGAATATTCGTTTCGAGGGGAACGGTTACTCCGATGAGTGGAAAGACGAAGCCGAAAAGCGTGGCCTCAGCAATATTGCTACCACGCCCCAGGCTTTGGATGCCCTGATTCGCGAGGACGCCGCCGACCTGTTTGCCCGCCACAACATCTTCTCGGAAGTGGAGCTTCATGCCCGCCACGAGATTTTGCTGGAGGAATACCAGAAGAAAATCCAGATTGAAAGCCGCGTAATGGGCGATTTGGCCATCAACCACATCATTCCGACCGCGCTTTCGTATCAGACCAAGCTGGTGAACAACGTGCGTGGCCTTCGTGAGCTCGGCCTCGACGACGAGCACAGCCAGGTAACGCTGGAAATGATTAAAGCTATTTCCCGCTACGTTTCAACCATCAAAACCAACGCCGACGCTATGACGGAGGCGCGTAAGCAAGCCAACAAAATCGGAGATGCCCGCGAGAAGGCGGTAGCATACTGCGAAGAAGTGAAACCAAAATTCGACCCCATCCGCCGCGCCGTTGATAAGCTGGAGCAGATGGTGGCCGACGAGGACTGGCCTCTGGTGAAGTACCGCGAACTATTGTTCAGCCGGTAATTCGTCAGCGGACGGAATCGGGTCCGGTGTTGGGTGGGAATTCTCGCCGCGCCCCGGTTTTGAAAGAGCCATCTCGGGTGAGGTGGCTTTTTTTGGTGACCGACCACAATCGTTTGCAGCCGATATTTGGGCGTATTTATGCCGAAATTATATCTGCCTGGGGTATTTTGGGCGTTTTTGGAGATTTAGGAGCCGGGGCGGCCAGCAGCAGGGGCAGGCGGGGCGTTTTCGCATCGTCGGCCTCGTTGGCCAGCACCTCGGCGCTGCTGCCGGGGTCGGGTACCAGCATTTTCCAGGTGGCGCTGCGCAGCTCGTCGAGCTTGTTCAAGGCCTCGCTGATGGTGGGATTGGCCTTCAGCTTGTCGAATAAGCCGCTTTTGTTGCCCACCATGATTAGCTTCTCGATGACGAAGGGCAGCACCCAGCCCACCACGTTGGACGCCAGCGCCCCGCGCAGGCCCAGGCGCAGCAGCAGGCGCACGGTCATTTGCTCGATGAGCAGGACACGGGCGGCGGGCAGCGCCTTATCGGCCAGGAAATCGGCCACCAGCTTGAGGTTGCCTTTTTCTACTTCGGCGCGCAGCACGTCCTGCACGCTGTCGAGGGCGCGGGCGGCCAGCTGGCGAAACAGGCGGCCGGTTTGCCAGGCCGCGAGGCCAGTGAGGCGAGCAGCCCCAAGTATAGCAGGCAGGAAACGCGGTTTTTTCATGATTTGATAACAAAATAGTGGGCCTGGGTGCCTTGCACAAGGAACGTAGCGATGCCCAAATGGGTTAGAAGTCCGGGTGAGTGGTGATTGAAGAGGACAACGGAAATTTCGAAATTATCGCTAATTTCTATTGCAATTTTAGCCCCCCACTTAATGGAGTTGTTTAGAAAGTCACAAAAGGTCCCCGAACGGTCATGCAGCGCGCAGCGAAGCATGACCGTTCGGGGACTTTCTAAACAACTCCATTAACTTTCTGCCTAAGAGTGGTGCTTTTTCTTCTGTATATCTGATTTGCTGCTGGATATAAACTTACAACATCTGCCGGATGACTATCTGGGGGGCGAATGGCGGGTAGCCAGCCGGGTGCTGAACCGCAACGACCCCGGCAGCCCGCTGGCCCTGGCCGAGCAGCTGGCGCTCATGCCGGGCCATTTGGAAACCACGCCCGCGCCGCCCGGCCCCGGCCAGACCGGCAATTGGGCGGTGCTGCGCGACGAGCTCATGAACCGGCCATACCTCAACTTCGAGTTGACCAATGAAGCAACGCGTGCCCTTGTCACGCGCATGCGCCGCTCGGCCGATGGCTTGCATAGCCAACTGAACCTGTACTTTGCGTCGGGTATGGAAATGCAGCTCGACCGCGCTTAGTATATTCTTATTTTGGTTTTTAAGCTTCTCTACTCGTGAGCACTCCGCAAGCAGTTACCCCGTTGCCCGCCATCGCCCAAAACGGGCTGGTTGGGTCCGAGTAGTTCACTTTTTTGGCTGATGTGATTCCGCAACTGGTCTGGATTACCGACCAGAATGGGTTCCATATCTATTTCAATCAGCGCTGGACGGCCTTTACGGGCTACGTGCTGGCCGACAGCGTGGGGCTGGATATGTGGAACAACCTGCTGCACCCCGACGACCGCTCCCGCGTCCGGGAGGTGTGGGGCCACTCGTTGGCCACCGGCGACGACTACAACATAGAGTACCGTTTCAAAGCCAAGGATGGCTCGTACCGCTGGTTTTTGGGGCAGGCTCTGCCGCGCCGGGGCGACGACCGCCAGATTATCGCCTGGTTTGGCACCTGCACCGATATTCAGGAGCAGCGCCAGATGCGCGAGCAACTGGAAGCCGCCTATTCGGACCTCGAAGCCAAGGTGATGTTCCGGACGCTGGATTTGGAGCGCGAGGTGAAGGAGCTGCGCGAAGCGGCTGGTAAGCAGTAGATTATCGAATAAGTAGTATTTGAAACGGCTCCTCGGAGCCGTTTTTCGTTAGTAGACGTGGCACTTGCCAATTCACCGGGCCGCTCAGGCTGCCCCAGCGTTTCCTACTTATGAATGCCATTATTATTCAGCAGGTCGGCGGGCCTGAGGTTCTGCAGCTTCGGCCGCAGCCCAAACCTACGCCTGCCGCCCACGAAGTGCTTATCCGGGTGCATGCCGCCGGCGTAAACCGGCCCGATGTGCTGATGCGCCAGGGTAAGTATGCCGGCAGCGGCGACGTAACCGGCCTGGTACCCGGCCTGGAAATAGCCGGCACCATCGAAACCACCGGTACCGAGGTGACGCGCTGGCACCCCGGCGATGCCGTGTGCGCCCTGTTGCCCGCCGGTGGCTACGCCGAATATGCCGTGGTGGATGCCCGCCACTGCCTGCCCGTGCCCACCGGTCTGAGCATGACCGAAGCCGCCGCCCTGCCCGAAACCGTGTTCACGGTATGGCACAACGTGTTTCAGCGCGGCAACCTGCAGCCCGGCGAAACGCTGCTGGTGCACGGCGGCAGCAGCGGCATTGGCACCACAGCCATTCAGCTGGCGCGGGCGCTGGGCAGCCCCGTGGCCATCACGGCCGGGGATGAGGCCAAGTGCAGCGCCTGCCGGGAACTAGGTGCCGACTGGGCCATCAATTACAAAACCGAAGACTTTGAAGAAGTGCTGAATGCCGAAGGCGTGGACGTAGTGCTCGACATGATTGGTGGCGACTACATCGCCAAAAACCTGCGCCTGCTGAAGGACGACGGCCGGTTAGTGTTCATAAATGCCATGCAGGGTGCCAAGGGCGAATTCAACGCGCTGGAGGTGATGCGGCGGCGGCTGAGCATCACAGGAAGCACTTTGCGGCCCCGCTCAGCCGATTTTAAAGCGGCGCTGGCGGCGGAGGTAGAAAAGCACGTTTGGCCCCTGATTGCGGCGGGCAAGTTCCGGCCGGTTATCTACAAAGCCTTCCCATTAGCCGAAGCGGCGGCGGCGCACGAGCTAATGGAAAGCAGCGCCCACATCGGTAAGATTGTGTTGGAAATGGGTGGGGAGAAGGCCTGATAAAGAAGCCAAGCTCATCCAGCGTCCGTGCAGCTGGAGTAGGGTTGCGCTACTCCCCGTGCAGCGGTGGTGCGGGCAGCCGGAATATATCGCGCAGGGCGCGGCGGGCCGCGTAGTAGCCGCACATGCCGTGCACGCCGCCGCCGGGAGGCGTGGCCGAAGAACAGAGGTACAGCCCTCGCTGCGAGGTACGGTAGGGCGAGGCCCGCAGGGCCGGACGGGTGAATAGCTGGCCGATATCGAGCAGGCCGCCGTTGATGTCGCCGCCCACGTAGTTGGGGTTGTACGCCTCCATCTGGGCGGTGTCGAAGGTGTGGCGGGCCAGAATGCGGTCGCGAAAGCCGGGCGCAAACCGTTCGACCTGGCGCTCGATGGCGGCCGTCATGTCCACGCGCGAGCCGTTGGGGACGTGGCAGTAGGCCCAGGCGGTGTGCTGCCCGGCCGGGGCGCGGGTGGTGTCGAAGAGGCTTTGCTGGGCCAGCAGCACGAAGGGCTGCGCCGCGTGCTGGCCCCGTGCCGAGGCTTGCTCACTGGCGGCAATCTCGGCCAGCGTATTGCCCAGGTGTATGGTGCCGGCTTGGGCACATTCGGGGGCGGTGAAAGGAATGGGCGCGGCCAGCGCCCAATCAATTTTGAATACGCCCATGCCGTAGCGGTAGCGCCGCAGCTGCCACTGGTAAATGCTTGACAGGCTGTGCCCGGCAATCTGGAGCAGCTGCGCCGGCGTGACGTCGAGCAGCACGGCCCGTGCCGCCGGCAGCTGCGCCAGCGAAAGCACGTAAGTCCCGGTTTCGACCTGCCCGCCCAGGGCGATGAAATGCGCCAGCAGCGCATCGGCAATGGCCTGCGAGCCACCTTTGGGCAGGGGCCAGCCGCCGCGGTGGGCCGCAATGAGCAGCACCAGGGCAGCGGCCGACGTGGTGAGGTTGCTCAGCGGCTGAATGGCGTGGGCGGCCATGCCGGCCAGTAGGCCTTTGGCTTTTTCGTGGGTGAAGCATCGCGCCAGCACCGTGGCTGGGAGCAGCGCCGAGAGGCCAAATCGGGCCATATCGAGCGGGTGCCGGGGGAAATGCAGCGGGGCCAGCACGTCGTTGGCAATGTTGGGCCACTGGGCCACGAGCGGGCCAAGCAGGTGCTGATAGGCCTCGGCATCGAGGCCGAGGCTGCGGGCGGTATCGGCCAGCGACGCGGCCACGGCGGCGGTACCGTCATCGAACGGGTGGGCGGCGGCCACGGGCGGCGTGAGGTATTCCAGCCCGTAGCGGGCCAGTGGCAGCGTCTGGAAATAGGGCGAGGCCGCCGCCAGTGGGTGAATGGCGGAGCAGATGTCGTGGCGAAAGCCGGGCAGAGTCAGCTCAGCCGTGCGCAGGCCGCCACCGATTTCCCGCTTGCCTTCGAGCAGTAGGACCGACAAGCCCGCCTGCTGCATTACAATGGCCGCCGCCAGCCCATTGGGGCCGGAACCGACGACGACGGCATCATAGCTGGGCGTACGCATGTGGGGTGGGGTTTAGGTATAGTTTGATGTAAAAGAACGTTAGCATGACCTCATTTCAAGCGGCCCAGCCAGCGGCAGCATTCAAGCGCGACAAGTAGGATGTACGGCCCGAGGGTTACGGGAACCCGCTCAGGCGCGGGCCGGGCCATCCGCAGTCCAAGGGTAAAGATGGGCCAGCCACAGCTCAGCCAGCCAATGGAATCGCGCAACTGCCATACGGTGCCGGCCGCTCCCGCTTTACCTTTGTAGTAGGGCGCAACTTTCGCCTACCGCCCCTGGTTTTTGGATTATGAATAAAACGTATTGCCCCAGCCTCACTGAATACAAGCGCCGCGTGTCCCGCGTGGTCAACATTGGCGGCGTGCCGATGGGCGGCGACTACCCCATCCGCGTGCAGAGCATGACCACCGTGGATACGATGGATACGATGGGCTCGGTGGAACAGACGCTGCGCATGGTAGAGGCCGGCTGCGAATACGTGCGCATCACCGCGCCCAGTATGAAGGAGGCCCAAAACCTGCTGGAAATCAGGAAAGAGCTGCGCAAGCGGGGCTGCAACGTGCCGCTCATCGCCGACATTCACTTCACGCCCAATGCCGCCGAGTTGGCCGCCCGCATCGTGGAGAAGGTGCGCGTGAACCCCGGCAACTACGCCGATAAAAAGAAATTCGAGGAAATTGAATACACCGACGCCACCTACGCGGCCGAGGTGGAACGCATCCGCGAGCGGTTCCGGCCGCTGGTCCAGATTTGCAAGCAGCACGGCACCGCTATGCGCATCGGCACCAACCACGGCTCGCTGAGTGACCGGATTCTGAGCCGCTACGGCGACACGCCGCTGGGCATGGTGGAGTCGGCGCTGGAGTTCCTGCGCCTCTGCGAGGAAGAGAATTACTACGACGTGGTGCTGAGCATGAAGGCCAGCAACACCCAGGTGATGGTGCAGGCCTACCGCCTGCTGGTGCAGAAGCTCGACGAGGAAGGCCTGCAGCCCTACCCGCTGCACCTGGGCGTGACCGAGGCCGGCGAGGCCGAAGACGGCCGCATCAAGAGCGCCGTGGGCATTGGTACGCTGCTCGAAGACGGCCTCGGCGATACTGTGCGCGTGTCGCTCACCGAAGCCCCCGAAGCCGAAGCCCCGGTGGCCCGCATGCTGATTGACCGCTACACGGGGCGGGCGGCCACGGCCCGGCCCATCAAGCCGCTGGTGGGCGAGGAGCCGATTAATCCATTCCAGTATTTCCGCCGGCACACGCACGAAGTGGTCAATTTCGGCGGGCAGAACGTGCCCCGCGTCGTAGCCGATTTATCGCGCCTGCCACACCTAGAGTATGGCGACCTGCGCGCCGCTGGCCACCTGTATTCGCCCTTCCTCGATAAGTTTCAGATGGGCGACCTGGGGGCCGACTACATCTACACCGGCGAGCGGCCCGTGCCCTACATGCTGCCCAACGGCTTGAAGGAAATCGTGACCTTCACGGCTTGGCGCGACGCCGGCCACCGCCCCGAGCACTACCCGCTGATGACGCCTGACGCCTACCTGGCCACCACGCCCGCGCAGCGCCACCCACAGCTCAATTTCCTGCTGGCCGACCTGGCGGCGCTCACTTCCGAAATGCTCCAGCACCTGCGCATCGACCAAACGGTGGTGCTCACCCTCGAAACCAGTAACGCCCACGCCATGCCGGAGCTGCGCCGGGCCTTTTTCGATTTGATAAACGCTGGCATCACCTGCCCGGTGGTGGTGCGCCGCTGCTATACCATCGAGAACCCCGCCCAAACCCAGCTCGATGCCGCTACCGACGTGGGCGGCCTGCTCATCGACGGTCTCGGCGACGGTATATCGCTCTGCACCGATGCCCTGCCCAACCAGGAGCAGGACGCTTGGCTGCGCGATATCGACACCCTGAACCAGCTCAGCTTCGGCATTCTGCAGGCGGCCCGCACCCGCATGAGCAAAACCGAATACATCAGCTGCCCCAGCTGCGGCCGCACCCTGTTCGACCTACAGGAAACCACGGCCATGATTCGCAAGCGCACCGACCACCTCAAGGGCATCAAAATCGGCATCATGGGCTGCATCGTGAACGGTCCCGGCGAAATGGCCGATGCCGACTATGGCTACGTGGGCGTGGGCAAGGGCAAAATTGCCCTCTACCGTGGCCAGGAAGTCATCAAGAAATCGGTGCCCGAGGAGAGGGCCGTGGACGACCTGATTGAGCTGATGCGCGAGGACGGAAGGTGGATTGAGAAGGAGGTGTTGGGGGAGCCGGTGGGAAGTTAAATAATTCTTTTGCGAATGAAAATCCAGCTATTTGCAGGCCCAATTGCCCTTGGGGTAATTGAATCAAAAGTTATTGATGATTCAATGGGCGTAGTAGGAGGGGTCTTACAGCCTTCAACTGCTTACTTAACGGAGTTTCAATCCTTCTTTCGCAGGCATATACAACAGCCCAATTGGCGAGCATTGGCAGGTTTAGAATTAATCGGAGTACTTCCGACTAATGAAATTCTGGAATGTGTCGGTGGTATTTGCCTCACTGATATTGAAGAATGTGCTGAAATTAATGTAGAATTCTGTGGACTGAATCAGCGTGTAATAAGCCTGATTTAATAAGGCGTAGGCTACGGTGGTTAATCAAGAATCTATTTGCACTTCTCTTTCCTTCGCGTGTCTATAATATGCGCAATTTTCCAGCCGTCGGCCAGCTTCACCAACTGAAATGAGTCGTAGCCGCAGTGGCTAAAATGGCTGCCCCGGTAGAACTCGTAGGGCGCCCACACGCTGGCCAGGTTAGCATCGATTAACACCCGCTCGAACTGCACCCGTTCGTCCCAGCTTTCGGAGTGGGGCGTGCCCACGGCTTTCAGAAAGCCGTTGATGGATTCGATTTCCAGCGTGGGCGGCTGGCCGGGCTGGCCGCCGAACCCGTGGAATACGGCCGCCGGGGCCAGCGTGCGGCGCACGGCGGTGCTGTCGCCGCGCCGCATGCCGTCGAAAAAGGCGGTGATGGTTTGTTTCACGGCGGCGGTTTCGGCAGCGGCTTTTTGGGCGTGGGCGACGGGCGTGGCGGCGGCCACCAGCAGCAGGACGGGAATCAGCTTCATCTACTTGGTTTTATTGGATTCAGCGACGAAGGAAAGCATGCCGCGTCACAAATCTTTCTGGCGCTTCTGATGTTGTCTTTAAGCAACTAAACCCGCCCCGCCATGAACGGTAAAAACCTCTTCAATTTCGGTCCTGTACTCGGCTATTACTTCCGTGGTAAAGACCCCAGCCGCAAGAATAACTTCAACATGAAGACCATGCACTTCATCAATAAGCTCAGCCTGGCCATGTTCCTGGTGTGCCTGGTGGTGATGCTGTTCCGCTACGTATTGTAGCGTTTGGAGTGCTATGAACATTGAGGATTTTCGCGACTACTGCCTGCTAAAATCCGGCGTGACCGAGCACACACCGTTCGGGCCCGATACCTTGGTGTTTAAAGTGGGCGGCAAAATGTTCGCCCTGACCGACATCAACACCTTTGCCAGCATCAACCTGAAGTGCGACCCCGAGCGGGCCGTGGAACTGCGCGAGGCGCACGATTACGTGCTGCCCGGCTACCACATGAACAAGCAGCTCTGGAATACCGTGCTCATCGGAGCCGGCGCGCCCGATAGCCAGCTGCGGGAGCTGATTGACCACTCGTATGATTTGGTGCGGACCTCGCTCCCCAAGGGCGTAAAGGCTGCGTTGGAGCAATAGTAGCTTGGACTCTGCGAGCGTGAGCGTAGCGAGCATCTTGCATTGGAGACCGTTTGGTTCCGCATGCTCGCTGCGCTCACGCTCGGACTCGCAGAGTCCAAGCTACTGTGCTACTGTCCCACCAGGAACACGGCGTTGCCGAATAGCAGCTTGCCGCCCTGCCAGAAGGCGCGGAACAGCGGGTTATCGCCCAGGTACACCACTTCGCCGCGTCCCAAATCCTGGGTGCCGAGCACGAAGGTATCGGCCAGCTGCTTGCGGGCCTTGGTGCCGATGAAGCCGGCCGAGTAGCTATTCTTTTTGATGACGCCTACGTTCCAGCCGCCCTTGCCTAGGAAGCTGTAGTTGAGCGGGTTGCGCACCAGGGCGTAGTACGTGTCGCTGTAGCCAAAGGCCAGCGGGTGGGTGTTGTCGAGCTGCACGCGGTACACGCTGCCCTGCACGGCATCTTCGGCTTCTTCGCGCTCCGAGTCGCCGTAGCGGCGCAGCAGCTGGTAGGGGTTGTCCTTGGCGGCTTTTTTGATGGCCACGCTGTCGGCAACCTTGGTTTTCAGGAGGAAATCCTTTTTGTTGGCCAGGAACTTGGCCGCGCCTTCGAGGGCGATGAGGCGGCCACCGTCGCGCACCCAGGCCTTGAGGCTTTCCAGCGATTTATCCGAATACAGGTCGGTATAGTTGCCGTTGGGCAGGATGAGGACGTCGTATTTCTGCATCGAAACCCGGTTCAGATAATCGGACCCCAGCACCGTGAGCGGGTAGCTCAGCTGCTGCTCGAAGAAGTGCCACACCTCGCCAAAGGCCGTGGCATCGATGCCGGGACCGGCCACCACGGCCACGTTGGGCGTCTTCACGAAGTGCACCGAGCCGGAGCCCAAGTCGCGGCCCGTGGTGGAGAAGCCTGATTTCACGGCCATAACCGTGGTGCCGGCCGAGTCGGCCTGGGCACGTACCAGCTGGTCGAACCGAGCCCCGAGGCCCTCGTTGCCGGTGCGGGTGATGATGAGCGTGCCGGGCGCGTACTGCTGGCCTTCCGACTCGAACGCCTTTTCGGCGTACCGCACCTTCACTTTCTGCTGCAGCAGGCGGCTGAGGAAGCGCACGTCCTGTAGGCTGTTCCAGCGGGCCAGGTAGGCGTAGGGACGGGCATCGGTAGCGGCGCTGCCCTTCACGGCCGGCGCGGAGGCGGCGGCACCCGAGGCATCGAGGCGGCCGGCCACGGCGTAGGCTTTCAGGCCAAACGCGTAGGGCAGGGCCCAGGAGGTGATGTCGTAGGTGAGGGAGTCTTCGAGCTGCGGGCGCGGCTCGAACAGCACCTTTACCAGCGTCGACTTGGGCTGGTACATGCTGATAACCACATCCTGCGGCTCGATGGTGACGTCGCCGTTTTTGCCGGTGGTGTAGTTGAAGCCGCGCGTTTTGGTGCGCTTGGGCGCGTAGCCGTAGCGAATCTGGTTGCGGTCGAGGTACTGGGTGAAGGCGTGGAGCTGGCCGGGGTCGTTGCCGGCGGCCATCACGTAGCTTTTGTACTCGCCCTGGGGCTTGCTGGCGGCGTTGGCGAAGTAGCTCTGGAACTCGCGCAGCAGGTCGTCGTGCCGCTCGGCGGTGGCCTGAATGGTGGCGCGGCTGGCGGCGTGGTGGTGCGCGATGCGCTGAGCTAGCGTCAGGGTGTCGCCGTCGAGGCGGGCGTAGGCCACGCCGGCGGGGCCACCGCCGCCCTGCTCATACGTCATGCCGATGGCGCCGTTGAAGCTGGGCCAGGTGTCGCCGTAGGTAGGAGCGTAGAGGTCGTAGACTTCGCGGGTGAAATACAGCCAGTTATTCTTGTCGAAAGCCACCTTGTTGTAGTCGCCCAGCACGCCCTGGAACTTGCGCTGCCATGCCGTGAGGTCGGCGTGGTAGGGCTTGGCGGCGGGCGAGAAGTAGTAGGTGTTGTTGGGGCCCATCTCGTGGAAGTCGGCGTGCACGGCCGGCAGCCACTGGTTGTAGAGGGCAATGCGCTGCTTGGTTTCCTGCTGGGTTTGCCAGGCCCAGTCGCGGTTCAGGTCGAAGTAGTAGTGGTTGAAGCGGCCGCCGGGCCAGGGCTCGTGGTGCTCCCAGGAGTCGGGGCTGGTGTTGGGCGATTGGTTGCGCACGCGGTTGTACCAGTTCACGTACCGGTCGTGGCCGTCGGGGTTGATGCAGGGGTCGACGATGACCACGGTATTTTTCAGCCAGTTCTGCATCTGCTGGTCCTGGGGGTTGGCCAGGTCGTAGAGCACCTGCATCACGGCTTCCGAGCTCACGGCTTCGTTGCCGTGCACGTTGTAGCTCAGCCAGCACACGGCCGGCTCCTGGCGTTTGGCGCTGCCGCTTTCGAGGCCGGCGAGGCGCAGGTTGTTGTGACGCACCTCGTCGAGGCGGCCGAAGGATTCGGCGCTGGCAATCTGAACCACTTCGAGCGGGCGCTTCTCGTAGGTGCTGCCGTAGCGCACCAGCTTCATGCGGCCGGGCGTGTGGGCGGTGATGTGGGCCACGTAGCGCAGCAGCTCGGCGTGGGGCGTGAACTGCGCGCCCAGTCTGTAGCCCAGGAACTGCTCGGGGGTGAGCAGCGGGCCGATGGCGTCGGTAGTAGGCGTCTGGGCGCGGGTGGGGTTACAGGCCAACACCGCGACTAATAAGGCCGCCAGACGCAGGAAACTGGAGATTTGAAAAGGAAATGCCCTTTTCAAGCGGGAGCAATACGCGAACATCGAAAACGAAATAGTGGTTTTGAAGCCACAAGGTAGGGCACAAAATCAGGTGCGAGTGGGTTATTTCTGAATGCGGCAATCGCGGCATCCCGCCATCGGTAACTTTGCCTGTACCCCCTTAACTTTGAGCTATGGACCTGATTGTAACCGTACCCGACGACCGGGTGAATTTCGTGAAGAAGCTTCTGCGGGAGCTTAACCTCTCTGTCAAGCCGGCTAAAGCCGCGAAGCAGAGGCCTTCTGCGTTGTCAGTCGCGCAACAACAACAACTGGCTAAAGCTCTAGAACACTCACTGCACCAAGTTGAACTTCATCAGCAAGGAAAGATAACACTGCCTTCAGCTTACGATTCGCTTGATGAAGTATAGCATTATTTTTACCGGTGATTTCAAGCGTCAGTTCAAGGAGCTAAAGAAAATAGACTTGTTCTTCAATAAGAAATCGGACATTTTCCAAGCCATATTCGGAGCCAGAAACGGGCGCTGTTCAAAGAATCCGAGGATACTGGCTTAGCCAAGCTAAACACGCTGCCTTGTTGCCCGAAGCAGCGAAAATTTTCAGGCATTTCTTATTCGGGAACAAGTCTAAAGTATAACTCAGCGGCAGCAGATTTATCTGTTCTGCTGGCAGAGTTGCAGGACAACCTGTAAGCAGGCGAATCTCTGGGACGCAACTGCTACAAAGTCCGGGTCAAAATAAAAGCCAAGAATACCGGCAAAAGCGGAGGAGCGCGGGCAATCACCTGTGTAAAGCTCGTCGATGACGTAATTTATTTGCTCGCTATTTATGATAAGTCCGACCAAGCAACAACTTCAGATAAAGCAATAGATGCTATTCTGACGAGTATCAGAATTAAATGCAAACGGCCCGCTGCAATTGCAGCGGGCCGTTTGCTTGTGCGGCAAGCTTTAGCTTGCCGTTATGTATTGGCGACGATAATACGGCAAGCTAAAGCTTGCCGCACAACTCACTACACCACCACGTTAACCATCCGGCCTTTCACCACAATCACCTTCTTGGCGGTTTTTCCCTCGCCGTGCTTGGCCAGGAAATCCGACGCCAGCACGGCGGCTTCAATCTCGGCGGGAGTAGCGGCGGCGGTAAACTCCATTTGCTCGCGCACTTTCCCGTTGATGGCCAGCGGGTACACCACGTTGGCTTCCACCAGGTATTCTTCGCGGAACTCGGGGTAGCCGGCGTGGCTGATGCTGCCGGCCTCGTGGCCCAGCTCCTGCCACAGCTCCTCGGCGAGGTGCGGGGCATAGGGCGACACCAGCAGCACGAGCGGCTCCAGGATGGTGCGCTTGTGGCACTTGAGGGCCGTGAGCTCGTTCACGGTAATCATGAACAGGCTGACGGAGGTGTTGAAGCTGAACTTCTCAATGTCTTCCTGCACCTTCTGGATGGCGCGATGCAGCACCTTCAGCTCGGCGGGCGTGGCGGGCTCATCGGTTACGGCCAGGTCACCGTCTTCGGGGTGGAAGAGGCGCCAGAGCTTCTTGAGGAAGCCGCTCACGCCGCTGATGCCGTTGGTGTTCCAGGGCTTGTACTGCTCCAGCGGGCCGAGGAACATCTCGTAGAGGCGCAGGGCGTCCGCGCCGTATTTGCCAATTAAGTCATTCGGATTGACGACGTTGAATTTGGCTTTCGACATTTTTTCAACTTCCCAGCCGCTGATATACGTTCCGTTTTCTTCAGGAATAAATTCAGCAAAATGATAATCAGGCCGCCATTTCTTGAAGGCTTGCATATCAAGCACGTCATTCTCTACAATGCTGACATCAACGTGCAGAGGAGTTATACTTAAATCTTCTGCTGTTGTGGCATGAAAAACAGCATCAGGATATTTATTCAGCAAGCTGCTAATTCGAATGCGGTACCACGAAAGTATTACTTCTGTAGCAGCAGCTTTTTTGGCTGCATCGTCAGATAGGAAAGAATCGGTTAAGCTTTTGGTAACGAATAGTGTTGGAAGTTCCTCAGGACTAATTTCTAAACTCCGGCCAGGTTTTGGATTGTAGGTAAATGAAAGATTTGCCCGATACACGAAATTCGACCGGCCCAGAATCATCCCCTGGTTAATCAGTTTCTGGAAGGGCTCTTTGCTGCTGACGAGGCCCAAATCCTTCAGGAACAGGTACCAGAAGCGGGCGTAGAGCAGGTGACCGGTGGCGTGCTCGGCCCCGCCCATGTAGAGGTCCACGCTGCCCCAGTAGTGCTCGGCCTCCTCCGACACGAAGCGGGCTTCGTTGGTGGGGTCCATGTAGCGGAGGTAGTACCACGACGAGCCGGCCCAGCCAGGCATGGTGCTCAGCTCGTAGGGGTATTTGTCCTTATAAAGCCAGTTCTGGGCGCGGCCCAGAGGCGGCTCGCCGGACTCGGTGGGCTTGTATTCGTCGATTTCGGGCAGTACGAGGGGCAGGTCGGCCTCGGCAATGCCATAGGCGGTGCCGTCCTTGTAGTAAATCGGAATGGGCTCGCCCCAGTAGCGCTGGCGGCCGAAAATGGCGTCGCGCTGACGGAAATTCACCTTGCCTTTGCCCAGGCCCTTTTCTTCGAGGAAGGCAATGAGCTTGGGCGTAGCCTCCCTATAGGTGAGGCCGTTGATGATGCCAGAGTTGATGTAGCGGCCTTCCTTGGTGGGGTCGGCCTGCTGGTCGAGGTCCTTTTGGGCGTCGGAAATGGCCGGAATCGGGAGGTCGAAGTGCTTGGCGAAGAGGTAGTCGCGCTGGTCGCCGCTGGGCACGGCCATCACGGCGCCGGTGCCGTAGCCGGCCAGTACGTAGTCGGCCAGCCAGATTTGCACGGGCTCGTTGTTCACCGGGTTCAGGGCGTAGGCCCCGGTGAACACGCCGGACACGGCCTTCACGTCGGTCATGCGGTCGCGCTCCGAGCGGCGCTTGGTGGCGGCGATGTACTCGTCCACGGCAGCGCGCTGCTCGGGCGTGGTGAGCGTGTCCACCAGCTCGTGCTCGGGGGCTAGCACCAGGAAGGTGGCCCCGTAAATGGTGTCGACGCGGGTGGTGTATACCTTGATTTGGGCGTTTTCGTGGTCCTGCACCGGGAAGGTGACTTCGGCCCCGATGCTCTTGCCAATCCAGTTGCGCTGCATCTCTTTCACGGCATCGGGCCAGTCGAGTTGGTCGAGGCCCTGCAGAAGGCGGTCGGCGTAGGCGGTGATGCGCAGGTTCCACTGCGGCATGAGGCGGCGCTCGACGGGGTAGCCGCCGCGCTCGCTCAGACCGTCTTTCACTTCATCATTGCTGAGCACTGTGCCCAAGCCGGGGCACCAGTTCACGTAGGTATCTTGCTGGTAGGCGAGGCGGTAGGGGAGCACGGCGGCCAGCTTCTGCTTTTCGCTGAATAACTGCCACTGGCCGGCCGAGAAGCTGAGGCGGTCACCATCGTCCCCGGCGGCGCGGATGCCCTCGCTGCCGGTGGTGGCAAAGCGGGCGGTGAGGTCGGTGAGGGGTTCGGCTTTGTTGGTGTCGAGGTTGTACCAGGAGTTGAACAGCTTGAGGAAAATCCACTGCGTCCACTTGTAGTAGGAGGTATCGGAAGTGCGCACTTCGCGGCTCCAGTCGTAGCTGAAACCCAGGCTGCTGAGCTGCTGCACGTAGGTTTCGATGTTCTTCTCGGTGGTGAGCGCTGGGTGCTGGCCGGTCTGGATGGCGTACTGCTCGGCGGGCAGGCCGAAGGAGTCAAAGCCCATGGGATGCAGCACGTTGAAGCCGCGCAGGCGCTTGTAGCGCGTCACGATATCGGAGGCAATGTAGCCCAGCGGGTGCCCTACGTGCAGGCCCGCCCCGCTGGGGTAGGGAAACATGTCGAGTACGTAGTACTTGGGCTTGGCGGAGTGGTTGTGGGCCTGGAAGGTGTGGTGGGCTTTCCAGTGGGCCTGCCACTTCTTTTCAATTTCTTCGGGACGGTATGCGGGCATCTTGCGCGGAGTTTATTCTGGGCAAAGGTAGGACGTAGGAGAAAGTAGGGCGAAATTTGTTGTGACGACTGTTGTAATAGTACGCAACCGGCAGCGCCTCACCCCTGGCCCCTCTCCTTTTCGGAGAGGGGAGCCAGCCGACTTTGTAGGGAGCATAACCGGTACTCCCTCTCCTTTTCGGAGAGGGGGTCAGGGGGTGAGGCGCTCCCGACTACCTGACGCCCCCATTTGCCCCCGATATTCCGCCACCCATGGCCCGCATCCCCAAAGAATTAGTTGACCAGATTATCCAGACCGCCGACATCGTGGAAGTCGTCGGCGACTTTGTGCAGCTCAAGCGCAAGGGCCAGAATCTATGGGCCAACTGTCCGTTTCATAACGAGAAATCGCCCTCGTTTTCTGTTACGCCAGCCAAAGGCTTCTTCAAATGTTTTGGCTGCGGCAAGTCCGGCGATGCGGTGCGATTCATCATGGAAATTGAGGGGAGTAGCTACCCCGAAGCGTTAAAATACCTCGCCCGCAAATACGGGATTACCGTTCAGGAAGAAGAAAAGACCCCGCAACAGCAACTGGAGCAGAACGAGCGGGACTCCCAGTTCATTGTTTCGGACTTCGCCAAAAATCACTTCCACCGCCTGCTGCAAAACTCGGAGGAGGGCATGAGTATCGGCTATGGCTACCTAAAGGAGCGGGGACTGAACCTGAGCACCATTCAGACCTTTGAGCTGGGCTACTCGCTCGACGCGTGGGACGACCTGATGAAGGCCGCCGAAACGGCGGGCTACGACAAGAAATACCTCGAAAAAACCGGCCTCACAGTCATTCGTACCGATGACCAAGGGGCTGATACTGGGCGGCGCTACGACCGGTTTCGGGGCCGGGTGATGTTCCCGATTCACAACATCGGCGGTCGGGTGGTAGGCTTCGGTGCGCGTACCCTGAAGCGCGACGACAAGATGGCGAAGTACCTGAACTCGCCGGAGTCGGAAATTTACCACAAGTCAGACGTGCTGTATGGCCTGTTTCAGGCCCGGCAGGCAATTCGGACAGAAGAAGTCTGCTACCTAGTGGAAGGATACCTGGATGTACTCTCGCTGTATCAGGGCGGCATTAAGAATGTAGTAGCCTCGTCGGGTACTTCACTCACCGAAGGCCAGATTCGACTTATCAAGCGGTATTCTGATAACGTGACGGTGCTATATGACGGCGATGCGGCCGGCATAAAGGCCTCGCTACGCGGCACCGATTTGTTGCTCGAAGGCGGCCTGAACGTGCGCGTTGTGCTCTTCCCCGACGGCGACGACCCCGATAGCTACATCCGCAAAGTGGGCGACCAGCGCTTCACCGAGTATATCGAAACTAAGAGCCAGGACTTCATCTCATTTAAGACAACGCTAGTGGCCCGCGAGGCCTCCGGCGACCCGGTGAAGAAGGCGGAAGCCATTCGCGATGTGCTACACAGCATCGCCAAAGTGCCTGATGCCATTAAGCGGCAAGTGTTTTTGCAGCAAACAGCGACGGTATTCGGTATTGATGAGCAGGTGCTTATCACCGAATACAACAAAGTGGCGCGGAAGCCCGCGCCGCGCCCTGGCGTCGTGAGTAACGGCCAGCAGCCCGGCCAGCCAGCCGCACCGCGTGGCATGACCCACGAAGAGGAAATACAAGCTCTCATGTATGGAGCTGACCCATCGGAACTGCAAAGCGCGGGCATTAACAATACCGCTGAGGATTTTGGGGAGTTTGATACGGTACCGGACGTGCTCCAGACCTGCGAGCGCGAGGTACTGCGGCTGATGGTGTTGTATGCGCCGCGTGAAGTTGAGCCAGAAATTAGCGTCGCGGCCTATTTTATGAGTCAGCTCGATGATGCACCATTTAAAACGCCACTCTTTGCAGAAATGTGGGAGGCTTGTCGGCAGGAACTGCTTGCTGGCCGTTTCCCCGAAGTGCGTACACTGGTTCAGACGGAGCGAGAGGAAATTCGCTCCCTAATCACGGATTTGGCTACGGAGCGTTACGAAATTAGTCCCAACTGGCGTACAAAAGAAATATACGTATTTAACGAAGTAGACCTAATGGGTCAAGCTTGTGAGAATGCGCTTCGACGGCTAAATAAGTGCAATGTCCAACGGGAAATCATTGCCTGCCGAGATGCCCTAGCAAAACCAATGGAGTGGGATGAAATGGTGATGATAATGCGCCGTAAAATGGAGCTTGAGACAATTGACAAAGAGTTGGCAAAACAGTTAGGTACAATCATACCTCGTGGTAATTAAGTGGTTACATTAATAGGACTTACGCACTTCAAAAGCTATGTAACCTGAAAATCAACGACTTGCATTCAAGACGTATATTTGTTATATTGCTGTTTTTCAGTTGGTTAGTGTTTCAACTGCGTAAGTCCTAATTAAACTAGAATGCTCCAACGCCTCAACATCAATCGCCTGATTCTGGCCGTCATCCTCACTATGATGAGCCTGATTATTGGCATGACCGGCTTCACCTACATCGAGCATTACGGGCCCATCGATGCGTTCTACATGACGGTGACCACCGTGGCCACGGTGGGCTTTGGCGAAATTCACACATTTTCGGAGATGGGGCGGCTGTTCGTATCCATCTACATCCTCTACAATCTGGTGGTGGTGGCCTACCTCGTGTCAGTTTTCTCTTCTTTTATCTTTGACGGCGAGCTGCGCAAAATTTACAAAATGATTCGAACCGACCAGGAGATAAAGCGTTTCAGCGGCCACGTTATTGTGTGCGGCTTTGGCCGCAACGGCCGCCGCGCCTACCAGGAGCTGCGGGCCAGCGGGGCCCGCGTGGTGGTGATTGAATCCAATCAGGAGCTGATGAAAAACATCACCGGGGGCCATACCGGCGAGGATTACGACGGCGATGGCGTGCCCGGCGGCAGCATCTTCACCGTCTTTGGCGATGCCACCACCGACTTGGTGCTGAAGCAGGCCGGCGTGGAGCGGGCCTCGGCTCTCATCACCTCGCTGCCCAAGGATGCCGACAACGTGTTCGTCGCCCTCTCGGCCCGCGCCCTGAACCCGCGCATGAAAATCATCGCCCGCGCCTCGCTCAAAACCTCGGAAAGCAAGCTCCTCTCGGCCGGGGCCGACTCGGTGGTGATGCCCGACGAAATCGGCGGCTCGCATATGGCCAAGCTGGTGGTGCGGCCCGAAGTAATCCGCTTTCTGGACCTGATTTCGGGCCTCAGCGCCGACAAGCTGCGCCTTGAGGAAATGACGTTTCAGCAAATCCGGCGCGATTTGCACGGTCGCACCATCCGCGAGCTTGATGTGCGCTCCATCACCGGGGCCACCATTATCGGCCTGCGCCAGGCCAATGGCTCGCTGCTGGTGAGCCCGCCCGTGGACTACGTACCCATTGCCGGCGATGTGCTGCTCGTGCTCGGCAGCGAGGAGCAGATTGAAAACTTCGAAGTGCGCTTCCGGCAGCTGTAATTGAGTTAAGGGTTAGGAGTTAAAAGTTAAGAGTTGGGATGATGAATCAGCCAGTTCTCGTAACTCTTAACTCTTAACCCTTAACTCCTAACCCATCTAAATGCACATTCTGCAACTCTGCCCGCGCGTTCCTTACCCGCTCACTACCGGCGGGGCCATTGCGATGTATGACGTGGCCGCCGGCCTCGTGCAGGCCGGCCACCGCGTGACCATGCTGGCCATCAATACGCCCAAGCACCACCAGCCGGCGGATGCGCTGGTCCACCTCGGACCGAATTTTTGGTTGGTGACCGTGGATGTGGATACGGATATTACCCCCCTGCGGGCCCTGAAAAACTTGCTTCTGAGCCGCCAGCCCTACATTGTGGAGCGGTTTATCAGTCCGGCCGTGGCGGCGAAGTTTAAGGAGCTGCTCACCACTCAATCCTTCGACGTGGTGCAGCTGGAAGGAACATTTACCGCCTGGTATGCGGGTTTTTTGACCGCGCAGGGCGCGAAGAGCAACCGGCCGACTGCGCAAAACCTGCCGCCAATTGTGCTGCGGGCGCACAATGTTGAGTACTCCATTTGGGAAATGCTGGCGGGCCGAAGCGGTAACCCATTGAAAAAATGGTACCTGGGAGACATGGCCGCCCGCCTCAAGAAATTTGAAAAGTGGATGCTGCATCGGGTCGATGCCGTGGCCGCCATCACCGACGATGATGCGCAGCGGCTGCAAGCCATGGGCTGCCCCGAGCCGGTGGTTTTCATTCCGGCCGGCGTCGATTTTGCCCGCTTTCAGCCCGACCCGCTGGTCAAGTCCAAACCGCGTACCCTCTTCATGATTGGCTCGCTGAACTGGCTGCCCAACCTGGAGGGCCTGCACTGGCTGCTGCGCGAAGTCTGGCCCATCCTCCACGCCGAAATGCCCGATGTGGAGCTGCACATTGCCGGCAGCGGCACCCCCGACGACCTGCTGCGCCCGCGCACCGACAACGTGTTCGTGCACGGCTTTGTAGCGTCGGCCCCGGCCTTTATGCAGCAATACGAGCTGATGCTGGTGCCGCTGCTCAGCGGGGGCGGCATGCGCATAAAAATCATCGAGGCCATGGCCCTGGGCAAGGCCGTGCTGAGCACCACGCTGGGCGCCGAAGGCATTGCCGTGCGCGACGGCCACGACATTGTGCTGCGCGACACCGCCGCTGAGTGGCTGGATGCGCTCCGCGCATGGGGCCGCCAGGAGCTGCCCGTAGCTGCCATCGGCGCGGCCGCCGCCCACACCGCCACCCATACCTACGACCGCCGCCGGGTAACCGGGCAGTTTGTGGACCTTTACGAGCGGCTGCGGCCGGTGCCGGCCGCATGATAACGGCCGCGCTTCTGCTCGTGTTTTGGGGCTGCCTGCTGCTGGTGGCGCATACCTACGTGCTGTTTCCGGTGCTGCTGGGCCGGCTGGCCCGGGGCCGCCGGCAAAACCCGGACGTGTACGCGGCCGGTGCCTCCGACCTGCCGGCCGTGGATATCCTGCTGGCTGCGCACAACGAGGAAGCCGTGATTGCCGAAAAAATCCGCTCCACGTTCGCCACCACGTATCCGCTCGACCGGCTGCGGCTGCTGGTAGGCTCCGATAATTCCTCGGACCAGACCAATGTCCTGCTGGCCGCGTTGGCCGAAAAATACCCGCAGCTGCACGTCGAAGCCTACGGCCAGCGCACCGGCAAGCCCGGCGTGATTGACCGGCTGGCCCGGAAGGCCACCGCCCCGGTGCTGGTGCTCACGGATGCGAACGTGTTTTTCGAGCCTGACACGCTGTTTGAGCTCGTCAAGCACTTTCATAATCCCGCCATCGGTCTGGTGGGCGGCAATATTCTCAACCCCGACCATCGGGCCGAAGGTATTTCGGGCCAGGAGAAAGCCTACCTGGAGCGCGAAAACCGGATGAAATACCAGGAGGGCGTGGTGTGGGGTGCGATGATGGGCGCTTTCGGCGGCTGCTTTGCCGTGCGGCGCGCCTGCTACCACCCCGCCCCGGCCGAGTTTCTGGTCGACGACTTTTACATCACCATGGCCGTGCTGCGCGATGGCTACCAGGCCATCAACGAGCTGGACGCCATTTGCTACGAGGACGTGTCGGACCATCTGCCCGAGGAGTTCCGCCGGAAGGCCCGCATCTCGGCCGGTAACTTTCAAAATCTGGGCGAGTTCCGCCGGCTGCTGTGGCCGCCTTGGCGCGGCGTGGCGTTTGCGTGGTGGTCGCACAAGGTGCTGCGCTGGTGCACGCCGCAGCTGCTGCTGCTGCTGCTGGCCGCCACGGTGGGCCTGGTAGCGCGCGGGACGGGGTGGTTTTTCTGGCTGGCGCTGGTCGGCCAGGTGGGCCTGCCGCTGCTGCTGCTGCTCGATGCCGCGCTGCAACGCACCGGCCGGCACCCCCGGCTTTTGCGCTTTATCACGCACTTTTATAGCATGAACGCGGCGCTGCTGCTGGGCTACTGGCGCTACCTGCGGGGCATTAAAACCACTGTTTGGCAGCCTACGCAACGCTTTCAGCAGGCGAAGTAAAGTAGCGCGGACTTTTAGTCCGTGCCCCCGTGCCGTTAAAGTCATTCAAGCGGCGCGGGGATGCGGACTAAAAGTCCGCACTACTGCTAGGTGCTAAACGGGGACGCAGCCGGCCGGGGCTAACTTTGCACCGGCCCCCGCTGTTATGGCCCGAAATACCCCACCCCATGCTTGACTCCATCGAATCCGCCATTGCCGACATCCGGGCTGGCAAAGTTGTCATCGTAGTTGACGACGAAGACCGCGAAAACGAAGGCGACTTCATTTGCGCTGCCGAGTGCGCTACGCCCGGAATTATCAACTTCATGGCCACCCACGGCAGGGGCCTGGTATGCGCCTCGCTGCCCGAAGAGCGCTGCGAAGCCCTGGGGCTTGACTTGATGGTGGGCCACAACACGGCCCTGCACGCCACGCCGTTTACGGTATCGGTCGATTTGCTGAAGAACGGCGTGACCACCGGCATCTCGGCCTCCGACCGCAGCAAGACCATTCTGGCCCTCATCGACCCCACCACCAAGCCCGAAGAGCTGGGCAAGCCCGGTCACATCTTCCCCCTCAAGGCCCGTAAGGAAGGCGTGCTACGCCGTGCCGGTCACACCGAAGCGGCCGTGGATTTGGCCCGCCTTGCCGGGCTGGCTCCGGCCGGGGTGCTGGTCGAAATTCTGAAGGAAGACGGCGAGATGGCCCGCCTGCCCGACCTCGAAATTGTGGCCAAAAAATGGGACCTGAAGCTGGTTTCGGTGCAGGACCTCATCAAGTACCGCCTCGCTACCGAAAGCCTCATTACCCGCGAAATCTCGGTGCGGATGCCTGCCGAGGACGGCGACTTCGACCTCTATGCCTTTACCCAGAACTCAAACGGGGCCAAGCACCTGGCCTTGGTAAAGGGCGATATCAGCGGCCCCGAGCCGGTGCTCGTGCGCGTGCACAGCTCGTGCGTGACGGGCGATATCTTCGGCTCGTGCCGCTGCGACTGCGGCCCGCAGCTGCGCCAGGCCATGCGCCAGATTGAGCGCGAAGGCCGGGGCGTGATTGTGTACATGAACCAGGAGGGCCGGGGTATTGGCCTGCTCAACAAGCTCAAAGCCTACAAGCTCCAGGAGCAGGGCCGCGACACCGTGGAAGCCAACGAAGACCTGGGCTTCCAGGGCGACGAGCGCGACTACGGCGTGGGAGCCAGCATCCTGCGCGACCTCGGCGTGCGCCAGATGCGCCTGCTCACCAACAACCCCAAGAAGCGCACTGGCCTCATCGGCTACGGCCTCGAAATCGTGGAAACCCTGCCCATCGAAATCGACTCAAATCCGCACAACGAGGTGTATCTGACAACCAAGCGCGACAAGATGGGTCACGAGATTATGCGCGTGGTGTCTGCCGAAACGCCGGCGGCGTAGCGAAGCCCCGTAGGGACGGCATGTCGGTAGTGACAGCTGCCTGTTTTAGCTTTAAAGCCCCAGCGGGGCGACACTTGCTTAACGAGTGTCGCCCCGCTGGGGCTTTGTTATGTTGTTTGCGTTGGATACTACCGATATGCCGCTCCGCTGGGGCTATGGCGCTGTACTACCCCAGCGCCAGCTGCTGCCGCAGCAGCGTAAGCACCGACTGCGCGGCGTATTCTGTGTTCAGGGCGCGGCCCCGGTCCAGCACGTACTCGCGGCTGATGGTTTGGGTGGCATCGGCGTAAGCGAGGCACACGGTTCCCACTTTCTTGGTTTCCGTGGCGCCGGTGGGACCGGCAATGCCGCTGGTGGCCACGGCCACGTCCACGCCCAGGCGGCGACGGGCGCTCTCGGCCATCTCGCGCACCGTGGCCTCGCTCACGGCTCCGAATTCGGCCAGGGTTTCGGTTTTCACGCCCAGCTCCTGCTGCTTGATGTCGTTGTGGTAGGCCACGATGCTACCCCGGAAATAAGCCGAGCTACCCGAAACGCTGGTCAGGCGCTGGGCCACCAGACCGCCGGTGCAGCTTTCGGCGGTGCCAATGGTGAGGTTTTTGGCGAGCAGCAGCTTGCCGATGGCGGCTTCGAGGGTGGTTTCTTCTTCGGCAAAAATGTATTCGCCGATGCGTTCGCGCAAGGCGGGCAGCAGGGCCAGCATGCGGCCGCGCAGGTCGGGCCAGCCGTCGTCGGAGCCGGTCAGGCGCAGGCGCACGGCCCCGAAGCTGGGCAGGTAGGCCAGCTTGATGTTGGCAGGCAGGGCATCTTCCCAATCCTCGATTCTCTGGGCCAGAAACGACTCGCCAAGGCCGGCCGTCATCACTACCACATGCTCGATAGGGGCGATATTAAACTGGGCCTGCAGGCGCGGCAGCACGTGGTCGGTCATCAGGCGCTTCATTTCGAAGGGCACGCCGGGCATGCTCACAAAAATGGTGCCCTGGTCCAGAAACCACATGCCGGGGGCCGTGCCCACGGCGTTGTGCAGCACCTCGCAGTTGGCCGGCACCAGGGCCTGCTGGCGGTTCACGTCCAGCATGGGCCGCTGGAAGCGCTTGAATATTTCCTCCACATGGAGCAGCGTAGGCTCGTGCATCACCAGCCCGGTGCCGAAGTAGCGGGCGAGGACGTGCTTGGTGAGGTCGTCCTTGGTGGGGCCGAGGCCGCCGGTGATGAGCACTACCTGCGCCCGTTGCCGGGCTAGGTCCAGGGCAGCCACAATCTCATCGGCCCGGTCCGAAACCGACGAAATCTGCCGCACGCGCAGACCGATTTTGCCTAGCTCCTGGCCCATAAAGGCCGAGTTGGTATCGATAACCTGCCCGTACAGCAGCTCGTCGCCGATGGTCATGATTTCGACATCGGGCGGCGCGGCGTGGGTAGTCGATAAGGGGCTGGATTTGGGGGTTAGCTGTGCCGTGGGCATGTGTTGGGCGAAAAAAATAGGTTTGGCCGCAAATTTGTCTTCAATTTGCACAAGCGGCGGTCCAAGGACAGCCATAGGGGCCATCCGGTTTTCCCGTCGCGTCAGTTTATTTCATGTTTACTCGCATTGCCAGTGCCTTGCTCGTAGCCGGCCTGCTGGCCGCTTCGGCCCCCGCCGCCCACGCCCAGACCACCGCTGCCAAGAAAGCTGCCGCCGCCAAAGCTGCCGCCGCCAAGACGGCCGCCGCGAAAAAAGCCGCTGCTGCCAAAGCTGCCGCCGCCAAAACCGCCGCTACCAAAGCGCCGGCCCCCGTGGCCGCGCCCGTTGCGCCCCTCACCGAAGCCCAGGCCAGCGCCGGCATCAAAGAAGCCCTGAATAAAGGCATTGTGAAGGCCGTGCAGTTTGCCTCCGAGCCCGACGGCTTCAACCTGAACGACGACATTCACATTCCCGTGCCGCCCGACCTGGAAATCGTGAAAAGCACCGTGGGCCGCCTGCCGGGCATGAGTCTGGTGTTCACCCAGCTCGAAACGCAGCTCAACCGCGCCGCCGAGGCTGCCGCGCCCAAAGCCAAGGATATTTTCCTCAACGCCCTGGCTAACATCAGCATCACCGATGCTCTCACGTTGGTAACCAGCAGCTCGACCGATGCGGCCACGCAGTTCCTGCGCAAGTCGACTCAGCAGCAGCTGATTATGGCCTTCCACCCCGACATTGAAACCGCCATCGACCAGGTGGGTGCCGGCCGCGCCTACGCCACCGTGACCGACAAATACAACAAGATTCCGCTCATGACGCCCGTCAACCTCAGCCTGGCCGACTACACCACCCAGAAAGCCGTGAATGGCCTGTTCATCCTGCTGGCCAATGAGGAAGCCAAAATCCGCAAGAACCCCGCCGCTCGCACCAGCGACATTCTTAAGTCGGTATTTGGCCGATAAAAAGTTGCTGGTTTCTGGTTCATAAAAATGCCCCGACTGAATTTTCAGTCGGGGCATTTTTATGAACCAGAAACCAGTTTAATAGTCGTCGCTGTCGAAGCTGCTGCCGCTGCGGCTGCCCCGGCCACTGCTGTAGCCTTCGTCCTCATCATCGTTGTCGTCGGCAAAATCGTCGTCGTCATCGTCGAGGCTGGTGAAGCCGCCGCGGTCGGAGTTTTCGGCGCGCTCGGCTTCCACAAATTCTTCTTCGCTCATGTTGGCCAGGTCCAGGGCCTCGTCGTGCGACGAGCCCGTGTCGGTCCACATCAGGTAATCGGCGTATTTGGCCGAGAGGCGGTCTTCGGTATTGCCAATGGCGGCAGCGCCGCCTTTCTTGGCGTAGGAGTCTAGGTTATCGTCGTCGTCGAGCAAGTCGTCGTCCAGGTCGTCGTCATCAATCATGGCCGGGGCGGATTAGGTTGAAGTGAGAAATGATGCTTGAATAGGCCGCAAAGATACGGCCGTGGCGGATTTTCGGTTCCATTTCCGCCTCTTTGGTGTGGAGAAAAAAGATAAGCTCAGGCTTGGGAATGGAACTTCTACCGGCCCGCCAAGATATTATTCCGGGCAAGAAATCAGGTAGTTAAAAGCCCGCAATTGAAGATTATTGCCCGCGTACCGGTTGGAAATCTGTTACCACTAATTGCTCGTCGCAAAAGCTGTACTCGGCCGGTACATTGGAGCTGAGCAGCAGCGTGCGTCCGGCGCGGGTGGCCTGCACATGCTCCTGGTACCAGGCCACGCCGGTGGTATCGAGGTTGGTGGTGGGCTCGTCGAGCAGGAGCAGGGGCGCATCGGCATACAGCGCCAACCCCAGCTTCAGCCGCTGCTTCATGCCCGACGAAAACTCGCGCACCAGCTGGTGCCGCGCCTTTTCGAGGTACATGATGCCGATAAGCTGGTCAATCGTTACGCCGGGCCGCAGCGGCTTGAACTGCGTGTGAAACTGCAGCATCTCCAGCAGCGTCAGCTCCTCCAGTAGCTCCAGGTAGGGCGCGGCGTAGGCCAGGTGCCGGGGCACGTCTTCCACGGTCAGGGCGCGGCCGGCCAGCGAGTAGGTCAGCGTACCCTCGGTGGTTAGTAGCTGCCCCGAAAAAGTGTTCAGCAGCGTGCTCTTGCCCGCGCCGTTGGGTCCAAGGACGGCCGTAGCGCTGCCCGGCCGAAACGTGTGTGTCAGGCCCCTGAAAATCCAGTCGCGCTGGAAGCGCTTACCCAGGCCGGTGGCGGTGATTTGCAAAGCGGGAATGTTGATTTTTTAACAAGAGAACGTCATGCTGAGCGTAGTCGAAGCAGCTCTGCCGCGCAACTAATCCAATCGACTGGGATTACTGCTGCGGGAGAGCTGCTTCGACTACGCTCAGCATGACGTTCTTTTTTGCCTCAATGCCAAGGCAAGAAGTAACTACTCCGACTCGCTGCCGTCGGCCCGGCCGCGCTTGGGGCCTTTAATAATGCCCCGCGTGGCGGCCCGCACAAATTCCAGGGCCAGGTCGCGCTCGGGCGTAGCGGGCAGCTCGCGTTCAATCTGCGTTAGCGCATCGTGGTTGTTCAGGCCGCCCAGAAAAAGCGTGCGGTATAGCTGCTGCACCATGTTGATGGATTCTTCGGAGAAGCCCCGGCGGCGTAGGCCCACCGAGTTGGCCCCGGCGTAGGAGAGGGGCTCGCGGCCCGCTTTCACATACGGCGGCACGTCCTTGCGCACCAGCGAGCCGCCCGATACCATGGCGTGTGCCCCGATTTTAACAAACTGGTGCACCGCCGACGACCCGCCCACAATGGCGTAGTCGCCAATTTCGACGTGGCCCGCCACCTGCACGGTATTGGCCAGAATGCAGTGATTACCAATGATACAGTCGTGGGCGATGTGCACGTAGGCCATCAGCAGGCAGTAACTGCCCACGCGGGTTTCGCCCTGGTCCACGGTGCCGCGGTTCACGGTCACGCACTCCCGAACCACGGTGTAGTCGCCGATAACGGCGGTGGTTTGCTCGCCGGCAAACTTCAGGTCCTGCGGCACGGCCCCAATCACGGCCCCGGGGAATATCTGGCAGTTGGCCCCGATGCGCGTCCCGTCCATGATGGTCACATTCGGCCCAATCCAGGAGCCCTCCCCGATTTCGACATCGGCCGCAATGGTCGTAAACGGCTCAACGGTGACGCCCGCCGCGAGGCGAGCAGAAGGGTGAATATAGGCGAGGGGGGAAAGCATTCTTCAGTTGAGAGTTAAGAGATAAAAGTTAAGAGTTATGAGGTTTCATTGGAAAGAGTCAACAATTGGATTGCAAGCGTGCGGTTCAATTCTTAATTCTTAACTCTTAACTTTTAACTGTCCTTGCGGACAATGGCGGCGCTCATTTCGGCTTCGCACACCACTTTGCCATTCACGAAAGCCTGGCCGCGCATTTTGGCAATGCCGCGCTTGATGGGGGCCAGCAGCTGGCAATGATACACGATGGTATCGCCGGGCAGTACCTTTTTGCGGAAGCGGGCATTCTCGATGCCCAGGAAATACTGCCAGTAGTTTTCGGGGTCCGACACGGTGTTCATGACCAGAATGCCGCCGGTCTGGGCCAGGCCTTCAATCTGGAGCACGCCGGGCATCACCGGGTTGCCGGGGAAGTGGCCCTGGAAGAACGGCTCGTTAATCGACACGTTTTTGACGGCCGTTACCACTTGGTCGTCCAGGTGAATGACCTTGTCAATCATCACAAACGGGTAGCGGTGGGGCAGCACCTGCATGATGCGGTTGATGTCCATTACCGGCTCGCGGTTGGGGTCGTACATGGGCACCGGGTTGGTGCGCGACTCCAGCATCTTTTTCTTGATTTTCTTGGCGAAGGCCACGTTGGCGGCGTGGCCGGGGCGGGCGGCCAGAATCTGGCCTTTCAGCGGGCGGCCTACCAGGGCGAGGTCGCCCACGAGGTCGAGCAGCTTGTGGCGGGCGGGCTCGTTTTTGTGGCGCAGGTCCACGTTGTTCAGAATGCCCTCTTTCTTGACCGATACGCGGGGCTTGCCCAGCATTTTGGCTAGGTCCGAGAGCTCATCATCGCTCACCACGCGGTCCACAACCACGATGGCGTTGCTCAAATCGCCGCCGCGAATGAGGTTGTTTTTGTAGAGCATTTCCAGCTCGTGCAAGAAGCAGAAGGTGCGCGACGACGCAATTTCTTCGCTGAACTTGCCAATGTCGTCCAGCGTGGCGTGCTGCGAGCCCAGCACCGGCGAGTTGTAGTCCACCATCACCGTGAGGCGATAGTCGGTGAGGGGCAGGGCGGCGATTTCCACGCCGCGCGCATTGTCCACGTACCGAATGCTTTCCGGGATTTCGTAGTAGTTGCGCAGCGCGTTCTGCTCTTCAAAGCCTACCGAAGTGAGGGCTTTGATGAACTCGGCCGACGACCCGTCCATGATGGGCGGCTCGGGGCCGCTGAGCTGAATGAGCACGTTGTCGAGCTGCAGGCCCACGAGGGCCGCCAGGGTGTGCTCCACGGTGTTGACGCGGGCGCCGTTCTGCTCGATGGTGGTGCCGCGGCTCAGGTCCACCACGTTGTCCACGTCGGCATCCACGATGGGCTGCCCGGGCAAATCGACCCGTTGAAACTTATAGCCGTGGCCCACCGGAGCGGGGCAAAACGTCATGGTGGCCTCTACGCCGGTGTGCAGTCCGATGCCGCGCACCGTCACGGGTGCCTGAATGGTGTGTTGCTTGTCGTTCATTTAATTAGCTGTTAGCCATTAGCTTTTAGCTTTTAGCTTCACAATGACCAGTCGAGATGCTAATAGCTAAAAGCTAATGGCTAACAGCTCAACTGAGTGCAAAGCTAGGGCTTTTCCGTCGCGTTTTTCACCTTCTCCAGCGAGGCCACGCGTTGTTCGAGTTCGGGCAGGCGGCGGAAAACGATTTGGGCGCGTTGGTTCTGCTTGAAGTCGAAGGCCGTGGAGCCTTGCAGGAAGGTGCCTTCCTGCTTCACATTCTTGCCGATGCCGGACTGCGCGGTAACGGTGGTTTTGTTAGCCAGCGTGACGTGGCCGGCCATGCCCACCTGGCCCGCCAGCACGCAATAGTCGCCGATTTTGGCCGAGCCGGCAATGCCCGTTTGTGAGGCAATGACGGTGTGCTGGCCAATTTCGACGTTGTGGGCCAGCTGCACGAGGTTGTCAATCTTGCTGCCCCGGCCGATGCGCGTGGAGCCCAGCGTGGCGCAGTCGATGGTGGCATTGGCTCCGATGCTCACGTAATCTTCGAGCACCACGTTGCCGATTTGCGGAATGGCTTTGTAGGAGCCGTCGGGCTGCGGGGCGAAGCCGAAGCCATCGGAACCGACCACGGCCCCGGCCTTAACGACGCAAAACTGGCCAATGACGGTATCCGAGTAAATTTTGGCCCCGGCGTGGATAACGCTGCCCGCGCCAATCGTGACCCGGTCGCCGATGTAGGCGTGGGGGAACACCAGCACGTTTTCGCCCAGCTTGCAACTCTCGCCGATGTAGGAAAACGCGCCCCGGTAGTGGCCAGCCCCAATCTCGGAGCTTTCCCCAATAAACGACGGCTGCTCCACGCCGCGCTTGCCGGTGCGGGTGGCCTGCGCGTAAAATTCCAGCAGCTGGCTGAAGGCAGTGTACGGGTTTTCGACCCGAATCAGGGCAGGCGTGATGGCGTGTTTCAGCTCCAGAGCCTGGCCCACAATGACGGCCGAAGCGCCGGTTTCGTAGAGAAACGGCTCGTATTTGCTATTCGAGAGGAAGGTGAGGGAGCCGGCCCGGGCTTCTTCAATCTTGGCCAGGCTGAAGATGCGCAGGGTAGCGTCGCCTTCCACGGTGCCGCCGAGGACTTCGGCAATTTGCTGAACGGTAAATTCCATAGTAAGGGGTAAAAGTAAGAGTCAGAACGGTCATGCAGAGCGCAGCGAAGCATCTTGCCCGCCACCACTAATTTTTAATCTTGCGATTGGATTACTTATTGCGGGCAAGATGCTTCGCTGCGCTCTGCATGACGTTCTTTTTTACACAATCTCCTTCGGGTAGCAGATGTAGAATTTCTCCACGCGCTGGCTCAGGGCGCGGATGTTGGGCAGGTCGGAGGCTTCCATTACGTTCACCACGTCGCCTTTTTTGGTCAGGATTTCGATGGGCTCCTGGCTTTCGGCGTTGTAGGCGCTGTTGCTGAGGCGGCCGGATATCATGAGCAGCGCGGCTTCATTCATGGGTAGGCCGAACTTGGCAGCGATGAGCTCCTGGATGCCGAGGCGGAATTCCTCGTCGAACGGTTCGGGGGCGAGCACGATTTTGAGCAGGTTGCGGTGCAGAATGCTCTTGGCGAGGTAGCTGAGCACCACATCGGGGTGGCCGGCCCAGGCCTTGATGGCCGACCAGATGTCGTAGTCATCAAGCTCGACGAAATGGCTGAGAATTTTCTCGTCTTTCTCAAACTCGCCCAGGCTCACGGCGCGGCCCAGGAAGTAGCCCAGGCAGCTGTTGGCGGGCACTTCCACGCCCCGGCGGGCCAGGTCACGGGCGCGCTGCACCACCCGAATCACCATCTGCTCGGCCGACGTCACGGTTTTGTGCAGGTACACCTGCCAGTACATCAGCCGGCGGCTCACCAGGAAATTCTCGACTGAATACACGGCTTTTTCTTCGAGCACCAGCCGCTCTTCGTGCACGCGCAGCATCTTGATGAGGCGGTCGGCGCCGGGGCGGCCTTCCTCCACGCCGGTATAGAAGGAGTCGCGGTTGAGGTAATCGAGGCGGTCCATGTCGAGCTGGCTGCTCACCAGCTGATGGAAAAACGGCCGGCCGTAGGTGCCCTTAAATATTTCAATGGCCAAATCGAGCTTGCCGTGAAATTCCTTGTTCAGGCGCTCCATCAGGAAAAGCGAGAGCTGCTCGTGCGGCACATCCTGGAAAATGGCGGTTTCCAGCGCGTGGGATAGGGGGCCGTGGCCCACGTCGTGCAGTAGGATGGCCGCCAGCGCCGCCTCGCCCTCCGCGGCCGAAATCTTCACGCCCTTGTCCTTGAGCGTGCGCAGGGCCAGCGACATCAGGTGCATGGCTCCCAGCGCGTGGTGAAAGCGCGTGTGCAGCGCCCCGGGGTACACAAAGCCGGTGAGGCCGAGCTGCTGAATGCGCCGCAGCCGCTGAAAATACGGGTGCTCAATCAGGTCAAACAGGAACTCCGTCGGGATGGTGACGAAGCCGTAAACCGGGTCGTTGAAGATTTTTTTCTTGTTCACGGAACGGGCGGGGAGGGGATGACGGGCAGAAATCAGAACAGGATAAATACGCCGCGAATGGGCAAAAACAAGCAACATTTGCACGGCTCACCCGTCAATAACTGAACGCGAAGCTACGGCAGGCCGTTTGGGCAAGCTCAACCCTTTGTGCGAAGTCGGCAGTGCCAACGTGGTAAGCCGGCTATATATCCATTCGGGACGTCTTACGTTAGCTATACTAACCAAGACGCTAAAGTCCCCAAGACCTCAAGTCCCTACTATGCAACAAACCACCATTCTCTGGGCCGACGACGAAATCGACCTGCTCAAGCCGCACCTGCTGTTTCTCAAGGAGAAAGGCTACGACGTAACGCCCGTAAACAGCGGCGCCGATGCCATTGAGGAGATTCAGGAGAAGAGCTACGACCTCGTGTTTCTCGATGAGAACATGCCCGGGCTGACTGGCTTACAGACGCTTACCGAAATAAAGGCCATCCGGCCCACCGTGCCCGTGGTAATGATTACCAAGAGCGAGGAAGAGCACATCATGGAGTCGGCCATCGGCGCGAAAATTGCTGATTATCTGATTAAGCCGGTGAATCCCAGTCAGATACTACTGTCGGTGAAAAAGGTGCTCGACAACAAGCGCCTCGTGAGTGAGGCCACCAACTCGGGCTACCAGCGCGATTTCCGCCAGCTCGGCATGCAGCTTTCCGACCGCCTCACGCCCGTCGAATGGGCCGAAGTATACAAGAAGCTGGTATACTGGGAGTTGGAAATAAATGAAACCGAGGGCAAAAGCATGGCCGAGGTCTTCAATATGCAGAAGGACGAGGCCAATACCTACTTCGGCCGCTTCATCACGGAGAATTACGAAGATTGGGTGGACGGTAGCGATAAGGACGCGCCGCTCATGTCGCACCAGTTGTTCAAGGAGCGCGTGTTTCCCACGCTGAAGGCCACCGGCGACACGCCCGTGTACTTCGTGCTCATCGATAACCTGCGCTACGACCAGTGGAAAGTGCTGGAGCCCATTATCACCGAAATGTTTACGGTGGACAGCGAGGAGATGTACTATGCCATTCTGCCAACCACCACGGCGTATGCGCGCAATGCTATTTTCTCGGGCATGATGCCGAGCGATATTCAGAAGAAATACCCCAACCTGTGGGTGACCGACGACGACGACGAGGGCAAAAACCTGCACGAGGCGGAGTTCATGGAAATTAACTTCCAGAAGAACAATCAGAAGGCCAAGCACAGCTACCACAAGGTAACCAACCTGCAGGCCGGCAAGGACTTGCTGGGTAAGATGAGCAACCTGCACAACAACTATAAGTGCAACGTCATCGTGTACAACTTCGTGGACATGCTCTCGCACGCCCGCACCGATATGGCCATGATTCGGGAGCTGGCCGCCGATGAATCGGCCTACCGCAGCATCACCCGCTCGTGGTTCCTGCACTCGCCGCTCTATGAGATGATGCAGACCATTGCCGACAAAAAAGGCAAGCTCATCATCACCACCGACCACGGCACCATCCGCTGCAAGCGCCCGTATAAGATTGTGGGCGACCGTAATACGAATACCAACCTGCGCTACAAGCACGGCAAAAACCTGGGCTTCGAGGACTCGCGCGATGTGTACGTGGTGCGCAAGCCGGAATCCATTTTCCTGCCCCGCGAGAATGTGAGCACCGCGTATGTATTTACGATTGGCGACTACTTCTTCGCTTATCCCAACAACTACAACTACTACGTGAACTACTACAAGGACACGTTCCAACACGGCGGTATTTCGCTGGAGGAATGCATTATTCCTTACGTGACGCTCACGGCAAAAGGGTAGTCAGAACAGCCGGAATTAAACGTAAAAATGCCGCCTCAATTGAGGCGGCATTTTTCGTGATTAGCCTTGCTGGAGCTCCCCGGTTGTGGTGGGTTTGAGTAGCACGAGTACTTAAACGCGCCCAAAGTGCACCCGAAAGGTGGCACCCTCGCCCACCTGGCTTTCTACTGCCAGGTGGCCGCCCTGCACCTGCACCAGGCGATTGACGAGGTACACACCCACACCGGTTGCCTCGGTGTGGGTGTGGAAGCGGCGAAACAGCTGGAACAGCTCGGCCCCGTAGCGCGCCGCATCAAACCCCCAGGCCATTGTCCTTCACCCAGAGCACGGGTTGGCCGTTTTCGAGCCAGAGCGAGCAGTGCACGCGGGACGGGCGGGCGGGGTCGGTGTAATTGAAGGCGTTGCTGAGCAGGTTGAGCAGAATGGTCCGCAGGCTGGCCCGGGGGTAGAAGAGGATGGGCCGGCCGCTAAAATCGGTGGTGATGCGGGCGCGGGTGGCGCGCACCTGCGGCTCCAGGGTCTGGAGCACGTCCAGCACCAGGGCCTGCAGGTCCACGGGTTCGGGCGGGAGCCAGGGCTACTTGCTGGGCCTGGCCCAGAGCCGCCAGGTCGTCAATATTGGTACTGAGCTGGCGCAACGCGTCAGGAATGAGGGGCAACAGAAGCTGCTCTTCGGCGGGGTCGGCAAAGGTGACGCTGCGGCGGAGCTCATCAATGAGGCCGGCCAGATTGTTGACGGGCTGTTTGAGGTTGTGGCTGGAGGCATACACGAAGCTGTAAAGGTCCTGATTGGTGCGGGTGAGCTGCTGGTTGCTCAGGAGCAGGGCAGTATTGGCGCGCTCGATATCGTGCAGGGCCACTTGCAGCTGGCCGGTGCGCTCGGCCACGCGGGCTTCGAGCTGCTGGTTGAGCTTGCGCACGGCCAGGTGCGACTTGTGCAGCTCCCGGGCCTGCTGCTGAATGCTGATATTGGACGTTCGGAGGCGCTCATTGGCGGTGGCCAGCTCCTGGTTGGTGGCGGCCAGGTGGTTGCTGGCATCCAGCTCCTCGTAGCTCACCGACAGCTCCTCGTTGGCAATGGCCAGCTGATGCGCCGTGGCCGGCGGCCGGTCATCGGCCTCGGCCAGCTGGCGGGTCCGGACGTGCGTGCTCACGTTGTAGGCAAACAGCAGCATGCCCATAACCCGGCTCAGGGCGTCGCGCACGGGTTGGCCGCTGAAGTTGAAATAGATGGGCCGGTCCAGGCCGGCGTAGGTGTGGCGCTGGCGTAGGCCCCGGCTTCGTAGCCGTAGCACGGCTCGCCGGTGCGGCAGGCTTCGTCCAGCAAGTCAAAAAAAGGCTGCCCAACCAGCTCCGGAAGGGCCTCGCGCAGGGGCAGGCCGATGAGCTGCCGCTCGCCAAACAGCTGCCGGAAGAGCTCATTGGTCACGGTCACCATATACTCGGGCCCAGCCAGGCTGGCCATGCACGCCGGCACCTGATGCAGGATGGTGCGCAGGCGGTGCTCCTCGGCAGGGGCGCGCAGGGGCTGCTCCAAAGTCTGCTGGGGCTGCTCCAACGGCTGGAGTGGCGCAGTGGAAACAGGAAGTGGCTCATAATCAGGCATCACGAAGGGTAGAGCGTTCAGGAAAGGTACGCACCAGCCAAGATACAAACGCTGAGCTTTCCCTGATTTCGGGGCCGAAAGCCGTGTTTTCTCCCGTGTTTCGGTTCTCATAGAACGGCCGCGCCGTGCGGCGGTACTTCCGCCTTGGCCGAAAGCTGGAAGTCGCCGCTAAAGAATTCGGGTGGCCGAATGGGGGCGCGTCCCGCTTTTTTGCCGGCTGGTCGGTTTTGGCGGCTTCTTGAAAAAACGGTTTGGCTACCTCGGGCTGCTACCGGCTACCGAACAGCACCGCGCGTCAACGAAAAGCCGGAAGCAGTTTTCCATTGACGCGCATCATAAGTGGCTGGATAATATAAATTTGTGTCAACATTCTGATGCCCCGGGATGCCTATTGCACCCCGAAGCTGGCCGTCAGGAAGCGGCCGTTGGCCAGGCGCAGGCGGGCCAGGTACCAGCCGTGAAGCAGCCGGGCGGTGTCAATGCTGCCCGTTGCGCCGGCTGCCAGCACGTGCGTCGCCAGGCATTGGCCGGTGAGGGTGTAGATGAGGAGCCCGGCCCCGGTGGCTTGCGCGGCCACGGCCTCGCCCAGGGCGTAGTGCAGGGGCTCGCCCGGGGCCAGTAAGCTGGGGTAGACGGCAAAGGCTTCGGTAGTTCCGCTAACTGCGACCGTGCGTACGGCCGAGAACTGACTGCTACCGTTTGCGTCTGCCTGCCGCAGGCGGTAGTACACCAGCTTAGCGCCGTAGTTGGCGAGCTGCTCATCTGTGAAGCTGTACGTGTGGGCCACGGTGCTGGAGCCGTGGCCCGGCACCCGCTTCATAGTCTTAAATGCCTGGCCATCAGTTGAAAATTCCACGTCAAAATGTTCGTTGTTTACCTCCTGGGCCGTGGTCCAGGTGAGCAGGGCTGCCTGCCCGCGCGCCACGGCCTGAAACGAAACCAGGGTAACCGGCAGGGGCGCGAAGGACTTGGCCTGCCCCAGGCCAAACTGGCCGAAGGTGCGCAAGCTGCTGCGTAGGGTATAGCCATCGGCCACGAGGCGGCCCGCGCCGTTGCCGGGGCTGAGGCTTCCGCCGCCGGCGCTCCAGTCGGTGGCACTGAGGCTGGTGTCCGGACGCCGAAGCAGGCCGAACTCATTATCAACCAGGTTGGCAAACGGCATCAGGGAGGCCTGCAAGGCATACGTGCCGCTGGCCGGCTGCGCATCGGGCGTCAGCGTCCAGATGCCGGCCGGGTAAACGGCCAGGTAGCGCAGGGCGCTGGGCGTAGTTTCGGTGCAGCTCAGGCCGGCATCGGAGTCGGTTTTGAGGCTGAACCGGGCATCGAGAAAGCTGGTGCCCGCGAGCTGGCTGCTGAGCAGGTCGAGGCGGGCATACTGGCCCGCCGTGCCCACGGGGAAAGCGTAGGTGGCGCTCACGCCATCGGCAATGCTGCGGCGCAGGTTGCCCACCACGTAGCTGCCGCTGCCGCTGGTGGTGAGGCTGGTGGCCGCCGAATTGGTATGCAGCCATTTGTACGAGCCCGTGGTGATGAGTCCGGCCGTGAGCGTGAGGCTGGTGGCCGTGCCGGCATCGGTTTGCAGCACGAGGCCGGCGGGGTTGTTTACCACGGCGCGGCCAAAAGCGCTGCCGGCCAGCGCTTGGGCACTGCTGCCAACGAACGATACCTGGCTGGCGGGGTCCAGGGTGGTGGTGCCGGTATTCAGCCAGTCGCCGGTTATGGCGAGCTCGGCGGCGCTGCCCAGGGTTAGCTGGCCACCGGGCAGCACGCGCAGGGTGGCCACGGCTGCCCCGGGGCTGTTCAGTACGGGCATCAGCGGGCTGGCGGCCACCGTCACGTTGGTGGTGGCGGTGGGCACGGTGCCGCTGGCCCAGTTCTGGCAATCGAGCCAGTCGGGGCCGGTACCGGCCCCGGTCCACTGTCCGGCCGGGCCATTCAGGGGCCCATCGGTCACCACCGGGAACGTGCCGGTATTAATCAGGGAGCTGCAGCTGGCGCTGTTGGTGGCCACGCTTATCACCTGGTAGTTGGTAGTGGCCGTGCTGTTGGGCATCGGAAGGTCGTAGGTGGCGTAGGGTACGGAAATCGTCTGGTTGGTGCCGGCCGTGAGGTTGCGCAGCACCACCGTGAGCGGGAACTGGGCCGCCGCCAGGACAGTGGGCTGCTGGGTGAGCCGGTCGAGGCCCGTGAACGTGAAGCGCAACGTATGCGCCCCAAGCTGCGGACATACCTGCTGGCTGCGGGATATGGCCTGCGGTAGGGTAGCAAAGCTCCAGCCGCTGGTATTGCCTTGGTTGTTAGCCTGCTGGCCAGTTTCGAAATAAGCGCCGCCCTGGGCCTGGCTGTCGCGCAGGTAGATGAAGCTGGCGCACACCGTGCCGGCGGGAGTGGCACTCGCCGGCTTGCTCCAGATGAAGGCCTGGCCATTGATGGTGCTTTGCAGGGTGATAACCCGGGTGCCCGTGCCGCTGGCCTGCACGTTGGCCGCCGCGGCAAACGTGGTGGTGGTGCCCGCCCCAAACCGGAAGGTTGAGCCCGGCTCCAGGGTTAGCTGGCTGGTGATGGTGTTGCTGCCGGTGAGAAGATTGACGCCGGCCAGCAGCAGGGTGGCAATGGTGCTGTTGCCGCCCATCACGTGCAGAATGCCAGGCCCCAGCTGCACGGTATTGTAAGTGAGGCCGTTGCCGTTGAAAAATGTGCCGGTGCTGAGGAAAATGGTCGAGGTGCCCGCATCAAAAGTGAGCGACGCTGGCTGGGTAATGGTCCAGTTGCCGGCCGTGATTTCTACGGTGGAGCTGCCCAGGCGCAGGGCGCGGGCGGCAGGGGCGGTGCCGGGCAGGGGGTTGCTTAGCAGATTGCGCAACCGCACCGTCTGGTTGTTGGTAAGGAAGGTGCCGGCCAGCAGGGTCAGGCCAGCGCCCGCCGTGCGGGGCTGCTGCAACGCATCGGCCAGCCCCACGGTGGCCCCGGGCGCATTGATGGTGAGGGCCCCGCCGAATGCCTGCCCCGCGCTGGTAATGGTGGCCGCCCCCAGCACCAGGGTTTCGCCCAGCAGCTGCTGGCTCATGGCCGGGCTCCAGGTGAGGGAGCCATGCACGCTGAGCTTGTTGGTGCTGATGCCGCTGAACGTGGGGGTATTGGTGGCAGCGGCCCAATTGAGGCTACGGCAGGCTGCCTGCACCGCATCGAGCGTCACCACTTGGTTGGGAGCGGTGAACGACTGCCCGTCGAAAAGGGCATCGTCCAGCTGGTTGGGGGCACAGTTGCCGCCCGCGCCGCCGCTGCTCAGGGCCCAGTGGCTCTGGGCGCTCCACGGGCCGGTGCCCCCCACCCAATACAGCGTGCGGGCCACCGGGGGGCTGGTAAACACGAGCCCGGTAGTGCCGCCGTTGTTGAGGCTTTGGCTGGCCGTCCAGGTGCTTCCGCCCGTGAAAGCGACATCGCGCAGCGCGGTGAACTGCAGCACCATATTGGGCAGGATGCCGCCGGCGGGCTTGCTGAATGTGGCCCCGGCGGTGGCACTGGTGCCGCTAATGCTTAGAAAGCCGCCGCAGCCTCCCACGGCGTTGAGCTGCGCGTTGCGGGCAAAGGTCTGGGTGGTGCTGTTGAACGTGTAGGCGTGGCCCGGGGCCAGCACTAGCTGCTGGGTAAAGACATTGCTGGAATTGATATCGGCCGAGCCGGCGAAGATGAGCTCATCAAAAGTGGCCGGCGCGCCGCCGCCCGATACCAGCCAGGGCAGCGACAGCGCTGCGGGGTCGGTGAAGGCCACCGTGTGGTATTGCTGGCCCAGCCCCGCCACAAAGTAGGCCGGCTGGTTGTTGGTGGCGTTGGTGCCAATGCGAATGGTGCTGGTGCCGGCGTTGAGCACCGCCCCGGCCGCTACGTCCCAGGTATAGGTAGCGCGCGTGCCCACGTCGCCCAGGGCGGAGGCGGGCGTCAGGGTCAGCGTGCTGTTGCCCAGGTTCACCACCACCGGCGCTGCGCTGACCGGGCCGCCCCCCGCCGTGCCCGTGCTGAACACGGACGACGTGGCGGCGTAGCCACTGGTGAAGCCCTGCGCGGCAACGTCCTGACTGTTGGTATCAAGGGTGCCGGCTTCTACGTAGATGCGGCCGTTGGGCGAGGTAATGCCGGGTGCCAGCGTCAGGGCATCGAGCAGTGTGTAGGTGCTGCCCGGGGCCCGGAAGTAGAGGTTGGCCGTCAGTACCTGTTTGGCCATTAGCACCGTGGGGTTCGGTGCGCCAGCTTCGTAGCCGTAAAAAACCAGGTCGGTGGCCAGCGCCAGCGTCATCGTGGTGTTGAGCGTCAGTGAGCCCCCGATGCCCAGTTGCTGGAGGCCCGGGTTGGCCGCGTCGCGGCTGAAAACCGGGGCATTGGCGTCCGTCCAGTCCAGGTCGCGGCAAAAGGCATTGGCGCCGTCCAGGGTCACTACCTGGCCGCTGGCGGTAAAGGAATTCGCGTCGAAATGCACGTTGGTGGCCAGCGAAGGCAGGCAGCTGTTGCCGCTGGCACTGCCGCCGCTGACCGATGCCCAGTGGCTGGCATCGTGCCAGGCACCCGTGCCGCCCACCCAGTACAGGTCGCTCACTGCCAGGGTGCTGAATGCTGCTCCCTGGGTGTTGCCCCGGTCCAGGCAGGCCGTTGCCGGCAGTGGCACGCCGCTCCCGCTAAAGACAACGTCCTGCACCGCCGCGTAGGTGAGCGCGGTACTGCCCCAGCCCCCGGTCCGGTTAAAAACCGCTGCCTTGCCCGGCACGCTCGATTGCAGGCTGGCTAGGCCGGCGCAGCTGCCGCCCGATACTACTTGTGCCGTACCGGCAAAGGACAATGCTTGCCCGGCCGCCGCCCGCAATACCACATCGCGGCCCACGGCCAGCGTGCCGCCAATGGCGGCCGCGCTGGTCAGGGTAGTATTGCCATTGATGAGGAGCTTCGTAAAAGCCGAGCCCGCTACGCTAAAGGTAGCCGTGGTTCCGGCTGCTACTTCCACCACGTTGTAAACCTGCTCGGTGCTGATGAAGGAGTACCCGTTGGCCGTGGCCCGCACCGTAGTTCCCAGCCGCAGGATGCTGGCACCCGCATCAAAAATCAGGTTCGTGCCCGACAACTCCCAGGTATTAACGGGCGACAGCAGGTTGAACGTGCTGTTATTCAAAAGGATGGTTCGATACAGATTGCCCGTGCTGCGCACGCCATAGCACGATACCTGGGCGCTGCCAAAGTCGATGGAGCCCGTATTGAGCAGTAGGCTGGGCGTCGCGCCGTACTGCACCAGGTTGGCATCGCTGGTAAACAGCCAGCCGCCGAGCTTGCTATCGAAGCTCAGCCAGCCGTTGATGGGCACGGCCTGCAAATCAAGGACGTGCCCCGTCGAGGTGGCCAGCAGGCTGACGTTGGCGTCCTGTTGGCCCAGGCCAGTGGCCAGGCGCAGGTCGCCGTTCACCTCAACGGTGCCGCTGCCCACGAGGCGCGCGCCGCCGGTGGTGCCGCCCCGGCCCACCGCGTGCACGGCTCCGGTCCAGTCCATATCGAAGCAGGTGACGGTGGCATCGATGGTTATGGTCTGGTTGCTGGCCGTGAAGGAATTAGCATCGAAATAAACGTTGTCGGTGCTTTGAGGTACCTGGTCGTGGGTGGCGCTGCCGCCGCTGCTGCTGGCCCAGTGGTCCAGGTCGTTCCAGAGGCCGGTGCCGCCCACCCAATAGTAGTTGGCGGCGTGCGTGGCGGGGGCAAAGCCCAGCAGAAGCAGCAACAGCAACAGCCCGCGCCCGGCCCGGCCCGGTCGGGTTGGTGCGACAATAGAGGATAATAGCATCGGAATGAAGGTGTGGTATTTAGGAAGGAAAATGATGGCGTGGCCGGCTAGCAGGCCCACCGGTAAAGGCAAGCAGACGCGGGTGCTCAGTAGCACGGTCCGCAAGGCCCACAAAAGATTCATAATCCAGTAGTTGGCAGTGCCGGGCGCAGCGCGGCCGGATAGTACCGTGCCGGCATCGGCAGTACTTCGTGCTGGGTGGCCACCAGCGGCGCCGGAAGCGGCACCAGCAGGCGCGGCCCGAGCCCGGCCCGCGCCGGGATGGTGGCTACCGCCGGCGGCAATGCCGTGCGGCTCCAGCGGCCCAGCGGCAGCAGGCTAAACAACAGGCCCACCTGCCACAGCCACTTGCGCGAAGTGCTGGGGCGGAAATTTGGGCTGGCGGGGGTTTCTTCGAGCAGTATAGTTGGAGGCATAGCAGGGCTTTTTCCTGTCTGTAGCCACTGCTATACCAATTTTTATTAATGCCGCCAAATAGCTTATAGTATGATAGTTATAGGTGTAAACTCAGGCCTGAAGCTCCGTTTTTCAGAATAAATGTCTGAAAAACGGAGCATGTACTTCCGGACTCAGGCGCCGCCGGTGCGGCGGGCTTCCAACTCGGCCGACATTGCGAAGATGACCTCGCGCAATTGCAGGTCCACGACTTCGACTATGGGCTGCAGGTCGTCGTAGGAAAAAAGACCGGCCCAGTTTTCTATTGTATCCATTAGCTCGATGGCCGGCTGAATGTGCAGGTGCCGCAGGCTGGGGCACATCTTATGGGCGGCGGCCTGCAAGCTGGCCAGGTTGCCCACGGCCAGCGCCGCGTGCAGGTCGCGAAGCGCCGTGCCGGTGCTGCTGATAAAGGTTTGCAGCATCGACGCGATAAACTTCTGGTCGCCCTGGCCCATGCTCTCCAGCAGCCGCAGGTCGTAGAGCTGGCGCTGGGGCACGGGGGCCACCTTTGGGGGGGCAGCGGGGGGCAGCGGGCGGCCGGGCGGCCGGAGCACCCAGTCGTAGACGAGTTGCAGGAGCTCGTCCTCGTAAAACGGCTTGGTGAGGTAGTCGTCCATGCCGGCGGCCAGGCATTTTTCCTTCTCGCCGCTGGTGGCCGATGCCGTGAGGGCGATGATGGGCGTGGTCTGCCCCATTTGCTCGCGCAGGTAGCGCGTGGCTTCGAAGCCGTCCATCACCGGCATCTGCACGTCCATCAGAATCAGGTCGAAGCGCTGTTCGCGGACACACGCAATGGCAAATTCACCATTTTCTGCTTCGGTTACTTTGATATGGGCATTGAGGAGCAGTGTCTTGGCCATCAAGCGGTTGTACTCGTTGTCTTCCACTAGCAGGATGTGCTTGCCACGCAGCTCCTGCGCGTTGGGGCTGGTGGCCGACCGGCGCGGCGGCAGGTCATCGACGGTGCCAATGGGCAGCGCCAGGGCGAAGTGAATGGTGGTGCCCTGGTTTTTCTCGCTCTCAATCACGATTTCGCTGCCCATCAGCCGGGCCAGGCTGCGACAGATGCTTAGGCCCAGGCCCGTACCGCCAAATTTGCGGGTAATGGATACGTCCTCCTGGCTGAATTCCTGAAAAATGTACTTCAGGTACGACGGGTCGATGCCGATGCCGGTGTCGCGCACCGTAAACGCCAGCCATACGGCCCCGCTTTCAACACCGGCTACCTCGCACTCAATGGTTACGGCGCCTTTGCTGGTGAATTTTACGGCATTGCCGGCCAGATTCAGCAAAATCTGGGTGATGCGGTACGGGTCGCCGAGCACCACGTCCGGCACCAGCGAATCGATGACGGTGTTCAGTGCCAGCCCCTTTTCCTCCGCTTTGTAGAGCAGGGTTTTTTCCACCTGGGCGCAAAGGCGGGTCACGTTGAAGCCTACCTGCTCGATGGTCATCTGGCCGGCATCGAGCTTGGTCAGGTCCAGGATGTCGTTGATGATAACCAGCAGGTTCTCGGCCGAGGTGGTGATGGCGTGCAGGTAATTACTCTGGCGCGTGGCCAGCGGGGTTTTGGCCAGCAGCTGGCTCATGCCCAGGATGGCGTTCATGGGTGTGCGGATTTCGTGGCTCATGTTGGCCAGGAACAGCTCCTTGGTTTTGGCCGAATACTCGGCCTGCTGCTTGGCTTCGCGCAGGTTTTGTTCCAGCTGTTTCATGTGCGTGATGTCGAGGCTGATGCCAATGGTGCCCATCACGGCATGTTCCTGGTCGTAGAGCGGGGCAGCTCCGGTAAAAAGCCATTTCGTCTTGCCGTCCTTGGTCACGATGGGCATCTCATAAGAGCTGCTCACCCCTTGTTCCCGCAGCTGGTATTGCTGCTCGATGTGCGGCAGGCTGCCGTAGGGCATCAGCAACGAAGGCAGCGGGTTGCCGAGCAGCTCTTCGTTGGTGTAGCCAATAAAGTTGCAGTAGTTCGGGTTGGCATAGAGCACGCGCTTCTCCAGGTCCGTCTCCACCAGCCCCAGCTGCATGTTGTCGATGATGGTGCGGTACTTGGCCTCGCGGAGCTGCAGGCCCTTTTTGGCTTTGTAGCTCTCGGTAATGTCCTCAAATTTCCAAAGAAACCCGATATCCGTATCCCCGTCCCAAACCGGCCCGAACTCGCGCTCTACCACGCGCCCATTACTCATGTGAAACAGGTTGAGGCGCTCTTCCAGCCGGCGTACTACCTGGGTGGCCATGTCCGGCGCGTCGGCCACCGGCCGCGCAATGCAGCTTTGTATCTGCGCTTCCACCTGGTGATAGTCGGTGCCGATGAGCTCCTCGGGCGCAGCCGTGAGCTCGAAGAGCTGGCAAAAGGCATTGTTGGTCAGCACCACCTTGTGATTTTCGTCCACCAGCAGCACCCCGCGCTTCAGCTCTTTAAACGTAGTAGTGAGGCGCAGCGCCGTGGTAGCCAGGGCATTCTGGGCTTCCCGGCGCGCCGAAATATCCCCGATGATGCCTGTGAAAATAAGTGGCGTGCCCAGCGCATTGCGCTTGGTCACCATGCCCCGGTTCAGCACCCATTTGTAGCTTCCATCGTGGCAGCGCACGCGGTGCTCGCAGGCAAACAGCTCCTTTTCGCCGCTCTGGCAGGAAGTCCACTCCTGGTTCACCAGGGCAATCTCATCCAGATGCACGTAGTCGAGGAGGGTGATGCTCTCGTCGTCCCAGACCTGGTCGTCGTAGCCGAGCATGTTCAGCCATTCGTGCGATACCGACGTGTGTTTTGTGGTGTAGTGGTATTCCCAGGTGCCCATGCCCAGGCCTTCCATCATGAGCAGCCCGCGCAGAATGCTGCGGCGCGCTTCCTCCTCGGCCAGCTTGCTGAGGGTAATGTCCTCGATGCTGCCGCTGAAGTCCCGGCCGTAGTCGTCCTGGCCCGACATAGCCGAGCTGAGGCGGCACCAGCGCAAGGGCTGTCCCGGTACCACCAGGCGGCACTCCAGCATCACCGGCACGTTGGCCGCGATGGCCGCCTGGTAGATGGCCCAATTGGCCGGGTGGTCATCGGGATGCACGAAGTCGCTCAGGTGCTCCATGTCATCAATCCCGAAAAGTTCCTTCAGCCTGGGGCTGCAGTACGTGAACCGGCGCGGGTCATCGTTGTCCTGCCGCACGCGGTAGAGCACGCACGGCGCACTTTCGGCCAGGATGCGGAACCGGGCTTCGCTTTCGGCCAATACCTGCTGGGCCTTCCGCTTAAGCGAAAGGTCCTCCAGCAGGCCCAGAAACAGTTCAAACTCTCCCTGCGACGTTTTGTGCAGGGGATGCATATCCAGGCGCAGCCGCTTGCCTTCCTGCGCGGGGTGGTCTGGCAATTCAAACTGAAACGCCTCCTGCCGGGCCAGGCTGGCCGCCACCGTGGCCTGCACCTCGGCGCTGGACTGCATGTCGGGGGGCAGGTCGGAGAGCGGCCGGCCTATCAGGTGGGCCAGCGTGCAGCGGCACATGGCCAGCAATGCCGGGTTGGCCCAGATGATGCAGCCCCGCGAATCGCTGAGCAGGAGCCCGGAGTAGCTGGTTTGCAGCTGCTCCTGCAACTCGGCCGGGCTGCCCTCACCCAAAGGAGCCGCGTCGGAGACGGCCGCCAGCTGAGCGCGCAATTCGGCGATTTCGGCATCACGCTGGCGCAGCGTGTGCTCGAGCGTGGCACGGGTAGTGTTGGGGGTCATGGGCACGGTCAGAGAAGTGGAAACGCCGGCCGGTTATATTTCGCCGTCCTGTATCATCTTGTAAATCGTGGACTTGCCCACGTCCAGGGTTTGGGCCACCTGCGGCACATTGCCGTCGTACTTCTCTAGGTAGTGCCGCACAATGGCGCAGGTGTAGGCCCGCAGGGTCTTTTCCGAGCTCAGGAAACTGGTGTCGCGCCCGGCCGGGGCAAACATCACATCGGCGGGCGAAATCTCCGGCCCGTTGCTGAGCACGGCGGCCAACTCCACAATGGTTTTCAGCTCGCGCACGTTGCCGGGGTAGGCGTAGGCCCGCAGCTTAGCCAGCGTGTCGGGGGCCAGCACCAGGGCGGGCTTGCCATACTCGCGGCAAAACTCGTCCACGAAGTATTTGGCTAGGTACAGCGTGTCCTGGCCGCGCTCGCGCAGGGGCGGCAGCAGCAGTGGCAGGCCCATGATGCGGTAGTACAGGTCTTCGCGAAACGTGCTTTTCTGCACTTCATCGGCCAGGTTCTTGTGCGTGGCCGTGATGAGGCGCACGTCGAGCTTGATGCGCTCGTTGCCGCCCACGCGCTGCAATTCGCGCTCCTGCAGCACGCGCAGTAGCTTGCTCTGAATGGCGGGGTTCAGGTCCCCGATTTCGTCCAGAAACAGCGTGCCGCCGTTGGCCTCCTCAAACTTGCCGATTTTGCGGGCCACCGCGCTGGTGAACGCGCCCTTCTCGTGCCCAAACAGCTCGCTTTCCAGCAGCTCGGTGGGAATAGCGGCCATGTTTACGGCCACAAAGGGCTTGCGGTGCCGCCCCGAGTTCATGTGAATGGCCTTGGCCACCAGCTCCTTGCCCGTACCCGTTTCGCCGGTGATGGAAACGTTGACCGGCGTTTGGGCCGCTTTCTCCATCAGCCCAAAAATGCGCTTGATGGCCGGGCTGTTGCCCTTCATGATTTTGCTGAAATCGTACTTGGCCTGGAGCTGGCTTTCGAGGCTTTTCACGCGTTGGCGCAGGCCATTGGTTTCGCGCAGCTTCTGCACGGTATTCCAGAGAAAATCCTTGGTGTTGTCGTCTTTCACCAGGTAGTCGGACGCGCCCATCTTGAGCAAGTGCACAGCCGTCGCGATTTTATCTTGCGCACTGATGACGATGAGCGGCACCTCGGGCCAGCGCTGCCGCAGGGTGCTCAGCAGCTTGTCGCCGCTGATGTCGGGCAGCGAAAAGTCGATGGTTACCACATCGGGCAGCAAGTGCATGTTGTCCAGGCATTCCTGCCCCGACGTCCAGAGGTGAACCGTATTTTCCGGATTAAGGGACAGGTGGTAGTGCAGCAGTTGCCCGTACCAGGGGTCATCCTCAACGATGAAGATGATGAAAGGTGATTCCATAGTTGACTTTGCCGGCTCAGTAAGGTGGCGCGATACGCCTTAAGGACTAGTTAGCTGCGGTATACACTAACCAGCCGGGCCGATACCCCCCAACCTTATAAAAAGGCCGGTACAGATGAAAGGTTGAAAGTATGTAATAAATCTCAGGTAACTGAATGATAAAAGTTGGTATTATTTATATTTTATTTATGTTTTAATATAAAAATATACATTTAAGGTATGCACGATTAACCAGTCAATAAAGACGATGAATGAGCTATATTACTCGTTAAATGAAAAACAATCATTTTTGTTTAAAAAATGGTTTATGTGTTTTGTTTAAACAGGCAATATTGAAGCTGTTTAGAAAGTCCCCGAACGGTCATGCAGCGCGCAGCGAAGCATGACCGGTTGAGTACCTTTTGTGACTTTCTAAACAACTCCATTGGTTGGGAAAGGGCGAATGCAGGTGGCCTGCGCTGTTGAAGCCCTACACTTCGTCGTCATAGAACATCTTCAGGGCCGCGTACTGGCCCAGCTGGTTGGCCACCAGGTCGGCGGGCGGCAGCTGGCTCAGTTGGGAGTGAAGGCCGGCTTTGGCGTTCTTGCGCACCATGCCGGCCACTTTGAGGATGAGGTAGTTGTACTTGCGGGCGATAACGGCCCAGTTGTAGCGGCGGTTGGCCACGCTCTGCATCTGCTGGCCCAGCTCCAGCCAGGTCACCATGCTGGTTTCTTTGATTTGCTGTATCAGCTCCGCTTTGGTGGCGAAGTAGATGGCCTTGTTCTCGGTGGTGGCCTTGTTGAACGAGGCGTGGAAGGCCAGCACCGGCCGGCCCAGGCTCATGGCCTCCACCAGTGAGGGATTGGTGCCGCCGGCGCTGTGGCCGTGCACGTACACGGCGCAGTTGCTGCGCAGCACGTCGAGCTGCTGCTGGTTGTAGATGGGGTCGAGCAGGTGCAGGTTGGGGTAGGCCCCGTTGCCGAACTCGGCAAAAATGCGCCGGCCGTAGACGCTGTTCTTCCAATTGCCCACGATGACGAAGGTGTAGCTGTGCAGGGCAGCAAAGGCCTCCAGCACCATGCTCACGTTGTTTTCGGGCTCGATGCGGCATACCTTGAAGGCATAGGGCTTGGCCAGAAACGGGTACTGCGCCCGGGCCTCGTCGGTGATGGGCTGCGGGCGGGCGTGGTCGCCGCCGTATTCGATGACGCGGCTTCTCGTGCTGTAGGCGCGGGCCGTGTAGTCCTGAATGGCGTCGTTGTCGGAAATATCGGCGTGCGAGTACTTCACCGCCAGGTTTTCGGACCAGCGCAGAAACCGCTTGGCAAAGGGGCTCCACTTCTCGCGCCGCCACTCGATGCCATCGATGGAAACAATGACTTTCTTGTTGGTGAACCAGCGCACGAAGGGCAGCATCAGCGCCCCCGGCACGCCCAGTACCAGCAGCACATCGGCAAACAGCACGGCGTGCAGAATAGACAGGCAATCGTAGATAATACTCTGCATACCATTGGCTTGCAGGGGTAGGTACACTAGCTTGGCGCCTTCGTAGTGCGAGCGACGCTCGGCCTTGGGGTAGGTTTTGCCGCTGCAATACACCGTGAGGTCGTGCTGCTCGTGCAGGTACTTGACGAGGTAGGCCGTCAGGGTTTCGAAGCCGCCGTAGCAGGCCGGCAGCCCCACGGTGCCGATAATGGCAACTTTCTTGTGCGTGTTGGTGGACATCAGTAAAATTCGAACAGAGGAGGTAGGTAAAAGGACTTGCGATAGAAAAGCGGGGCCGTGCGGCCCCGGTCAGGCCCCGGCCAGCGCGTCCGGGGCCATGGGCACCGGTGTGGGAGCCGGGGCAGTGGCCCCGGGCTGTTCGGCGCGGAACGTGGCGAGCACCTGCCCGGCAAAGCGGCTGGGGGCAAAGCTGGCGGCCCGCTGCCGGGCGGCGGTGGCCATGCGCACGTAGCAGGCGCTGTTGTGGGCCAGCAGCCCCAGGGCCTGCTGCAGGGCCTCCAGGTGCCGGCCATTGATGGCAAAGCCGGTGTGGGTGTGCACGTTCACCTCGGCCACGCCGCCCACGGGCGGCACAATCACGGGCCGGCCGTAACTCATGGCCTCCAGAATGGTCATGCCGAAGGTTTCGACCCATTCATCGGGCCGCGAGAGGTTTAAGACCACGGCGGCGCGCTGGTAGTGCGGGTGCATGTCGTGCGCCGCCGGGAAAAGCGTGAGGTTGTTCGGCACCAAAATCTGGTTCCGGTAGCTGGCCACGGCGGCGGGCGCGGCGTTCAGCACCAGCTCGAACCGCAGCGCGGGCATGGCTCGGGCCAGGGCAACGAATTCGGGAATGCCTTTGTAGTCGCGCAGCGAGCAGGCCATGAGCACCACGAAGGGCTCGGGGCTGCGGTTGGGCAGGGGCGTCTGGCTGGCTTTGGCAACGAAGGCGGGCGCGAGGGCATTGTGCACCACGACCTGCCGGGCCACCGGCAGCGCCAGCGCCGTGCGCACATGCTCCGACACGCACAGCACCTGGTGGGCCGTGTGGGCGGCCACCGCGCACAGCAGCCGCCGTAGCAGCGCGGGCCTCAGCGACACTTCGTGCAGGTGGTACACCACCCGCGCCCCCCGGCAGCGGGCCGCCAGCGCCGCCCCGGCCGGCAGCAGGGTGTTCACATACACGGTGCTGTCGGCGGTGGCCAGCCGCAGCACTTTCCAGAACAGCAGCCACTGCACCAGCCCAAAGTTGAGCAGCGTGCGCCACGCGCTGGCCGACCAGCGGTAGGCCAGCGCGTGGGTGGTCACGCCGGGCAGGTCGCTCAGGAACCCCGGTGCGCCGGGCGTGGCCGTGAGCAGGTCGATGGCATAGCCGGCCTCGGCCAGCACTTCCAGCGACTGGCGCAGCACCAGCGGGCTGCCGCTGCGGTCGTTGAGCAGGTGAACGGCGAGGATGTGGGGCTTTTTCATGCGGCTAGCACTTGTTGGTACACGCTGTGAAGCTGGAGGCCGCGCCGCTCCCAGGTGTGGTGCTGCGCCACGTGGCGGCGGGCCAGGTCGGCCTCGGCGGCTTGCAGCAGGGGGGAGTGGTGCAGGCGCGTGAGCTGGGCGGCAAAGTCCTCCACATTGGCCGCGAAGGAGCGGTAGGGCACTTTGAGGGTGGAGGCAGCCGGGGTAAGCTCGCCGGGGCCGTCGTTCTCGTAGCAGAGCACGGGCACGCCGTAGCTCATGGCCTCGGCCACCACCATGCCGGCCCCCTCGTGCGAGGGAAAAAAGAACACCGACGCCTGCTGGTACAGCGTGAGCAGCTCCTCGCGGGCCAGCCAGGGCCGGATTACCACGCAGTCAGTCAGCTGATTATAGGCGAGCAGCTCTTTCAGGCGGCCTTCTTCTGGGCCGCTGCCGATGAGCAGCAGCCGGGCCTCGGCGCGGGTGGCGGCGGGCAGGGCGTGGTAGAATCTGGCGAAGGCCAGAACCACCATGTCAAAGCCCTTGAGCGGCACCATGCGGGCTGCAATCATGGCCGTGAAGCCGGTTTTGACCGTTGTTCCGGCGTTCAGCTCCCCTGCGGTGGCCGGCAAGTCAATGGCCACCGAGGGCATGATTTCAAAAGCCGAAGCGGGGCGGCCCAGGCGGTGGCCGGCGGTCGAGTTCATGCACAGCACGCGGTGGGCGGTGCGGCGCGTCAGCCACAAAAATGGGTCGAGGTGCCAGAAAAAATGTTTCAGGCTGCCAATGAGGCGGTCTTTGCAGAAGGCCACCGCGCCGTAGCGGGCCAAGTGGCTGGCCGGAATGGGCGGGTGGTGCCCGATGGGGCCCCACACCAGCGGCCGGCCCAGCAGCCAGAGGAAGCTGGGCGTCCAGTCGTTGTGGAAGTTGAGGTTGTGCACCACGTCCACGGCCGGGCGGCGGGCGCGCAGCCACAGCGCCAGGCCCAGCTGCCACATGTAGAAGTAGATTAGCGAGAGCAGCGGGCCTTTTTTCCACCAGCGCGTCCAGGCGGGCAGGTCGAAGTAGAGAAACTCGACGCGGGCGGCCTGGGCGGCCACGGCGGGGTTTTCGGCCAGGTAGCGCACAATGTGCGGGCCGTTGTTGCGGCGCGTCACGGCCACCACTTTCTGGAAGCGGGCGGCCTGGAGGATGAAATTCCAGCCCATGCCGTCTTCCGAGCCTTTGTAGGGATTGACGGCGTAGGCGGTGATTAATACGGTGTTCATGCGAGTGCGTTGATTAATTCTGCGGCGGCGGTTTCGGCTGGTTCGCGGTAGGCGATGATGCGGGCCGGCACGCCCGCTACCACGCAGCCGGCCGGCACCGGGCGCGTGACCACGGCTCCGGCGGCCACCACGCAGCCTGCGCCAATGGTCACACCGTCGAGTACGGTTACTTTGCTGCCAATCCAGCAGTTGGCCCCGATGCTGATGCCCTGGCGCACCACGCCCTGCAGGCGGATGAGCGTGTCGAACTCGGCGTGCCTGTGGTTTTCGGGGTGGCAGCTGAAGTACTGGCCGATGATGCAGTCGTCGTCGATGCTGAGGCCGCCGCCGCCGCCCAGGTAGGCAAACTCGCCGATGCCCACCCGGCTGCCCACCCGGATAAACCGGCCCGGCTCGCTGAGCGAAGTCGAGACAATGACCTGACTGAAAGCGCCGATGCTCACGTTGTCGCCCAGTGTCAGCCCATCAGTACCCAGGCCGCTGAAGCGTACGTTATCGCCCGTTTTCAGGAACTTCCCAAAGCGAATGAGCCCCAGGTACTGAAACCGGACGCCCTGGCCCAGCATGGCCCCGCCCGATGCCCGGCCGCGCAGCCACAGTTGGCTGCCGCGCAGCAGGCTCAGGGCCGTCTGGAAGCCGAAGCCCAGCAGTACGGCGGTGCTCACGCTGGGGTGCAGGGCAAAGTGCGGGTTGCGCCGGCGCACCCATTTTTCGAGGAGAGATTTCATGGTGGCCGCTTAAATTTCCTGCTGGATGTACTGGCCAATCAGGGCCAGCGTGGTGTCTAAATCCTGGTTTTCGATGGGCACATAGCGGGAGTCGCGGTAGCGGGCTCCAAGTTGCCCAAACAGTATTTTGTACTGCTGCGTGAGCTGGGTGATGGTGCTGGCCGAAAGCTCCTGCTTGCGGCGCAGAATCTCCTGCGGGTCGGCGTAGAGAAAGAAGTTGAGCCGGGGCTTATTCACGAGGGCGTAGAGCGCCTGTGTGAGGCGGACGGGCAGGTCGATGTTGCTGCGCCGGCCGTCGTTGATGAAGTCGAAATAATACCGGTCGTAGAGCACGACGTGGCCGCGCCGGGTGTGCCTGAGCCAGATGACGGCCTGGCCAAAAACATAATCGACATAGTAGTAGGCAAAGCGGGCCAGCGAAGAGCCCAGGCCGTAGTTCTGCCCCTGGCGGGGCAGGTTCTGCACGCTGCGCGCCTCGGCACCCTGCTTGCCATACTTCCAGGCGCTGATGATGGGCAGCACCGACGGACGGTGGCGGATGACCACCACGCGCTTGCGCCACTTCTTTTCGAGCCGCTCCTTCACGTGCTCAATCACCGTGGACTTGCCCGCGCCATCGACCCCGCTGAAGGTGATGATGAGGCCGCCCGGCCGCCCAAACTCCACCGCCGTGCTCAGCAGGTAGCGCAGGCCGCGCGCCCAGCGGTGGAGCCGGCGGTTGACCGGGGCCTGGCGCAAGGTGAAGGCCAAATGCTCGGCCTTGGCCGGCACGTACACGCTGGCTTCGGCCAGGCTGTGGAAGGTGAGGCCGTAGGCGGCGGTGAGGTGGGCCAGCAGCGCCGCCTGCTGCCCGGCGGCCAGCTGCTGGAAGTGCCGCAAGTGGTTCAGCGGCAAGTTGCTCTGGTTGAGCCAGTAAAACAGCCAGGTGTACACAAAATCGTCGCGCAGGCTGGGTACGGGCACGCCGGCCACGGCCCGCTCGGCCTGGCTCAGCACAGCCTCGGTATCGAGCAGGCGCAGCTCCATGCGCTCGAGCTGGTGCAGCAAGTCGACGGACAGCAGGGAGCCGTCTAGGAACAAGCAATCGACGGACTGCATGTGCGCGGCCGGCCGCAGCACCGCCGATTGCGCCAGCGGATAATGGCGCAGGAAGTGCACGCCCGCTTCCATATCGGCTTCCTCCAGCAGCAGGTCGAGGTCGGAAGATGGGGCGGGGTAGTAGGCGTTGGCGGCGCGGGGCTTGAGCACCACGCCCGGCCGGGTCAGCAGCTGCACGAAGTCGAGCAGGTCGAAAATGGCCAGCTGGCGGTGCTCCATCGTGGGGGCCAGCTCCAGGGTGAGCAGGGCATTCCAGCCGTTCAGCAGCCAGCTCACCTGCGGGTGCCAGGCCGTTTGGGCGTGGTAGAGCAGCGCTCCGGTTGCCACCTGGTGCAGCAGATACAGCTGCCATGCCACGCCCAGCTCGGCCGCCGGCACCGTGGCAAAGTGCAGCTGGGCCGTGGTCAGCGCCTGTGTCCGGATATCAACCGCCGACCGGTGCGTGGTGAGCAGGGCCTGCTGCACCTCAAAATGGAACAGGTCGTAGAGCAGCGAGGCCTCGGGCAGGGCCAGCTCTAGGTCGTAGATGGCCAGCTTCTCGGGCCCCAGCCAGCAGTTCCAGGGCGTGAAGTCGCCGTGGGCAAAACCGACCGAGATTTCCTGGTTGGGGTCGAGGGTTGCGAGCAGGTGCTGGAGTTTGGTGCGCAAGCCGAAGGGCACCCGCGTTTCGCTCAGCTCCTGCAGCTCGGCTACCTGCCCGGCAATGCTTTCCCAGCAGTTGCTGGCGGCCAGGGGCTGCCGCGTGCCCGTGGTGGCCAGCAGCTCCTGGAGGCAGCTGGCGTGGGCCGGCCCGAAGCGCGTGGCGCGCCGCGCGCCGGGCACCTGCACGCTGCTTTGCAGCAGATGGCCGGGCTCGTAGTCGAGCACCCGGGGCAGGTCGAACCCGGTGAAGCCGCGCTGGTTCAGGTCGAGCAGGGTAGTGGTTTCGGCCTGCACTTTTTCGGCCGCAACGGGGCCCAGCGGCAGCTTGGCAAACACCAGCTGGCCGGGGGCTAATGCGTAGCAGCACACCGCCTTGCGGTTGGGGCCGGGCGTGCCGGTAAACAAGGCGAAATCGGCCCGGGGCCACACCTGCTGGCCGGTTGCCGCAAACCGGCCCGGCAAACGCCGAAAAAACACCCCCTGCAGCCGGCAGAAGAACACCAGCTGCACGAAGGCGCTAAATAGCCGCGCCTTGGGCGACGCCGCATTATACAGCTCTAGGAACAGGGGCTGCCGCAGGGTGGTGGGCCACAGCCAGCGCAGGCTGCCGTCGGGGTTGGGGCAGCCCCGCAGGCGCACCCCGCCAGTGGCTACCGGAGCGTAGCCCAGGCGGGCCAGCAGCGCGGGCAAATCGGCCGGGTTGGTAGTGTGGTCGGAAACGGGTAGCGAATGAGTCATGCCAGCCCCAGGGCGAATGGGGTGCCAAAGAAAATATAATTTTTAAATAATTGAATATTAATGCTTTATTAATGGTGCTCTTGGCCTTATCTCCACCTCGTGGAGTGGCTTTCCAGCATCTGGAGTGGTAGTCTGGCGCGCTTCTTTTGCAACAAAGCAGGATGGGAAAGGCGGGCCTGACGATGGCGGACCTCATGCGATAGCAGATGAGTGCAACAGGGGAGCCCTGAAGCGGGACCAGAAACGCGTGCGTTTCAGACGGCTTTTTTGCGGGTGGGCAGCCTGCTGTTGGCGGCGAGGTGTCGGTGGTGAAATCTGGGGATTATTAATTTTCGAAGCCCGGTTGGAGCGGTGCCTGGTCAACGAGTGTTGCCCCAACCGGGCTTGAGCGTGCTGTCTTCCCGGTTCTGTTATTGATACGTTACCACTCCGTGGCTGCCGGTCAACGGTCTGCCATGTGGGTTTGGTAAGCTGTGCGACCACTACTCGCAGCAAAGCGAGGATGCCAATTGCCCACACTCCAGATGTTGGATGCTTACTCTATAAGGTGGAGTGTTTGCAGGGCTTGTTTATTTATAATTAATTGATTTTGAAATATATATTAAATAAAAATCTTTTGGCACCCCATTAGCTTTGCAGCCGGTAACCCAGGCCCGATGCTTCAGACCGGGGCAGGCGTTGGCTGCCCGCCCCAGGCACTTTCTCTTGGTATATCCCCCTCACTACTACAGCTGAACATGCAAACCCAGGCCCTCTTCCAAACCGCTCCCCCGAACCCTGGTCATCTTATGGCTGCTGAAATAATGCCCCCGGCAGCGCGGCCGCTATATGATTTTTCCGGGCTGGGTAAGCTGGCTAATAACTCCGCGTTTGTGCGGGAAATGCAGTCGATGTTTGTGAACCAGGTGCCCGGGCAGATTGCGCAGCTCAAAGCTACTATCGAAGGTGAGGACTGGGTGACCATTGCCTACCATGCCCACAGCCTGAAATCCACCTTCGGCAACCTGCGCATCGAGCCCAGCACCGGCCTGCTGAAAGAGATGGAGCGCATTGCCTTCCAGCACCGCGACAAGTTGGAGCTGCTAGCCATTCTGCAGGTGGTGGCCACGACGACCGACGTGGTGGTGCGGCTTTTTGAACAGGAGCTGCGCCTGGCGGCCTGACCGTATGAACCAGGAAAACATCATCATGCTGTGCCAGCAGGACTGGGACCTGAAGCTGGGGACCAACGCCCGCAACCTGGCCCGGGAGTTTGCCCGGCACAACAGGGTGCTATACGTAAATATGCCCCTGGATATCAGTGCATTGGTGTTAGGTTTTCGGCGGCCGGCGGTGCGCCAGCGCTTTCGGGTGCTGCTGGGTTGGGCCCAGGGGCTTACTTACGTCGAACCCAACGTGTGGCTGTGCACCCCCGATTGCCTGGTGCTGTCCATCAACTGGCTGACCTCGGCCCGCTTGTTTTCGATGGGGAATAAGCTGAACGCGTGGCTGCTGGCACGTAGCATTCGCAAAGCTGCCCGCACCCTGGGCTTCGATGCGCCCTACCTGTTGCAGGACGGCCTCATCTTCCAGGGCACCGAGTTGAGGCGGCTCCTCAAGCCTCGTAAGTTCATTTATTACCTGCGCGACTACATGGTGACGGTGCCGTATTTCCGGCGGCACGGGCCGGCGGCGGAGGCGCGGCTGTTGCAGCAGGCCGACGTGGTGGCGGCCAACTCGGCCTACCTGACCGACTACGCCCACCAGGCCAACCCGCACAGCTACGACATCGGTCAGGGCTGCGTGCTGGCCCTGTACCAGGCCGAAACCTGGCACGAAGTGCCCGCCGACCTGGCCGCCGTGCCGCTGCCCCGCATCGGCTACACCGGGTTTCTGACCACCGTGCGGCTCGACCTGGAATTGCTGCTGGCCCTGGCCCGCAAGCGCCCCGACTACCACTTGGTGCTGGTGGGCCCCGAGGACGCGGACTTCCGGCAAAGCGCCCTGCACGAGCTGCCCAACGTGCATTTTCTGGGCAATAAAACGCCCGCGCAGCTGCCGGCCTACGTGCAGCATTTCGATGTGTGCATCAATCCGCAGGCCGTGAACGACGTGACCCAGGGCAATTACCCGCTCAAAATTGACGAGTACCTGGCCATGGGCCGGCCCGTGGTGGCCACCCGCACCCGCACCATGGAAGTGTTTGCCGACTACGCCTACCTGGCGGGCAACCAGTACGAATGGCTGGCCCAGCTGGCGCAGGTGCTGGTAGCGCCCGACCCCGGGCGCGCCGCCCGTGGCGTGGCCCTGGCCCAAAGTCATACCTGGGCGGCCAGCGTGGCCAAGCTCTACGCCGCCGTGCGGGCCGTGAGCCCGGCCCCGGCGGCGCTGGTGCCGGCCCTGGCCCCGGCGCGCTAACCAATCTTTCCCCAACGCTTACCACCTCCCCCTACCCCCTTATGCCACGCAAAATACGAGTACTGGAAACCATTCGGCAGGGGCAGATTGGGGGCGGCGAAACGCACGTCCTGGACTTGGTGCATGCCCTGGATAAGTCGCAGTTTGAGCCCGTGGTGCTCTCGTTCACGCCCGGCCCCATGATTGACCGGCTCATGGCCATGGGTGTCAGAACCCACGTCATCCACACCGAGCGGCCCTTCAACGTTGCCACCTGGCGGCGGGTAAAACGGCTGCTGCGCGAGGAGCGGATTGACCTGGTGCACGCACACGGTACGCGGGCGCATTCCAACACCTTTTGGGCCGCTAAGCAGCTGGGCCTGCCCGTTATCTACACGGTGCACGGCTGGTCGTTTCACCTCGACCAGAAGCCGCTGGTCCGCAAAGTCTATCAGCTGGCCGAAAAGCTGCTGATGCGGCAGGCCGGAACCACCATCTGCGTATCGGAAAGCAACCGGCGCGATGGTCTGGAATTCAGCGATATGCGCCACGCCGTGGTCATCAAAAATGGCATCAACCTGCACCGCTTCAACCCCAGCCTGCGTACCTACAACGTGCGCGCCGAGCTGGGCATTGCCGCCGACGTGGTGCTGGTGGGCTACATCGCCCGCATGACGGCGCAGAAGGACCCGTTCACCATGCTGCGGGCCGTGGCAGCCCTGCCGGCGGGCCTCAACGTGAAGTTTTTGCTGGTGGGCAACGGCGACCTGAAGGCCGGGGCGCAGCAGCTGGCCCGGGAGCTGGGCATTGAAGCGAAGGTCATTTTTACCGACTTCCGCCAGGACATTCCCGACGTGCTGCAGGCGCTGGATATCTACTGTTTGCCTTCGCTGTGGGAAGGCCTGCCCATTGGCATTCTGGAGGCGATGGCGATGGGTAAACCAGTTATTGCCAGCACTATTGAGGCCACCAAGGAAATTGTTGAGCACGGCGTGAACGGGCTGCTCGTGCCCGTTAAAGCGCCCGAGCTGCTGGCCGCTGCCATCCAGCGGCTGGTCGCCAGCCAGGAGCTGCGCCGCACGCTGGGCGCGCACGCCTACCAGACCATTCAGGCGGGCTTCACGGCCGAGGCCATGACCCGGCAGGTCGAGCAGCTCTACCACCAGCAGGTGCCGCGCAGCACGGCGGCACCCCGCAAACTGCGCCACCACCCGGTAGCGGAGCTGGCCATCGAATACCAGCAGTAACCCCGGGCGGGCCGGCCAATCCTCGATTTTCTAAAGTTAAATCAGCATGAAAAAAACCTTACTGGTCGTCGACGACGAGCCTACTATCCAACTTATCCTGAAGCGCTACTTTGAGGATGAGTACTTGGTAGTGCCGCAGCCTAACGGCCAGGCCGCAATGCAATGGCTGGACGACGGCAACGACGTGGACGCCATTGTGGCCGACTACGAGATGCCCGTGATGAACGGCCCGGCCTTTATTAAGCGCCTGCGAACCAGTATTTTGCACCGGCACGTTCCCCTCATCATGCTTTCGGGCAAGGAAGAAAGTAGTAGCAAAATCCAGTGCCTGCGCCATGGGGCCGACGACTACATGGTGAAGCCCTTCAACCCCGAAGAGCTGGCCCTGCGCCTGAAAAACATGATGCGCAAGCTCAGCTTTTAAGCCCCGCGACTCATGACCAAGGCCCTAAAAACCGTCGTTTACCTCTCGGCCGATGCTGCGGAAGCGGCTCGCTTTCAGCAGACCTACGCCGACGACCTGGCGGTGCTGCACATCGACAGCGCCGCCCGCATGGTAGCCCTGTGCCAGCAGCCCGAACGCGCTTTTGAGGCCATCATCGACGTCGCGCCCCTCACCTCCCGCCTGGGGCTGGAGCTGATGCGGCTGCTGAAAAAGGAGCTGGCCGTGGCGTGCCCCATTTTCTGGCTGGCCAACGCCGACCTGATTCCGGCCGCCCGGGCACTGCTGCTGGGCATTGCGGAGGTATTGCCCCCGAATATGGCCCGCAAGGAGCTGCTGGCGCGCATTTATTTCGTGAACCGGCCCGCCGCGCCCGAAGCGGCCAGCCAGTATGCCTTCCGCAAAACGCCGGGCAAGCGGGCCTTCGACATAGTGTGCGCCGCCACGGCGCTGGTGCTGCTTTCGCCACTGCTGCTGGTGGTGGCCGCGCTGGTGCGGCTCGAATCGAAGGGCCCGGTGTTTTACTTTTCGTACCGGGTGGGCACGGGTTATAAGGTGTTTAAATTCTGGAAGTTCCGCTCGATGCGCCCGGATGCCGACCAGCTGCTGGCCTCGATGAAAAACCTGAACCAGTACGCTGCGGCCCCGGCTGCGGCCCCGGCTGCGGCCCCGGCTGGGCTGTGCGCGGCCTGCGTGCTTGGCGGCACGGGCCGGTGCCAAAGCCTGCTCTTCAACGACACGGGCACGGCGATTTGCGAGAAGCAGTACTGGCTCGATAAAAAGGTGCAGGGCGGCGCGGCCTTCGTGAAAATTGCCAACGACCCACGCATTACCCGCGTGGGGCATTTCATCCGCAACACCAGCATTGACGAGCTGCCGCAGCTCTGGAACGTGCTGCGCGGCGATATGGCCATTGTGGGCAACCGTCCGCTGCCGCTGTATGAGGCCGAAAAGCTGATGACGGACCAGTTTGCGGCCCGGTTTATTGCGCCGGCGGGCATCACGGGCCTGTGGCAGGTGATGAAGCGCGGCAAGGGCGGCACAATGTCGGAAGACGAGCGTAAAGGCCTTGATAATGAGTATGCCCAGCATCATTCGTTGCGCAAAGACCTGGAGATTCTACTGCGCACCATTCCGGCGCTGTTCCAAAAGGAGAACGTGTGATGAAGGTACTCGTGCTGCTGTTGCTGGGCCTGCTGGGGCTGGTGCTGCCGGGCCTGGGCCAGGCAGCCGCACCACTGCCGGAGGCGTGGCAAGCCACTTTTTTTGAGGCTCCGGCGGTGGCGCTGCCGCTGCTGGTGGCGGCAGCCGTGCAGCACTCGGCCGCGCTCGAAGCCATCAAAACCGACCAGCGCATTACGCACGAAGACCTGCAAATGGCCCGCAAGGCCATTCTGAGCAGTATTATACTCTCAAATAATTTCGGCTACGGCAACATTGCCAGCGTGACCGTGGCCGACCAAAGCCTGCTGCCCAATGTCGGCACCACTTCGTCGCATACGCACTATTCCACGGCCATCAACCTGAACCTGCCGCTGGACCGGCTCCTGAGCCGGCGCAACCAGATAAACCGGCAGCAGCTGCAATGCCAGAAGCTGGAGCACTTGCAGCAGGCCCAGGAAGACGGCCTGCGCCAGTCCATCATTGAGCTGTACCAGACCGTGCTGCTCGACCGCAAAGTGCTGGCCCTGCGCCAGCAGGCCTACTACTCGGCCCAGGTAAACTATCAGCTGGCCGAGAAGCAGTTCAAAGCCGGCGAAATGCTGCTTGGCGAGGTGTCGCAGCTGAATGACCGATACATCAACGCCGCCATCGAGCAGCAAAATGCTCACAGCCGGTACGAAACTGCCTTCATGGTCCTCGAAGAATTCGTCGGCGGCAAAATCTCCGTCCTGATGACCGCCGCCGCTAAATGAGTCCCACCGATATCCTGCGCCTCCTGTTGAAAAACTGGAAACTGCTGCTCGCGGTGCCGTTGGCGCTGGGCGGCTCGCTGTTTTATTTTACCCGCCATGAGGCCAAATCCTACGCTTCGGAAACCACTATTTACACGGGCATTGCCTCGGGCTATTCGCTCACGGGCAACTCGGAAAGCGACTATTTCCGGACCAGCAACGCCTTCGATAACCTGCTCTCGCTGATAAAATCGCGCGAAACCAAGGAGCATGCCGCCTGCTACCTGCTGGCCAGCCACCTGCAATTGAAAGAGCTGGATGCCAATCAATTGAGCTGGGCCTCGCTCTCGCGGATGCGGGCGCTGCTGCCGGCCGCGCTGCGCCGGCAGCTCACCGGCCCCACGCTGGCCGCTACCCAGCGCAACGTGACGGCCTACGCCAGTGCCAACGATACCAACGAGCTGTACCGCCTGCTGAACTCGCACGACCCTGTGTACTCGGTGGAGGCACTGGGCAAGGTGAATGCCACCCGTATCAACAGCAGCGACCTGATAAAGCTGGAGCTGGAAACCGAGGACGCCGCCATTTGCCGGGCCACGCTGGCGCTTACCACGCAGGTATTTCTGGCCGAGTACCGCAGCCTGCGCATGAGCCAGACGGCCGTCGTAATCCGCTATTACGAGGTGGAAGCCGAAAAGGCCCTGAAGCGTTTGAACGATGCGGAAGAGAAATTCCTGGTTTTCAACCGCGACAACAACATCATCAACTATTACGAGCAGACGAAGTACATCGCCGGCGAACGAGAGTACCTGTACTCCGACATCAACAAGATTGAGATGCAGTACGCAGGGGCCCTGGCCGCCCTGGCGGCCGTGGACAAGAAGCTGGCCGGTCGGGGCGCGTCGCTGCTCAGCAGTGCCGAATTGCTGCGCCAGCGCAAGCACCTGGAAAACCTCAATACGGAAATAGCTAACCAGCAGCTGTTTGCCCGGCAGCAGGAAACTGATGCCGCCCCGCGCACTCAGCAATTGCAGGTGCAGGCCGCCGAAACCGTGCTGGCCATCCGCACCACCCTCAACGACCATTATGCCCAGCTCAACTCCGTGGAGGGCATTCCCAGTAAGGGCCTGCTCGATGAATGGGTGAAAAACATGCTGGAAGCCACCGAAAACAAGGCCAAGCTGGAGGTGATGGGCCGCCGCAAGGGCGAGTTTATGGCAGAATATCACAAAATGGCCCCCCTCGGGGCCATGCTCAAGCGCATCGAGCGGGAAATCGACCTGACCCAGAAAACCTATTTCGCCCTGTTCACCAGCCTCAACGACAGCAAGGCCTCGCAGCAAAACAATGAGCTGACCACCAATCTCAAGATTGTGGCGCCGCCTTTTCTGCCCTCGCAGGCCAGGGGCGGCAAGCGCCTGGTGCTGGTGGCGGGCGGGGCGTTTGGCGGCTTTTTCTTCGTGGCGGCCACCCTGCTGGGCATGGGTCTGCTGGATAAATCGCTGCGGATGCCCTCGGTGGCGCAGGCGCAAACCGGCCTGCCGGTGCTGGGCCTGCTCCCGGCGCACCCCATCCACCCCTTCAAAAAAACCAAAAAGCCCGCCAAAGCCCCCAAGCCCCGCGACCACAGCTACGAGCACGCCGCCGCCGAGCACCTGGCCCGGCAAGTGCTGCGCCGGGTGAGCGCCGCGCCCGCCCGGCCCTTTGTGGCCGGCGTGCTGAGCCCGTTGCGCCAAGAGGGTAAAACCACTGTCGTTCAGTCATTGGCCCAAAGCTGCAATGCCGGCGGCCTGCCCACGCTGGCCCTCTACCCCGAAGGCACCGACGCCGGCCCGGCCAACGACTACACCCGCTACTACTCGCCCGCGCAAGCCACCCTGCACCGCTGGAACCTGGCCGAGCTCACCCAGCCCCGCGCCGCCGATGTGCAGCTGGTGCTCATCGAATTCCCGGCCCTGCTCGAAGCCACCTACCCCGTCACCCTGCTCCCGGAATTGAGCCTGGTATTGCTCACCCTCAAAGCCAGCCGCAGCTGGAAACTCACCGACCAGCAAGCCGTGGCCGACCTCCGCGCCGCCACCGCCGCGCCGGTCGAAATCGTGCTCTGCGGCGTGGCCCGCTATGATAGTACAGACTTGGTTATTCCAGCCGCGAAAGTGGCCTGAAAGCAGAATGCGCTGCACAACGGTCAATTAAGCTAGCCTTCCCCAATCCCCCATGAAATCCCTGTCCCTCCCCATATCCTTCAGCCCCGCCCTGGGCAGCCTGCTGCTGCTGCCGGGGGCCGTGCTGCTGGCGTTGGGCACCGGCTGGCTGGCTAGTCGGATGGGTATTATGATACCCGGCCTGCTGGTGGGCCTGCCCATTGCGGTGTTGTGTCTGGCGCTGCTGTTTCAGCATCCGAGGCTGGGCGTGGTGGCTTTCATTGGGTATTGCTTTTTGGTGATGACCATCAACCGGCACCTGAAGGGCGCGCCGTTTGGGCTGGGCATGGATGCTATTCTGGTGCTGGTGTGGCTGGCCGTTATCTTCCACCGCAACCGGGAAGTGGCCGACTGGTCGCGGGTGAACAACGACCTGTGCAAGCTGGGGCTGGCCTGGTTCGTCATCACGGTGCTCGAAATAGTGAACCCCGCCGGGGCCAGCATTCTGGGCTGGTATTATGAGATGCGCGGCACCACGTTCTACTGGTTTTTGAGCGTGCCGCTGGCCATGATGCTGTTTTACCGGGCCAAAGACCTCAAGCTTTTCCTCACGCTGGTCATCTTTTTTTCGGTGGCCGGGGCGCTCTATGGGCTCAAGCAAAAGGCCTTCGGGCCGGATGTGGCCGAGCAGTTCTGGCTCGATTCGGGCGCGGCCAAAACGCACATCCTGTTCGGGGTGCTGCGGGTATTTTCCTACTACAGCGAGGCGGCGCAGTTCGGGGCTTCGCAGGCGCACATCTGCGTGGTGTGCCTGGTGCTGGCGCTGGGCCCGTTCAAGTGGTGGAAGCGGGTGATTTTTGGTCTTGCCAGCGCCCTCTGCCTGGAAGGCATGCTGATTTCGGGTACGCGCGGGGCCATGTTCGTGCTCATCGCGGGCGTGTTTATGTACCTCGTGCTCAGCAAGCAGGTGAAGGTGCTGGTGCTGGGCGGCGCGCTGGCCGTGGGCGCGTTTGGTGTGCTCAAGTATACCACCATCGGCAACGCCAGCCCCAGCGTGGCCCGCATGCGCACCTCTCTCGACCCCAACGACCCCTCGCTGCAAGTGCGCTTGCGCAACCAGGCCCGGCTGCGCGAGTACCTGGGGCCCCGGCCTTTCGGCGGCGGCGTGGGTGTGATTGGCATGTGGGGCGAGAAGTACAACGCCGATAAATACCTTTCCACCATTGCGCCCGACAGCTATTTCGTGAAAGTGTGGGCCATGTACGGCATCGTGGGCTTCCTCATCTGGTTCGGCATGATGCTCTACATCCTGGGCAAAAGCTGCGGCATCGTCTGGCGCATCCGCGACCCGCTGCTGCGGCAAAAGCTGCTGGCCCTCACGGCCGGGTTCATGGGCATTCTGATGGGCAGCTACGGCAACGAAGTCATGAATCAGATGCCCTCGGCCATGATTGTGTACATCGGCTGGGCCTTCGTTTTTCTGGGGCCGGCACTGGATAAGGGATATGCAGAGCGTGATGCTGAACAGCCCGTCATGCAGAGCGCAGCGAAGCATCTCGCGTGCAATGGTGACTCAATTAGTAGAATTAGTGGCAGCACGCGAGATGCTTCGCTGCGCTCTGCATGACGGCTTTTTACCCGACATCACTCCCACTTACTCCCTATGCAGCCGCTCGTTTCCATCATCACCGTCAACTACAACCAGCCCGGCATCACCTGCGAGCTACTGGCCTCGCTGCGGCTGCTGACCTATTCCAACTACGAAGTGATTGTGGTCGATAACGGCTCGCCTACGGAGGACCCCGCGCCCATTGCCGCGCGGTTTCCGGAGGTGCAGCTCATCCGCTCGGCGCAAAACCGGGGCTTCGCGGGGGGCAACAACCTGGGCGTGGCAGCGGCTCGGGGCAAGTACGTTTTCTTCCTCAACAACGACACCGAAGTGGCCCCCGGCTTGCTGGAACCGCTGGTGGCACTGTTCGAAACCAACCCGCACGCCGGCATTGCTTCCCCCAAAATCCGCTATTACCATTCCGCCGGTCTCATCCAGTACGCCGGCTGCGCGGGCATAAACCCCTGGACTGGCCGGGGCCACACCATTGGCAGTCAGGAGCCAGATGCGGGCCAGCACAACGGCTCCTTCGCCACCGGCCTGGCCCACGGCGCGGCCATGATGCTGCCCATGCGCGTCATCCGCGAGGTGGGGCTGATGCCGGAGCTGTACTTCCTCTACTACGAGGAGCACGACTGGTGCCAGATGGTGCGGCGCGCCGGCTACGAATGCCATTACGTGGGCGCGGCCACGGTTTTGCACAAGGAATCGGTGTCGGTGGGCAAGACTTCGGTGCTCAAAACCCACTACATGTACCGCAACCGGCTGCTGTTTATGCGCCGCAACGTGCGGGGCTGGCAGCTCTGGAGCGGGGTGCTGTTTTTCCTGCTGGTGGCTGTGCCTAGGCATTCGCTCACCTTCCTGCTCAGTGCCCGGCACGACCACCTGCGGGCCCTGTGGCGCGGCCTGCGCTGGCACTTGCAGCCGCACAATGTTCATCACAACCACTTTCTTTCCGTCCGAACGCCATGACTGTGGTATCTGATTTTCGGCCGCTGCTGGTGCAGCGGCTGGCCCTGCTCCAGCAGCAGCAACCCGGCTTGAGCAAGCTGGGCCTGGCTTTCGGCGTGGTGCGCGACCTCGGCGCGGGCCTGCTGAAGATGGCGGCGGCCCGCTTCTACCTGAATAATACCCAGCTCGGCAAGCGGGTCTCGGTGAAGGGCCGGCCGCTGTTTCGCAACGCGGGCCGCGTCATTCTGGGCGACCAGGTACGCATATGGTCTGATATTCAGCGGGCTAAAATCTTCGTGAGCCGGGGCGCTACCCTGCGCGTGGGCGATAATTCACGCATCAACGGCGCGCATATTTCCGTCAGCATCGGGGTGGATATCGGCCGCAACGTCCGCATCGGGCCCAATGTCGTCATCATGGACGACGATTTTCACGATGCCGCCAGCCACTTTTCGGCCGGTAAAACCGGGGCCATCCGCATTCACGACAACGTCTGGATTGCCATGGGCGCCATGGTCCTCAAGGGCGTGACGATAGGAGAGGGGGCGGCCGTGGCCGCCGGCGCAGTGGTCACCAAAGACGTGGCACCCTACACGCTGGTAGGCGGCGTGCCGGCCAAACCCATCAAAAACCTGCGGCATGAATAGCCTGCTTTTCTGGGTCGGCCTGCCGCTGTACGTGGCCGCCGCCTACTTGCTGCTGAACGTGGTATACCTACTGGCTTTCGCGCTGGCGGGGCACCTGCCCGCCCGCCCGCGCCCTGCCCGCGCCGCAAGCGGCCCGCCGCGCCGCATGTGCGTGCTAATGCCCGCCTACCACGCCGATGCCGTGATTCGGGAAACCGCCCCCGCCGCCCTGGCCCACGCTTATGCCGTTCCCGTCGATGTCTGCGTTATCGCCGACGGCCTGCAAGCCAATACGGTAGCAGCGCTGAAGGCTGAGGGCGTGAACGTGGTCGAAGTCAACTTCGCCCAAAGCACCAAGGGCAAGGCCTTGCTCGTCGCCCTCACCGCCCTGCCCGCCGACCAGTACGACGTGGCCGTAATTCTGGACGTGGACAATGTGATGGGGGCTGATTTCCTGACGCAGGTGAACAACGCTTTCGCGGCCGGCTACCGGGTGGTGCAGGGCCACCGCACCGCCAAAAACCTGGACTCGCCGTTTGCCGTGCTCGATGCCTGCAACGAGGAAATCAACAACCACATTTTCCGGTTGGGCCACGCCCGGCTGGGTATGTCGCCGTCGCTCATCGGCTCGGGCATGGCCTTTGAATACGACTACCTCAAACGCCTACTGCAGGACATCGGCGACACGCCCGGCGAGGACAAGGAGCTGGACTTTCGCATCCTGCGCGACCGGGTGAAAATTGCCTACCTGCCGGCCGCGTTGGTCTACGACGAAAAGATTGGCAGCGCCGCTGTGTTCGGCACCCAGCGCACCCGCTGGATGGCCGCCCAGTGGGAATTCCTTGGGAAGTATTCCGGCGAGGGTTTCCGGCAGCTAGGGCGCGGCAACTGGGAGTTTTTCGACAAAATAGTGCAGACTGCCCTGCTGCCCCGGGTGCTGCTGCTGGGCCTGCTCACCCTGCTAGTGCTCATATCGTGGGTGCTGCCTTTTGGCCCCACGCCGGGGTTCTGGGCGGCGCTGCTGGGCGGCACGGGCGCGGCGCTGCTGCTGGCGCTGCCCCGCCGCCTCTACAGCCGGCAGGTGGCGCGAGCCGCCGCGCACCTGCCGGTGGCGCTGGGGGCCATGGCGCTGGCGCTGCTCCAACTCAAAAAAGCCAAAACGTCCTTCCTGCCTACGCCGCACGCTGCCAAAGCCAGCAGCGTCCTCTAGCCCGCCTCATGCCCTGGGACATCATCGCCCTGCCCGCCCTGCTTTGCCTCGGCTATGGCTTCTGGAAAGGCCTGCGTGCTAGTGAGAACGCGTAATCCCAGTCTGACCGTCCCAGGCGGTCTGACCGGTTGCCGCCAGCACGTTCCGCTAAACAACTACGGCAACCGGTCGCATAAACAACGACAACCGGTCTGACCGCCTGGGGCGGTCAGACCGGGGTTACGCCTCCCGCTATCCCACCATTCCCAACCAATCCAATGGCCGCAATTCTTACCCAAGCCAGCCCGGCTGCCAGCATCGCTGAGCCGCAAAAAAGCAGCTTCGCCCGCCGCATCAAAAGCGACCCGCGCCTGAAAAAGCTGGCCGCGTACCTGCTGTTTCAGCCGCGGCGGGCGCGGCCCCGTTGGTGGGTGAAGTGGCTTGCCAACCCCTTCGTGCATACCTATGGGCGCGGCTCGCTGCTGCGCCGCGTGCGCCGCGATTTGATTCCCTTTAACGCCTTCGTGCTGGGGGCCGATTCCATTATTGAAGACTACACCACGGTGGCCAACGGCATGGGTGGCATCGTGATTGGGGCGCGTACCCTGGTGGGTATCGCCAACGTGCTGATTGGCCCGCTGCGCATCGGCAACGACGTGATTATTGCCCAGAACGTGGTGTTTTCGGGCATGAACCACGGCTACGCGGACGTGACCAAACCCATCCGCTATCAGCAATGCACGGCGGCCGAAATCGTGGTGGAAGACGATGTCTGGATTGGGGCCAACGCCGTGATTACGGCCGGTGTGCGCATCGGCAAGCACGCCGTGGTGGCCGGCGGCAGCGTGGTCACCAAAGACGTGCCGCCCTATTCTGTGGTGGGCGGCAATCCGGCGCGCATTCTGCGCCAGTACAGCGCCGCTTCCGGCAATTGGGAAAGGCCTCCGGCCTAGCGCGCCGCTCCCCGGCCGCTGAGCGGCACCGCACAATCAATCACTTCAATGAAAATCCCTACACGATGCTAACCTTGCTTTTCTGGCTGTTTCTGGCCGTGGTGCTGTACACCTATTTGGGCTACGGCCTGATAGTCTGGGCCTGGGCGAAGCTGGCGCGGGGCCGCCGGCCAGCCCTGCAGCCTGCTTTCGAGCCCGAGGTCACGCTGGTAGTGCCGGCGTATAACGAGGCCGATATTCTGGCTGCCAAAGTCCAGAACTGCCTGGCCCTGGATTACCCGGCCGATAAGCTCCAGCTGCTGTTCATCACCGACGGCTCCGACGATAATTCGGGCGAGGTACTGGCGCGCTATCCCACCGTGCGGCACCTGCACCTGCCGGCGCGGGGTGGCAAGTCGATGGCCGAAAACCGCGCCATTCGCTACGTGAGCACGCCCTGCGTGGTCTTCACCGACTGCAACACCCTGCTCAACCCCGAGGCCGTGCGCGAGCTGGTGAAGCATTATGCCGACCCGCAAGTGGGGGCCGTGTCAGGCGAGAAGCGGGTGCAGGCCGACGGCAGCCCGTCGGGCGCGGGGGAGGGCCTGTACTGGAAATACGAGTCGCTGCTCAAGCGCTGCGACTCGGACATTTACAGCCTGATGGGCGCGGCGGGCGAGCTGGTTTCCTTCCGCACCGAGCTGTTCAAACCGCTGGAGGCCGATACCATTCTGGACGATTTCGTGCAGTCGATGCGCATCGTGAATGCCGGCTACCGCGTGGTGTACGAGCCCCGGGCCTACGCCATGGAGCCGCCGTCCTTTTCGCTGGGGGAGGAGATGAAGCGCAAGGTGCGCATCTGCGCGGGCGGCTGGCAGGCCATAAGCCGGCTGCCGGCGCTGCTCAACCCGCTGCGGCAGCCGGTGGTGGTGTTTCTGTACGTGTCGCACCGGGTGCTGCGCTGGAGCCTCACGCCGCTGCTGCTGGCGCTGCTGCTGCCGCTCAATGGCTTGCTGGCCGTGGCCGAGGGCGGCTGGTACACGCTCATGCTGGCGGCGCAGCTGGGGTTTTATGCGGCGGCCGGGCTGGGCTGGCGGCTGGCGGCGCGGGGCCGGGCGGCGGGCCCGCTGCTGGTGCCACTCTACTTCACGATGATGAACGTGGCTGTGTTCCAGGGTTTTTGGCGCTTCGTGCGCAAGGCCCAGCCGGCCGCCTGGGATAAGGCCCAGCGCGCCGCTGTAGCCACCGCGCAATAGGCACCCAAACAGGAGGTCATGCTTCAAGCAGCGGCCCCCGCTTATCACCGACCCAAAGCACGCCGCCTGGGTTTGCATCAACCATAAACAATTGAAATAACGTAAGATAGCCCGAATTTGGCTCGGACGCGGAAGCCGTGCTCCTGGTTGCCATCGTTGTTGCCCTCACCACAATTTTCTAAATGAATTCACACTTTCCCTATCCAACCATGCGTACCCTCACCATCATTCTCGCCATCCTGTTCTTCGCGCCAACTGCTAACGCCATTAACATTTTAGGCTTCGGAAAGCCTTCGGCCTATCAAAAGCATGTTCGTAGCTACATGAAGAACGGCCGCAGCATGCATCGTCCGGCGGCCCACTAAGCCACCGACAAATAAGCTGCCCCAATCAATCGACTTTCCCTGGGCTGACAGGCTTATGGCGCTCCAACGCGGTAAGCCTGTCAGCCCAGGGAAAGTTTCGGTCCGACCCAGATAGCCGCTAAGTACTTTTTGCTCTGATTTCCTGCCGCATGAAAATTCCCTTCCTCAACAAGCTCAGGCCATTGCTGCGCAACAACCAGGCGCTGTCGCTGGCCGGCAATCTGGTGGCGTCGGGGCTCACGGTAGTGTCGGTTTCGCTGTTGTTTCGGGCCTTGTCGGTGCAGGAAATCGGGGCCTGGGTGTTTTTTGTTTCCATCCTGGGCCTGGGCGATGCGTTGCGAGCCGGGGGCATCACCACGGCGTTTATTCGCTCGTATTCGGGCGCGTCGCGGGTCCGAGCGGCCGAGGTAGTGGGCTCGACTTGGGTGCTGGCGCTGCTCATCACCGGCACTTTGATTGCGCTGGCGCTGCTGGCTCGGCTGTGGCCCAGCCCGGTGGCCAATATCAGCCTGGCGCTGTTTATTAAGTGGTTTCCGGTCACGTTTGTGCTCACGCTGCCGTCGTTTCTGGCGGCGTGCGTGCTGCAGGCCCAGCTGCGGTTCGACAAGCTGCTCTACCTGCGGCTGCTCACGCAGGGCACCTTTATCCTGGGCATTATCACGCTCATGCTGTTGCACCAAACCACGCTGGAACGGGTGCTGTACTGCAACCTTGTGGCTGCCGCGCTCACCAGCCTCGTGGCCCTGCTCATGGGCTGGACGCGCATCGGCGACCTGCCGGCCCGCACCGCCGCCTGCGTGCGGGAGCTGAGCCACTTCGGCAAGTATAGCGTGGGCAGCTACATCGGCTCCAGCCTGCTGCGCAGCTCCGATACGTTCATCATCAACTTCCTGCTAGGGCCGGCCCCGCTGGCGGTGTACAACCTGGCCCAGCGCTTCATGGAAATCATCGAAATTCCGCTGCGCAGCTTTATGGCCACGGCCATGCCCTCGCTCTCGGCCGCTTTCAACCAGGGCAATACGCCGGAAATGGCCCGCATTATCCGGCGCAACGCGGGCCTGCTCACCTGGCTGCTGCTGCCCGTGATAGTGGCCACCGTGCTACTGGCCGATGTGCCGATTCGCCTCATCGGGGGCAGCAAATATGCCGGTACCGAGGCCGCCAACCTGCTCCGTATTGCCATCGCCATGGCCGTGCTCTTTCCCATCGACCGTTTCAGCGGCGTGGCCCTCGACGTGCTGAACAAGCCCCGCCTGAACCTGCTGAAGGTGCTGCTGATGCTGGCCGTGAATGTGGCCGGCGACTTCATCGGCATTCATTTTTGCCACAACATCTACGGCGTGGCGCTGGCCAGCCTGCCCACCATCGTGTCCGGGTTTGTGTTCGGCTACTTTCTGCTGAATAAGTCCTTGCCCATTGCCATCCCGGAAATCCTGCGGGATGGGCTGCTGGAAATCCAACGCCTGTTCCGGCACCTGACGGGCCGGGCCATGTTGGCACCCGCCCACGACGCAGCGGCCTGGAATATGAGCCGCCCAACGCCAAAACCCAACCGCTAACCGACTCTCCAAATGCGCATTGCCCACCTTATCCTCACGCACCAGGGCCCCGCGCAGCTGGCGCGCCTGCTCGCTGCCCTGGCGCACCCCAATGCTGATTGCTACATCCACATCGATAAAAAAGCCGATTTGTCGCCCTTCGCCCGCCTGCAAGACCGGGCCGGGGTGTTCTTCACCCGCACGCGCCTCGACGTGCAATGGGGCGGCTACAGCCTGACCAACGTGGTTCTGGCGGGCAGCCGCGAAATCCTGGCCCATTTCGCCCACTACGACTTCATCAACGTGCTGAGCGGCCAGGACTACCCGCTGAAATCGGCCGAGCAGATTCATCGGTTTTTTCAGCAGCAGGTGGGGCAGTCCTTCATTGAGTGCGAGCCGCTGGGCTCGGCCTGGTGGCAGGCCAATGCGCGCCGCGTGGAGCGCTACCACCTCACGGAATTTCCGTTTGCCGGGAGCCACGCCGTGCAGAAAGTTCTGAATGCCCTGCTGCCCAAACGCCGGTTTCCCTTGCCCTACGTGCTGCACGGCGGCAACATGGGCGGCTGGTACACGCTCAGCCGCGCCGCCGCTACCTACCTGCTCGCCTTCTTGGACCGCCAGCCACGGCTACGACGTTTCGCCCGCCTCACCTGGGGCTCCGACGAGTTTCTGATTCACACTATTCTGTATAATTCGCCGCTCCGCCCCAGCATCGTCAACGACAACCTGCGCTACATCGACTGGGCCGGCGGCGGCCCCAGCCCCCGCACCCTCACCCGCGCCGACCTGCCGGCCCTGCTGGCCTCGCCCAAGCTCTGGGCCCGCAAGTTTGCGCCGAATCCGGATGCCGCCGTACTAGACGCGCTGGATGCCGCGCACCGCACTTCCGCAGAAATAAAGCCGATGGGCCAATGCCTGATACCCACCGCGCAGGCTTCAGCTGTGCGCTGAAGGATTGTTCTTTGCCGTTCCGTTTTTTTCCTGCCAATGCCTTTTACCCTGTTTCACGTTGCGGCGGTGCTGCCGCTGCTGCGCCACCACAAAACCCGGCTTTCGGCTACGGGGCTGATTATAAGCAGCATTGCCCCCGATTTTGAGAAGTTTCTGCGGCTGGGTCTGTACAACGGGCACAGCCATACCTTGGCCAGTATTCTGTATTTCAGCTGCCCCGTTTCGCTGGGGCTGGCGTTTCTGTTTCACGGGGTGGTGCGCGACCCGCTCATTGCGCACCTGCCCCGGTTCCTGCGGCAGCGGCTGGCGCGGTTTCAGGACGCGGATTGGGGGCGCTACTTCCGCCGGCACTACGTGGTGGTGCTACTGAGCATTATCATCGGGGCCGCCACGCATCTTATCTGGGACAGCTTCACGCACCGCCGGGGCCAGCTGGTGCCATACTTCCCGTGGCTGAAAGCGCACCTGCACATCGGGCCGTTTTCGCCGGCGGTATTCGTGGTACTCGCGGTATTCACTTCCACCTTTGGGGCCGCGCTGCTGCTGCGGTTTGTGTGGCGGCTGCCCCAGCTGGTAGTAGCCGCCGTGCCGGCCGGCACCATTGGGCGCTACTGGCTGCTGGCCAGCGGCACGGCCCTGACGCTGCTGCTGCTGCGCCTGCTGTTGGCCGATTTTGCCCTCGATAATTTCGAGATTGTGGTCACCGCGCTATCGGCGGCCATGGCGGGGGTGGTGGTGGCGTCCGGGGTTGCGATGCGGCGGCCGCGTGCGGGCCTGCGCAACGTGGCCTGACCCTTCGCTTATTTCTTGCCGGCGGCCAGCTCAATGGCCATCGTATAGGTGCTGGCTTTGCCGAACGACTCATTGATTTCGTCCATGGCGGCGCGGCTGCTCAGGCGCTTGGGCCTGATATTGAGAAAGGTGCCGTCTTCGCCCACCAGCAGGTAGGTGGGCACGTCCTGTAAGGCATAGACCTGCGCCAGGGCCGAGCGCAGGCTACCGCTGAGGTGCAGCTGCACGCCGGGCAGCTTCTTGGCTCGTTGAGCAGGTCGGGCTCGCGCAGGAAGCTGTAGTAGTCGGGGGCCATTTTCAGGCGGCCTTCGGTGTTCACCACCTGTTCGCGCAGGTCCTGAAACGTCAGCTTGTCGTTGGCATAGGCGTACACCACTTCGGCGTGGGCGTAGTTGTAGAAATCCTGCGTGAACGACTGCCTGGCCGCGTGGTCTTCCAGAAACTCGAACTCGTGCTTGCGGCGGTACTCCAGAAACGACAGAAACGGCGCTTCGTAGAGCTGAATGTTATCGGGCAGTACCTGGAAGCCACCGTTCTCCACAAACTGGGCATCGGCTTCTACCAGGTAGTTGTTGGCGTTGGCGGCCTGTTGGCGGTGGCGCTGCTCGTCGGTCAGGTTGGCGCCGTTGCGCAGCTTGGTGGCCAGGCCGGTGGGCACGTCGTTGGCTTTAAATTTCAAGGTGCCCGCCATGTCGCTGCCCCTGAAGCGCACGTCCATATCGGTGCCGGGGTCCAGAAACAGCGGTGCCACGTCGTCGCCGTACACCAAATCGGCCTTGGTGGGGCCGCTCACGGGCACGGCCAGCCGGAACTCGCCCTTGCTGCTCAGGCGCGTGCGGAATAGCTTTTCCGCCGGCTCAAGCAGGTTCTCGCGCAGCGACACGACCACCGAATCGGTGGTGGCGCCGCTCACCCGGCCGGTGAGCACGGCCAGGCCGGCTACGGGTTTGCCTGCCTGCCCATAGCTCAGCAGCGGAGTAGTCAATATATAACTGATATTACGCAGTCGTTGAGTTGGTTGGCCGGTTAACACTGCTTATGATGACTTGCACGCTGGACCTGTACACAGATTATTTGCTAAGTTCGACGGGCCCGACCACGGCCACGGGCTTGTCGCGGCTGCTGGACGGGGCGTTGAGCCACGACCACGTCACGCGCTGGCTGAGCCAGACCACCTACGGCCCGGCCGACATCTGGCGGCAGGCCAAGCCCCTGATTCGCCAGGCCGAGGCCCGGCGACCGGCCGACGAGTTCGCGGTGCTCATCGTGGACGATTCGGTGCTGGAGAAGGCGCACACCGATGCCAACGAGCTGATTTGCAAGCATTGGGACCACAGTCAGCAGCGCTACGTCAAGGGCCTCAACTTTGTCAGCCTACTCTATCAGGCCGGCGAACTGGCCCTGCCCATTGCCGTCGAGCTGGTGCGCAAAACCGTGCCCGTTTACCAGCCCAAGGCCCAGAAAACCAGCTACCAGAGTCCATTCACCAAGAATGAGTACTGCAGCAAATGCTGCGCGTGGCTCAGCAACAGGTGGCCTACCGCTACTTGCTGGCCGACAGCTGGTACGCCTCGGCCGAGAATATGAGCCTGGTGCGGGCGCTGGGCCACCACTTTGTTTTTGCCCTTGAAAGCAGCCGCACCGTGGCTTTGAGCGCGGCCGCGCGGGCCGCCGGCCAGCTCCAGGCCGTGCAGTCGCTGGTGTTTCCCGATACGCAGCCTTTGCGCGTCTATTTGTGGTCCGTCCAAGAGGCGGTGCTCGTAACTAAGCAAGTCTTCACAAACCAAGACGGTAGTCAGGGCATTCTGTATTTGGTCAGCAGCGACACCGACCTGGACCAGGCCCAACTGACCACGATTTACCAGAGACGGTGGAAAAGCGCATCAAGCTTTTTGTGTGGAAGAATACCACAAGTCGCTCAAAAAGAACGCCTCGATGGGCAAGGCGCCCACCAAAACCCCGGCCACGCAGGCCACCCATTTCTTCGCCGCCGTGCTGGCCTACACCAAACTGGAAGTGCTTAAGCTCAAGTGCGGCATCGGGCATTTCCGCCTCAAAGCCCAGCTCTATACCGTCGGCCTGAAAGCCATGTACCACCAACTCGGCCAACTCCGTGCGTAACATCAGTATATAAGTAATCAGTGCTAAAAATGTACGTAAATGTATAAATGCAGCCATGGAAATAGGGTGATAAGAAGAAAGGGGGTGGGGCATAAAGTAGCGGCCCGGCTTCCAATCGGAGGATTATGCGAACCCGCGACAGGTAGCGCTAATGCTGGCCGGCGGCGGCCTTGGATTCGGGGTGCCCGCCGGTGGTCACGACCGGGCCGGCGGCCAGCAGCAGCGGCCGCAGGCGGGTGGCCGCCGTGTCGAGCTGCTGCCGAATCTGGGCCAGGGCCATGCGCAGGGCCAGGGCATCGGACAGGCCGGGGGCGTGCCGCTGCGAGTAGCCGTAGTACATCGCCACCTGCACCCTGGCCTGCCCGTGGCCCTCGTATTCGCCCAGCACTTTGCCTTGCAGGTCCCGGATTTGTACCCGGGCCGTGAGGGTGGTTTGGTAGGTTTCCAGCGGCAGACCCACGAGGCTGGGCGTGAGCATCGTAAGCAGCTGAACTACTTGCAGCATGCGGCCGGTACGCTTCACCTCAACTTCGGGCACCTGCAGCAGGGCCGAGCCCAGGCTGGTCATGCTGGTTGGCTCCGCCACATTGCGGTAAATTTCGTTTTGGAACAAGCGCAGCCGGTCATCGTGCGATGCGCTGTCGATGTTGTTCAGCGCATCCGTTGCTACGGTGGGCTCCAGGGGCGGTAGCAGATGGTTATTGACGGCCGAAGGCAGGTGCTGCAGCACGTGGCCGGGTGCCACGCAGGCCGCAGTGGCAAAGGCTAGCAAGCTGCAACGAAGAAAAGCAGTGATTTTCATGGAAGGAGGTGACAAATCCGAAAGCATCGTGATGAGCCAGTGCTGGGTTTATCCAGTGTTAGCAGCTAAAATTCAGCGTATTAGTAGCGCAGCAGCTTCAGGAGCTTGGTGTAGAGCTCGGCTTCTTCGAAGGGCTTGGCCAGGCAGTCGTTCATGCCGGCGGCGCGGTAGCGCTCGTGGTCGGCGTGGAAGGCGTTGGCCGTGAGGGCCAGGATGGGCACGGCGGCCCGCGCCGGCTCGGGATGGGCCCGAATGATGGCCGTGGCGTCCAGGCCGCTCATGCCGGGCATCTGAATGTCCATCAGCACTAGGTCGAAGGGCTCCTGGGCAAACCGGGCCACCCCGCTGGCGCCATCTTCGGCTTCGGTCACCACCACGCCCCACTCCTGCATGGTGCACCGGGCCACGAAGCGGTTGATGTCGTTGTCTTCCACCAGCAGCACCCGCAAGCCGGCCAGCACGCCGGTATCGAAGGCTTCCGCCAGGCTTTCTGCGGCCGGCACCACGGCCTTGGCCAGCGTGAGGCTGAAGGCAAAGGAGCTGCCCACGTGGGGGGCGCTGGTTACCGTCAGCTCACCGCCCATCTGCTCTACCAGGCCTCGGCTGATGCTCAGGCCCAGGCCCGTGCCCCCAAAGTGCCGCGCTGTATCGGCGTAGGCCTGGGTGAAGCTTTCGAAGATGCGTGCCTGCACTTCGGGGAGCATGCCCAGGCCCGTGTCGGTCACGCGAAACCGCACGGTGAGCGTGTCGGCGGTTTCGCCCAGTAGCTCGCTCTGCACTTTCACCCGCCCGCCCGCCGGCGTGAATTTGATGGCGTTGCTCACCAGGTTCAGCATAATCTGGTTCAGGCGGTGGGCATCGGCCTGCACCATGGGGTAGGGGCAGGTGGCGCTCAGCGGCGTGCCCTCGAAGCGCAGGCCCTTTTCCAGGGCCTGCAAGGCCAGCGGCTGTAAAGCATGCGTCACCGAATCACACAGATTAAATGATTCCAGATTCAGCTCCAGCTTGCCGGAGGCGATTTTGGCCATGTCGAGCACATCGTTGAGCACCGCCAGCAGGTGCTGCCCCGAGCGGCGGATGATGCGCAGGTACTCCTGCTGCTCGGGGCTGAGGGATGTTTTAGCTAGCAAATTGGCCACGCCCAGCACTCCGTTCATGGGCGTGCGGATTTCGTGACTCATGTTGGCCAGGAAGTTTTCGCGGGCCCGCACGGCGGCTTCAGCAGCTTCCTTGGCCCGCTTTAGCTCCTTGCTGGCCAATACCCGCCCGGTAATATCGTGGCTGTGCGATACAATGTAGGGTTCCTGGCCAGGCTCGCGCACCACATAGTTGTGGTAGTGCAGGTAGCGCAGCTGGTCGCTGCCGCGCGGATGCACCGGTAACACCCCCGCTGCCTCACCAGTGCGGGCAATCTGCTCCAGGTAAAATGAAAAGCCCTCGCGGTCTTCCTCCGTCATGTGCACGGTTACCGACGTGCCGACCATCTTGGCCGCATCTTCGTGCAGCAGGCGGGCCAGGGCCGGACTCGCGTTGATGACGATGCCCTGCATGTCACAGGTGCCAATGAGGGCTTGGCTGTACATCACCATGACGCGGTACTGCTTTTCGCTGCGCTCCAGGGTTTGCCGGCTCTGCTTCAGGGCCGTGATGTCGGTGCTCACGCCCAGTACGTGCACCGTGCCATCGGGCCGGTGCAGGGGGCGCTTCACGGTATAGAACCAGTGCGTGGTGCCGTCGAGCAAGGTGTGGGGCTCTTCGACGGTTATTTCCTGGTCTGTGGCCAGCACCTGCGCATCGACGGCCGCGTACCCGGCCAGCTCCCGGGCCTGCACGCTATCCGGGGCCACGGCGTCGGGCCGTACCATGCCGGAGTTGGCCATCAGGCCTCGCATAGCCGGGTTCTGGAAAACCAGCTCCTGCTTCGTATCGCGCACAAAAACCAGGGCGGGAATGGTATCGAGCACCTGCTGGGTAAACTGCTGATGCTCGGCAAACTGCCGGCGCATGGCTTCGCGCTCCGAGATGTCGGAGAAATACAGATTGACGTAGCCTTCCTGCGGGAATGGCATCACGGCCACGCTGTATAGCAGCTCACCCATCGATACTTCGAGCTGCTGGGCCGTGGCCTGCGCCAGGGCGGCGGCGGCGGCGCAGCGCAGCTGCTTTTGCAGCCGCACCTGCTCGGACCGCGTCAGGCGCAGGCCCACGCGCTTGGCCGCCGGGTTGGCATAAAGCTGCTGCCGGTTAGCCCCGATGCGCACAATGGGGCTGGGGTTTTCGTAAGGAATATTGGAAATCGATTTTAGTGCCGCCAGGTACTGCTGCTGCTCACTCACGTCGCGTAGCAGTACCAGCCAGGTGCCCGCCGGGCCGGCATCAGCCGCTGCCGGCATTATCTCGCAGGCCAGCACGGGGCCGCAGTGAAGCCGGAGCAATTCCGGCCGGCCCTGCTGCAGCTTGTGCGGCTCGTGCTCGGCCCAGCGCACCAGCTCGGCGGGCGCGGCCACCAGCGGCTGCACCAGGGCTGCCAGGCATTGCAAGGGCTGGCCGTGCCAGGAATCCGGCTCATCGGACAAGCCCAGTAAGCTGAAAAAGCGCTGGTTGGCCAGCACAATGGTGCCCGTGGCATCCAGCAGCAGCAGGCCTTCGAGCAGCCCCTTGGAGACGTGTTCCACCATCTGCTCTGCTTTCCGGGCCTGCGCCAGGGCCGCGGTGAGCTGCTGGATGCGCTGCTCGGCAGCTGCCAGTGCCATTTGGAAAGGTAAGGCCGCGACCGGGGGGCAGAAAGCTGTTTTCATGGAACAAAAAATCGGGTTAGTGAACGCACCATTAGCCCGGAGTTACCGCCGGTAAGCAGGTGGCCGATGATGGTGCACAGGGCGGCCCTGCCCAGGATGAGGCAGGGGAAAAGCGGAGGAAAAATTCGTGGATAATGCAGCGGGGCCACTGGCCCGGCGGCCGATAAACGCCTGGAGCAGCGTTTGCAAGCGGGTATTGACGATGGAGAACGCGGGCAGCCGCGGGCAGTGGATGCTGGGTCTTAATCGCGCCGAGCACCCGTTCCACTTCGGGCGCTTCGGCCAGGTCAAAGTCCATGCTCCATTCGGCAAACTTGCGCTTGGGTAGGAGGCTTTCGCTCACCGTTTCTACCTGCGTGTGCCGGGAGTCGCACTGAATGCGGGCGTACAGCTCCCGAATCTCGGCTGCGGGCCCTTCTATCATCTGCACAAAAATGCCCTCGCTGTAGAGCAGCAGCCCCGTAATCTGCTTGCGGGAGTTGTGGAGGCGGGCCAGCGCGAGCATCTCCCGCAGCTGCGCCTCGCTGGGGCGATACGTGGACCGGCTGCGGTACAGGCGCTGGTATACATTGGTTTCCAGCCGCGCCACAAGCTGGGCGAAGGTGATGTCGCCCCGTTGGTAGCGTGCCAGCTGCTGCCGCGCGTAGCGGTGTGATGCCGGCGCGGAATGTTGGCCGTGAGGGCTACTATCCAGGCCACCGCGCGGCGGCGCTGGTCGGCGCTATCATCAAAGTCGGAGGACGAATCAGGTATGCGGAGCAGGGGCAAAGGGGGTGTTTTCGAATGGCAGGAGCGGGGGTTAAGTGATATATACTGGTGGAAACAGTAACGGTTGGGTAATTGAATGCGCCTGGGGTCGGCTCAGGCCACGGCCAATGCCAGCTCGGGGCGGCGGCGGTGCAGCCACTGCTGCTCGCCGGGCGAGAGCCGGGCGTGGTAGTGCAGGCTACCGAAAAAGATAAGGAATTGATAGAACAGGATGCCGTAGTTCGTCATGCCAAAAATGCCGAACTCGGTGAAGGAATTGATGAGAATGGGGATGAGCAGGCCCGCCCCCAGCAGCCGCACCTGCGGGTCGGCCTGCTGTACGAAGGCCCGGATGGTGCAGCCCAGCTGGAGCATGGCAATGGTGAAGCCCACTAGCCCCAGGTTCAGCAGCACCTGAATGAAGGTGTTGTGGGCCATCTGGGCGGCGTAGGTGTGCACGCTCTGGAAGTACTCGCCGTAGCTGATGCGCATGAAGCCGTAGCCCAGCAGCGGCTCACGGGGCAGCGCCTCCGTGAGCAGCGCGTGCCAGAAGGGCAGCCGGCCGGTCATGCTCAGCACTTCCTCCAGCCCGCCCTGCTTGATGAAGAGCAGCGGCACCAGGGCCACCACGCCCAGCAGCACGGCCGCATTGGCGGCCCATTTAATACGCGGGTTGCCCGCCTGCCGGATGTGAAAGAACAGCACCAGCACAAACCCCACCAGCGACGACCGCGACCCGGTGAGCACCAGCGCCAGCAGCAGCAACCCAATTTTGACCACCGTGAATCCCGTGCGGTGATGGCGCTGCAAGTCAAACATGAGGCAGGCAATGCCCACCACGCAAAGCATGCCCAGCTCGTTGGGGTTCATGAGGTAGCCGCCCAGGCGGGCCTCCTCACCGCCGTGGGTGAGGCGGTAAAACACGTCGGGGGCCACCAGCGCGCCCACCAGAAATACCAGCAGAATCACGAACACGGCATTGCCCAGCACATGGTAAAAGCGCACCTGGCTATCCGGGAAAAACTCCTTGAGCAGCAAAAAGCACTTCACGAAGTAGTAGGCAAACACGAGGCTTTCCATGTCCATCATCCACTGCAGAAACGAGTAGCCGGGGTTGCGCGACCAGAGCAGCGAGGCCAGGCCCAGCGCCAGGTAGGCCCCGTAGAGCAGCGGCACCGGGCTGTTGCGCCAGCGAAACGAGTCCACCGCGCCCCGGCGAATTATCAGCGAATACGCGCCGATGACGGCGGCCGTCATGCCCAGGCGGGTCACCAGTTTGAGGATACGGGTGACGCCAATGTCGTCGTTCCAGGCAAAAAAGCCGGCGAGCTTGATGAGCACAATCAGGGTGAGCAGCCCGCCCATGGTGCGCAGAAATACCCGGTGCGGCGCGGCGGCGGAAGGTAGCAGTTTGGCCATAAATAAGTTAGGCCGCAAGGGCTTCCTGATACATTTGTTCGTAGGCCGGCAGCAGGTTGGGCCAGCTGAAGGCGGTGCGCACCATGCGGCGGCAGCGCAGGGCCAGCGCCTCGGTTTCGGCCGGGGCAGCGGTCCATTGGGCGTAAAGGCGGTGCAGGGCATCGGTGAGCAGGGCCGGGCTGGCGGTGGCCAGCACCTCGCCGCAGCCAAACTCGCGCACGTAGCTGCCCAGGTTGGTGGCCTCGGTCACCACGCACGGAATGCCCAGGGCCACGGCTTCGAGCACGGCGGTGGGCAGGCCCTCGTAGTGGGAGGTGTGGGCAAATACATCGAGTTGGCCCAGCAGAGCAATTTTCTCATCGCCGTAGCGGCTGCCCAGCAGCTGCACCGAGCCCTCGGGCGCTTCGGCGGCCCAGTCGGCCACCAGCTGGCGGTCGGGGCCGTCGCCAATTACCCACAGCTCGGCCTCCGGCACCAGCCGGGCAAATTCGGCAAAGCCGGCCAGCAGGCAGTCCAGTCCTTTGTGGTTGTCATCGAGCCGGCCGCAGAAGCCCACCCGGAAGCGGCCCCGCGCGGCCGGCACCAGGGGCAGCACTGCCTGGGGCGGTTCAAAGCCGTACGGCATCAGGTTGGTGCGCACGGTGTGGCTCATGTGCTCCACGCCCGTTACCTCGCTCAGGCCCAGGCAGTGTACCCGTGCCGAGTGCCGCAGCAGGTAGCCCTCAAACAAAAACGCGTAGGCCAGCTTGGTGAGCCAGCTTTTGCGCCGGGCCGCCGGGCTGTAGCTGCCGTGCGGCGTGAGCACATACGGGATGTCGAGCGCCGTGAGCCGCCGCGCCAGCGTATAAAACGCCGGAATAAATGCCCCGTGCAAATGCACCACCGCCGAGCGGCAGCTCAGCTCGTCCAGGGCCGCCAGCAGCGCTTTGGCCACCCCAAATGGGTTGCGCTGCGCCGGAAACAGCCGGGTCGCAAACTCGCGGGCCGGGTAGTTTTCGCTGAGGTCGGCGGTGATGCCCCACACGGCCACATCGGCCCCGGCGCGCTGCTGCTGGGTGGCCAGCGCGTGCACCACCTTGTTCACCCCGTTCATGCGTTCGGGGTTGGCTTTGCCGAGGATTAAGTGAATGATTTTCATGGCAGTTAGTAAGTGGCGAGCAGTAGGCTTGGGTGCGTGCAGTTCGGCGTGGCAATTCGTTTGGCAGAGGCTAAGGCCAACGCAGTGCCAGAACTTGATAATAAACTTAAAATACTGATTTTCAGTATGTATTGATATGAATTAGATTGAAATGGCTCCACTTTTCAGAGTGTCGTCTGAAAAGTGGAGCCATTTCAATCAGTCCCCACAATTGTTGTTTTGTCAGGAATTACACGAAGCATATTCACTGAGCCCCAGCGGGGTCGTACCCAGAGGGCAGCATATTGGTGGTAAATAACTGTTAGTAAGGGGTATAGAAATGAAAAGTGTCGTATTTCTATACCCCTTACTACTTATCACCTGACCACCGGCGCGGCGCGGCGCAGGGCCAGCGCCCAGTAGCCGCCCAGCACCAGCTGGGCCAGCAGCCAGCCCAGTACCACGCCGCTGGCTTGGTAGTGCCCCGTAAGCCAGCGTACCGACAGCAGCGAAACCACGATACTGAGCATGTAGCCCACGAAATAATGGCGCGAATCGGCCTGCAGGCGGATGGTGAGCCGGAGCGGGTACACCAGCAGAATTACCACGTAGAGCAAACAGCACAAGCGCAGCAAATCAGCGTACTGGCTGCCGCCCGCCGGGCCAAAGCGCGCCACCAGCGGCCCGGCCGCCAGGGCCAGCAGCGCCAGTACCGGCACGGCCGCCAGCAGCATTTTGCGGGCCAGCGCCGCCCGCTGCTTGCCAAACAGCTGGGGCGCGTGGTAGAAGCTCTGGCTGAGGCGCGGCAACGCATAATTCTCCACCGCCTGCAGCCCCAGGTTGAAGATGCCCATGGCCGTTTGGGCCAGCCGCAGCACGCCCAGCATGGCCGGCGAGCCCGCCCAGCCCGCAAACACCAGCAGCACGTTGGCCGAGCCCCACTGGAGCAGCGACGTGGGCAGCAGCCAGCGCGCCTGCCGCCAGTGCCGTCGCCCAAAGCGACGCAGGCCGCGCAGGTTGGGCCACGCGCCCAGCGCCCGCCCGCCCAGCAGCAGCGCCGGCATGGTAGTAAGGCCCACGGCCCACATCACCTGGGCCAGCGTGGCCGGTTGGGGGCGGAGCGCCAGGACCAGCAGCACCAGCAGTTGCCCGCCGGCCGAGAGCACGTCGCTGGCCAGGGCCGCCTGCACTTTGCCATCGGCCAGCAGCAGCTTGCGAAGCGTATCCTGCCCCCCGGCGGTGGCCAGCAGTACCACAAAAGCCGGCAGCACCGCGGCGGCCTGGGGCAGCATGCGGGCGCCCGCCACCACACCCACCACCGCCAGCAGGCTAAAAATCAGCTGCAATGCCAGCAGCAGTTGCTGGTAGGCAGCCCGGCGGGTGGCGGGCAGCGAGCCCACCACCACCTGCATGGGCTGCGTGATAACGGCCCCCTGCACCGCCAGCAGCAGCAGCAGCACCAGCTGCCAGGCGCTGTACTCGCCAAAGGTGGCCAGGCCGAATAGCTTGGCAATGAAGATGTTGGTCAGAAAGCTGGTGGCGCTCACCGTGGCCTGGCCCGCCACCACCCAGTAGCGCGGCGACAGCCGAAGCCGCTCCAGGCGCAGGGCCCGGAGCGGCTTCGGTAGCATCGTGTTCAGGGTTGGGTTCATGCCTGCAGGTCGAGGCCGGCGGGCAGGGACAGGCCCGTGGATTCGGCGGCGGCTTGCGGGGCGCGGCGGGTCCAGCGGCGCAGGCGGCGGGCCGCGATGCGCAGGAAGCCGGGGTCGTAGCCGTCGCGGTTCAGGCAGAGCTGCACGTTGGGCAGTTGGTATTCGGCCACCAGCAGGTCCAGCTCGGCGAGGCGGGCGGTGGGCGTGGTGCGGCTGTCGATGACGAACAAGTTGGCCTGCGCACCGGTCATCACGGCCAGGGCGTGGCTGTCCTGGGCCAGGGTCAGGTTTTGAATGAGCAGCAGCTCATCGGGCTGGGCGTCGGGGTCCGGCGACGTTGCATCGCGCAGCACCAGGGCGCGCACTTTCAGGCCCTGCAGGACCAAAGCCTGCTGCAGGTGCTCAAAGAAAAATGACTGCCCTTCCTTGTCCGAGAAAGCACTCACTACCAGCTTGCTGCCGGGCACGAAGAAGCCCTTGAGCGCCAGCCGCGTGGCTAGCTGCTTGAAGAAGGCCAGCTGGCCTTCCAGGTCTTCGCCCAAATGCGGAATAGTGGCCGCCAGCGGCGTAGAAGCTTCTTTTTGCACCGAGTAAGCATCGCCCGGCGTCGCGCTCACTCCCGCAATCAGGTAGGCCAGCAACGAGCCCACCAGCAGGCCCAAAAAGCCGGACACCAGCAGCACGAAGCCCCGGTGCGGGGAGGTGGGCTCGGTGGGCACCAGGCCATCGGCAATCACGCGGTGGTAGGAAATGGGCGTGGCCTTGGCAATCTCCGCCTCGGTTTCCTTTTCCCGCAGGAAGGTATACAGCTTCTCATTCAGCTGAAAATCACGCTCCAGAATGGCCAAATCCTTCTCACGGGTGGGCAGGCCCGCAAATACGCCCTGCGACTGCCGAATGGTGCGGTCGATGTCGCGGGCGCGAATGGTGAGGCTGGTGCGCGTGTTCCGGATGCTTTCCAGCAGGTAGCTGTTGAGGTCGGCCAGCTTCAGGTCCACGGTCTGCACCTGGGCATCTTCGGGCGTGAAGCGGAGCAGCAGGTCGTGTTTTTCCGCCTGCAGGTCTTTGATTTTCTTGATGATATCCGTCGAGAGCATGTCGTTGAACGCCTCGAAGTTGGGGGCCAGCGCTAGGGCGTGGTCCTTGCCGTTGGTCATGTAGCGGTAGAGGTCGTTGGCGGCGGCCAGGCTCATCTGGATGTTGGCGCGTTGGATTTTCAGCTCCGCAATCTTGTGCAGGTCGGTTTCGGTTTCCTGCTTGATGTTGACGATGCTCTTCTTGTCGCGGTATTGCTCCACGGTGTCTTCCGAGTGCGAGAGCGTGCGGCGCACGGTCTTCAGCTGCTCGGCAATCGACTGCGAGGTGGCATTCACTACCTTGTACTTCGTGGCCAGGTAATCATCCAGATACACGGCCGTGAGGGCATTCACCAAATCGGCGGCCTTCTGGGGCACCGGGCTCTGGTAGCTGATGCGCAGCACGGGCACGTTGTGGTCGGTGCTGCTCACGTCGAGCTGGCTGCCGAGGGCCTCAATCAGCTGGCCACGGTCGTGCTGCACCAGGCGGTAGTGGTCGGCGAGGGGCACGTCGGGGCGGTTTTTCAGCTGCTCCTCGTTGCGGGTAATGGTCACTTCCGCGCCGGTTAGCTGCATGGGCTGGCCCAGGCGGCCGTTCACCACTTCGCCCGAAGGCGCGGTCAGCGTCAGGGCCCCGGCGGCGTCGATGCGCAGGTCGATGGCCTTCTCGGTCCATTTTGGATTGCGCAGCGTCAGTGCCACCCGAAAAGGGCTGGCGCGGTACATTTCGGTGGTGCGCAGCTTGCCCACGCGGTAGGTGCTCAGGTCGAAGGGCAGACGGTCCAGGGCGCGGCCCAGCAGCAGGGGCGAGCGCACCAGCTCGGCTTCGGCGCTGCTGCGGTCGGTGCCCGAGAAGGCGTCCAGGTTCTTAATCAGGGTCGTGTTCATGGCCCCTTCGTTCACATCGGCCAGCTTGATTTTGGCCGTGCTTTCGTACATCGGCGTGGCGTAGCGCAGGTATTGCCAGGCGGCAGCCAGGCTCAGGCTCAGGCACAGCAGCACCACGGGTAGGCCCCGCCACAAGGGGCGCAGCAGGCGGGAAGTTTGTTTCAATTCGCTCATTGTAATGAGATTATAAAAAGAAGCGGGTGAGAATGAGAATGGTGCTCACGATGGAAGCAATGCCCAGCACCGACGGCGCTTTGCGGTCAAACTGCTTGCCGTTTTTGGCCGGTACGTACACCACATCACCGGGCAAAATCACCAGGTTGTTGCGCTCGAAGTTGCTGAGCTGGGTCAGGTCGACTTCTGTGGTTTTGGTGCCGGTGGCATCCTGGCGCAGCACTTTCACATGGCGCTTGTCGGCGTAGGCGCCAAAGTCGCCGGCCTTGCCCAGCACCTCCACCAGGGTGTTGCGCTCCTTCTCAAAGCGCTGCTTGCCGGGAATGCCCACTTCACCGAGTACGGTGGCTTCCATGTTCAGCACTTTCAGGGTCAGCTGCGGGTTCACAATCCACTTGCTCAGCACTTTCTCCAGCATTTCCTCCGCCTCGGGCACCGTAAGGCCCTCCACGTGGTAGGAGCCCACCTTGGGCACGTTCAGGCCGCCGGTAGCGTCCACTAGCAGCCATTTGCCCTCTATTTCGTTCACGCTGTAGTGCCCGTAGATGGAGCCCACGCTCAGCTCCTCGTGGTCCCACACGCTGAGGCTGACTTTATCGTCCCTGCGCAGGTGGTACTGGTAGGCCGGGCCCACGTCGAGGGTGCTGGGTGCCGGCAGCGCCTTTTTAGTAGTGAACAGGTTTTGGGTGCAGCTGCTCAGCAAGCCAAGTACGAGCAAGAGACTCAGACCCAGTGGGCCGCGAAGGTGTACTAGTTGAATCATGAGGGGCATTGGAAAGGGAAGGCGCACCCACCACGGGTGCCGGCTTGGAAAAGGAAGAGAAAAAGGCCTTGAGCCGCGAGGGCTGGGGCGCCTGGCGCTGGGCCAGCAGCTGGCTCACCGCGCCAATTTTGTCGAGTACCGTGATGAGCCGGGTGGTGAGATGGTCGTCCTTCACCACGTAGTCGAACGCCCCGAGCTTGAGCGAGTCCACGGCTACCTGCACGTGGCGCTGCCCACTCACGAGCACCACATAGGTGTCAGGGTTGAAGCGCTTAATGGCCCGCAGGGCGTCGGTGCCTGACACGCTGCCCATGCTCTGGTCCAGAAAAATGATGTCTGGTTCCTCGATGAGCGCATCCAGGCAGGCCCCGCCGCTTTCAAACAGGTGCACGTCACTAAAGCCGTGGCTGCGCACCGCGTGCTCTATCAAACAGCGGCAATAAGGGTCGTCGTCGACCAGGAATATTTTTTCGGTTTTGTTAAGCATGGTAGTTCGTTTGGCCGGGGCAAGGCCAAGGAAGTGCCAAAAGATAAAACAGTTATTATGTAATTGATAATCAGTATATTGTAAAAAATTGAAAACCATCAGCACTCTATTTGTTAGACGATAATCTGAAAAATGGAGTCGTTGAATTCCCGGTTTATTGAGCTGTCGCGACGTAACTGTGTTGTCCGGAAAACGGCGTTTTAGAGCGGCTTCCAAGCTGGTGTACAGGGCCGGACAGTAGCGCGAAAACTGCTGTATGCAGTTGTGCCGAAGTAGTCGTACGCTCCGGTCCGACCGCCCTAGGCGGTCCGACCGGTCGAAGCACCCCCGATTTCGTCCGCACGACAACCGGTTGGACCGCCTAGGGCGGTCGAACCGGAGCATACGACTATTTCTGTGTAAGTCCTATTAAACCAGCAACCAGCAACCAGCAACCAGCACCAAGCAACCAGCACCAAGCAACCAGCACCAAGCAACCAGCACCAAGCACCAAGCAACAACAACACAAGCCGCCAAAACCCACGCAGCCCCGCCAGGGCCCCTGAAAGGCGTCCCGGCGGGGCTGCGTGGGTTTTGGCGGCAGGCATCTCAAAGCGGCACCGTACCTCCTTTTTATATCCCTGATTTTAGCGGGGAAGGGGCTTCCTTTTGGCAATGGCTCAAAAGCAGATGGTGCGACGAATTGCCCACCGGGCTTCGTCGCACCATTTCGTGTCATACTACCGCTCTTTTAGCCGGCAATAAGCTACTTCAACTTATCCAACGCCGCCTTCAAACGTGGCAACGCCGACGTAATCGAATCCACCGTCTCAGCGCCCACCGAGGCGCGGAACCACGGCTCGGTGGCCGGCGAGCCAAAGGCCGAGAACGGCACTAGCGCCAGCTTGGCCTCGGCGATGAGGTAGGAGGTGAGCTCGGCGGTGGTGGTGAGCACGGTGCCGTCGGGGGCGGTGCGGCCCAGCACGTCGATTTTGGCGGTGAGGTAGATGGCCCCGGCGGGAACCACGGCATCGACGGGGTAGCCCTGAGCTTTCAGCTCCTTCAAGCCTTCGAACAGCGCGGTTAGGGAGCTTTGCAGGCGGTCTTTAATGCTGGTCAGGAACTCATCAACGGCGGCGGTCTGGGGCAGGAATTTACCCATGGCCACCTGTTCGGCTTTAGGAGCCCAGGCCCCAACGTGGCCCAGGATGGACTTCATCTTCTCGATAATGCCGGTTGGCCCGAAGCTATAGCCCACGCGTACGCCAGTGGCGGCAAAGCACTTGGAAGTACCGTCGATGTAGATGACGTAATCGCGCAGCTCGGGGCGCAGGCTTACGGGGTCGAAGTGCTTGGCATCGCCAAAGGTGAGGAGCCAGTAAATCTGGTCGTAGAGGATGTAGAGCGGCTTTTCGTCGGGACCACGGCGCTTGTTTTCAGCAATCACCAGGTCGCATATCTCTTCCAGGCCTTCCTTGGTGAATAAGGTGCCGGTGGGATTCAGCGGCGAGCACAGGGCCAGCAGCGTGGCACCGGCCACGTGCGGGGCCAGGTCGGCGGCCGTGGGCATGAAGTCGTTTTCGGGCAGCGTGGGTACGGCGACCGGCGTGGCTCCTACAAGGTGGCAGTAGTGGTTGTTGTTCCAGCTGGGCAGCGGGAAAATAGCTTTGTCGCCTTCGTCCAGCAAAGCACGGTAGGTGGCGTAGATGAGCGGCCGCGAGCCGCCGGCAATCAGAATGTCATTGGGGCCGTACTCCAGGCCCTGGCGGATTTTCAGGAAGGCCGATACGCTGTCGCGCAGCTCGCCCATGCCGGCGGCGGGCGGGTAGTTGGTCATGCCGGCCTGGTAGGCCGCGATAATGCCAGCGGTGAGACCGGTCGGAATCGGAAAAATTTTGGAGTCAAAATCACCAATGGTCAGGTTGCAGATGTTCGCGCCCTGGCGCACCTGCTCGCTTACCTGGTTGCCAATTCGAATAATTTCGGAGCCGATAAGGCCGGCTGCCATCTTGGATACTTGCATAGGGGAAAACGGAGAAATGAATGCCGCTTCGGCCCACGAAGGTAAAAGACGTTGCGCTTAATAAAATGAAGAACCTGGATAGCGGCTCGATGTGCTCGTACTTTCTTCTTTTTATTCAGCCGCAGGCGCTACTGTCCGGCGGCGCGGCGCAGCTCCTCGTCGGCCCCGGCGGCGCGCTTGCGGGCGGCCGTCACGCTGCTGCTGCCTAAACGGTAGGTGAGGGCCGCCGTAACCACCCGCGAGTCCTGTCGGGTAAAAAAGGTTTCGGTGAAGCTGGCGTAGGTGGAGGTGATGTGCAGGGGCGTGGTGTAGAAAATATCGGCCGCGTTCAGGCGCAGGGTGCCCTGTTTTTTCCAGATGCTTTTTTGCAGCCCCGCCGCTACCTGGCCGCGTGGCCGGATGGCCTCAAAACCATACACTTCCCGTGACTCGTAGAGCCCGCTCACGTCGGCCGACCAGCCGTTGGGCATCGTGAAGCTGTTGTTGGCAGTGAGGGTGCAGGCCAGCTGGCCCCGGTCGAGGGCAGTGCCGGCCAGGTAGCCCACGTAGCGCGCGTAGTAGAAGGTGCCGTTGGCGTAGAGCGTCCACCATTTGCTGAGCTCCAGGGGTGCGGTGAGGGTGAGGCTGTAGTTGTGCAGGGTGCTCAGGTTCACGTTGCGGTTCACCACCAGGCGGCCGCCGTCGGGGGCGGGCAGCACCACGTTCACAATGGGTTGGTCGGTGCGGGCGTAGGCCAGGGCGCTGATGAACTTCTGGCGGTAGGTGTGCGTCAGCTCGACCGAATAGCTGGTCTGGGCCACCAAATCGGGGTTGCCGGCGCTATAGGAAGTTGCGTCGAGGTAAGTCCGCAACGGGTTCAGCTGCGTGTAGTTGGGCCGGTCGATGCGCCGGGCCACGGCCAGGCCCAGCGCGTGCCGGGCGCTGAGCGTGCGCTGCACCGTGGCGCTGGGAAACAGGTTGAGGTAGTGCCGCTCACGGCTGGTTTCGCCCGTGAAATCGGCCTGCGTATTGGTCTGCTCGGCGCGCAGGCCCGCCTGCCAGGTGGTTTGGGCGGCAGCACCCTTCAGGCTGACATACGCGGCATTCACATTTTCGCGGTACTGAAAGCTGCTCGAAAGAGCCGGGCTGAATGCGCCATTGTACCAAAAAACGGCGTCGTTATCGGTTTTTACCCGGGTCACTTTCGCGCCGGTTTCCAGGCGCGCTCGGTGGGGCAGGGGCAGGCTGAAATCAACCTTCGCCGCCCCAATGCTCAGGTTGTTGCGCTGGTCGCCGGTGAGCAGGGTGGAAGGCAGCGCGGGCGCGTCGAAATACGTATTCAGCGCCATCAGGCGGGTGGTGTGGTAGCGGGCGTAGTCGGCGTCGGCGGTGAGGACGGCGGCCGTGGCCGAGTCGGCGAAGGCGTGGCGCAGGTTCAGGTTGGCGCTGCCGTTGGGTCGGTTAATGTCCTGCGCTACCGCCGCAGAATAATGGTCGGCCGCCTCGCCGGCCGCGTTGTAGAGCTGGGTCTGATTGGTGGTCGTGTTGGTGGTCTGGCTGGCCAGCGCGGTGGCCGAAACGCCGAGCTGCGTGCGTTTGGAAAGCGTCAAATCCAGCCCAACTTTCCCGCTGTGCGAGCGCAGCCACGACAGCTGCTCGTTGGCCTGCACGCTGCTGGCTGCCGGCAGCAGCGCCGTAGTGCCAAACTGCCGGTTGAAATCGACCCGCACAAACCCGTGCCGGTCGGTGTAAGCATAGTTGCCGTACAGGTTCAGGCGTTTGCGCCGGTGGTTGAGTCCGAAGCCCCCCGTAAATTTGCCGTACTCCCCCCGCCCGTAGCTGGCGTTGGCGCTGCCGTTGGTGCCCAGGCGCTGGTCCTTTTTCAGGTGGATGTCAATCACGCCCGCGCCGCCCTGGGCGTCGTACTGCGCCGGCGGGTTGGTAATCAGGTCAATGCTTTGCAGCTGCTCGGCGGGCAGAGCCCTGAGGTAGTCGGCCAGCTCCGCGCCGGTGAGGGGCACGCGCTTGCCATCGATGACCACCAACAGGCCCAGCCGGCCGCGCAGGCTCATGATATTATCCCCGGCCATGGTCATGCCCGGCGCGCGGGTCAGCACCTCCAGCGTGGTGGCCCCGGCCGTGAGCGGGCTGTCGGCTACGTTCACCACGGTGCGGTCGGCCAGGTGCTCAAACAGGGGCTTGCGGGCCGTTACGGTCACTTCCTTCAGGGTAGTAGCCTTGCTGGTTGCCAGGCGGATAACCGGCACGGCCAGGCCGGCCACCGGCAGGGCATACACCGGGCTCCAGTACCGGGCAAAGCCCACCTGCGCCACCGAAACCCGGTAGGAGCCACCCGTAGCCGCCTCCAGCTGGAACCGGCCCTGCACGTCGCTGAGCTCCGATTTTACGGCCACCGAATCGGTGGCGCGGTGCAGGGTCACGGTGGCAAATTCCACGGGCGAGCCCGCAGCGCTGCTCACGGTCCCGCTCAGCGTGGAGCGGCTCTGGGCCTGGGCGGCTAATGGTGCGAAACAACTGATTCCGGCGAGCATCAACGGGTAAAAACCAGTTGTGCCTCTGCCAGACCAGCGCGGGTAAAAGTGGGGCATCGGGTAGCGATTGGGTAGAAATCTGAGGAAGGAGTTGGGAAGCAGAATCTCCCGGTCGATTGCCGGCGGGCACCAGGCCCGCATTGCGAAAGCTAGGGATATAGTCTTTGGGATGAACTGCTTAGCGGCCCCGCCAAAGTGTAAAGGTGTAGTTGAGCCGGCGATATTCCAAAAAAAGCTAGCCATTTCTGCCTTTACGGCGGTATTTTCGCCCAATGCATCCCCTTATCCTCACCGTTCCTTCGCTGGCGGCCCTGCCCGCCGCCGCTACCCGCCTGCAGGCGGCCATTGCCGAAGCCGGCTGCCCGGTGGTGGCCTTTCAGGGCGAGATGGGGGCGGGCAAAACCACCCTCATTCGGGCGCTGGCTGGCGCGCTGGGCGTCGTCGATGACGTCAGCAGCCCCACATTCTCCCTGGTAAACGAGTACCGCGATGCCCGCGACACGCCTATTTACCACTTCGACTTCTACCGGATTGACTCCATCGCCGAAGCCGAGCAGATGGGCGCAACGGAGTACCTCGATTCCGGGTATCTTTGTTTGGTAGAATGGCCAGCCCGCGTGGCGGCTCTTTTGCCCGTGCCCTACCTCGAAGTGCGCGTGTTGGTATTGCCGGATGAAACCCGGGAAATTGAATTAAAAATTATAAATTAATAATTAAAAATGGCTTCCAGTTCGCTTAGCTATTATTGATTGTTGGTAACTTTTAATTCTTGATTTATAATTTTTAATTTTCAGTAATGCCCGAGCAGCTACCCTCCGGTTTTGAGTCCTTGGCCACCAGCCGTGCCTATTTCACGCAGGAATCGATGCTGGCCGTGGAAACGCGCAAGCGGAAGCTCTTCATCGGGATGCCGCGCGAAACCTCGCTCCAGGAAAACCGCCTCGGCCTCACGCCCGAAGCCGTGCATCACCTCGTTTCGGCCGGCCACGAGGTAGTGATGGAAGCCGGTGCGGGCGAGCCCAGCAAGTACGCCGACCACGACTACTCCGAAGCCGGAGCGCAGATTGCCTACTCCACCGAGGAGGTGTTCAAAGCCGATATTCTGCTGAAAGTGGCCCCGCCCACGCTCGAAGAAATTGAGCTGCTGCACTCCGGCCAAACCCTGATTTCGGCCCTCCAGATGGGCTCCATGACGCAGGAATACATTTCGGCCCTCTCGCGCAAAAAAATCAACGCCATCGGCTTCGAGCTGATGAAAGACCCCAGCGGCGCCCGCCCCGTGGTACGCGCCATGAGCGAAATCGCAGGCTCGACGGTGATGCTGATTGCGGCCGAATACCTGGCCCGTTCCAACGAGGGCAAGGGCATTATTCTGGGTGGCATCACGGGCGTGCCGCCGTCGCAGGTGGTCATCCTCGGGGCCGGCACGGTGGCCGAGTACGCCGCCCGTGCCGCTACCGGCCTCGGGGCCGAAGTGAAGGTGTTCGACAACCACCTCTACAAGCTGCGCCGCCTCAAGCACAACCTGGGCATGCAGCTATATACCAGCACGTTGGACACGTTCGCGCTCAGCCAGCAAATTCGCCGGGCCGACGTGGTCATCGGCGCGCTGGCGGTGGAAGACGGCCGCATTCCCTTCATGGTGCCCGAGGAAATGGTGGCCAGCATGGCCTCCGGCTCCGTCATCATCGACGTGAGCATCGACCAGGGCGGCTGCTTCGAAACCAGCGAGATGACCAGCCACAGCAGCCCCATCTTCCGCAAATACGACGTGGTGCACTACTGCGTGCCCAACATCGCCTCCCGCGTGCCCCGCACCGCCACCAACGCGCTGAGCAACATCTTCACGCCCATCCTCCAGGAAATCAGCCAGCACGGCGGCATCAACGAAGTGCTGTTCACCAACGAGCATTTCCGCAGCGGCGTGTATATCTACCGAGGCTCGCTGACGAATGCGATGATTGCGAAGAAATTTAATTTGCGGTATAAGGAGTTGGGGTTGTTGATTGCGGTGCGCAATTAATTCGTTGCGGAATGAAAGCTAATAGTAAAGCGCTTTTTTCGCTGATTTTTCTTGGCTTATGTATCTCGCTACTTGGCTGTGGGGAAAGTAAGAAAGACGATTCTAAGCAAGCCCCAGTAGATTCTGCTGATAGTTTGACGGATTATAGCACAGCATTACGTGCAAAAGAAACAGCTTATTCAAAAAGGCAAACTAATGGTTATGGGGAGTTACTTAATAACATCTCCTTCGAAGTTAGAACTGACGATAAAAAGGAATTTGCAAATGGCCTGATTCCTTGGGCCAGTATCGAAAATCCCGAAAGTGAAATCTCAAAACTTGTTGATGCAAACAAAATAGTTATTCCTGAAAAAAAGGTCACAATTGTGATTGATTATCCATTGGCAAAGGAATTTCGATTTGATGCAGAATCAAAAATAGGGTTCACCAGAGCGCAGCTTTTACGAGATATCAGCAGGGCTTACTACAAGATTTACGAGGAGGAAGAGCGTACTGCTACCACTAAAACAATTCCTGCTGAAAAGCGAACCACGACCTATAATAGGAACCATACTAATGGAACCTACGGCATTTGGGGCCATGACATTGCCGATTTAGTTTTAGCAGAAGTTTTGGTTTACAAGGAAAGCGGCGGTAAGATTATTCTGTCGCTGAACATTGAATCTTAAGGCATTCTAAGCCGCCACTTCATACCGCAGCCAAATAACCCCATGCGGCCGCTGCTCCACGCTAATTAATTTCAATTGCGCCGCCGGCCCCGGGTTTTCACCCTGCTCAAAAATGGTGGCCGAAGTGGCCGCCCCATCAATGACGGGGAAATGCAGCAGGCTGAGTTCGTCAATCAGCCCAGCTTTGAGCATTGAGCCGTTGATATGGCCGCCGCCTTCCAGCAGGATAGTTTTGATGGGAAAGAGGCGGCCCAGCTTGTCGAGCACCAGCGCCAAGTCAAGCTCTTTTGTGCCGCCGAAGAGGTAGGAAACGCCCTGGTTGCGCAGGTAGGCCAGGTACTCGTCGCTCACCTGCTCGCTGAGGATGCTGATGAGGTGGTCGTCGTCGATGGAGCCGGATTTCCAGCCCAGCTTGCCGTGGGCGTCCACGGCAATGGCGAAGGAATCGGCGGTGTAGTCGGCCACGAAATCCTGGCGGTCGAGCGGGTGGCTCACGGGTTGCAGGTCGGGGGCGAGGGCTTTGGTGAAATCCTTTTCCATGGTCACGCGGCCGCACATCCAGGCATCGGCCCCGAAGGTGGCGGCGGTGGTTTCGTACTCCTTGGTATCGGGCGACTGGCCCCAGCGGCTGAGAATGGTACGCCCGTCGAGCGAGCTCATCATGTGGCAGATAACGCGGGGTCTGGTGGTTTTGGGCATGGTGGACGGGATGGCGATGGTTGGGGAAATGTCCCGGTTTACGGAAACGGCAGGGCTGCCGGCCAATCAGGCCGGCGGCCCTACCGGCAACCGCTGGGCCTACGACAACCCCGTAATCACTCCGCTGTCGTCTATTTCCATGCCGGTGGACGCGGGCACGGGCGGCAGGCCCGGCATGCGCAGCAGCGTGCCGAGGATGGGGATGAGGAAGCCCGCACCGGCCGCCAGCTCACACTCGCGTACGGTAACGCGGAAGCCTTCGGGCCGGCCGATGAGCTTCTCGTTGTCGGAAAACGACTTTTGGGTTTTGGCCATGCAAATGGGCAGCCCGGCCAGGCCCAGGCGGTCGATGCGGCGCAGGTCGGCTTCGGCCTGGGCCGTATAGTCGACCCCGACCGCGCCGTACACCTCGCGGGCAATGGTTTCGATTTTGGCTTTCACCGGCTGGTCCCAGGCATAGAGGGGGCGCAGGTGGTTGGTGCCTTGGGCGATGTTGGCCAGCACGGCCTCGGCCAGGGCGGTGGCGCCGGCGCCGCCGTCGGCCCAGCTGGTGCTGAGGACGGCCTCCACGCCGCGGGCCTGGCACAGCTGCTGCACCAGGGCCACTTCTTCGGGCGTGTCGGTTACGAAGTGGTTGATGGCCACCACGGGCTGGTAGCCGAACTTCTGGGTGTTTTCGATGTGCCGGGCCAGGTTGGCAAAGCCCCGCTCGCAGCGGGCCAGGTCGGGGGTGTTGAGCTCGGCGGCGGGGGCACCGCCGTGGTGGCGCAGGGCCCGCACGGTGGCTACCAGCACCACGGCAGCGGGGGCTAGGCCCGCGTAGCCGCACTTGATGTTGAGAAACTTCTCGGCCCCGAGGTCGGCTCCGAAACCGGCTTCCGTCACCACGTAGTCGCCCAGCGAGAGGCCCATGCGGGTGGCCAGCACCGTGTTGGTGCCCTGGGCAATGTTGGCGAAGGGGCCGCCGTGCACCAGGGCGGGGGTTTGCTCCAGGGTTTGCACCAGGTTGGGCTTCAGCGCGTCGCGCAGCAGAATGGCCATGGCGTCCTCGGCCTGCAGCTGGCGGGCGTAAATGGGCTTGTTATCGTAGCTGAACGCCACCAGGATGTTGCCGAGCTTGGCCTTGAGGTCGGGCAGGCTGGTGGCCAGGCACAGGATGGCCATGACCTCGGAGGCGGCCGTGATGTTGAAGCCGTCGGAGCGCATTACCCCGTTGGCCTTGCCGCCCAGCCCGATGATGATTTGGCGCAGGCTGCGGTCGTTCAGGTCGAGGCAGCGTTTCCAGAGCACGGTGCGCGGGTCGATGTTGAGCGGGTGGTTGGGCGTCTGGATGGCGTTATCGAGCAGGGCGGCCAGCAGGTTATTGGCCTTTTCCACGGCATTGAAGTCGCCGGTGAAGTGCAGGTTGATGTCCACCATCGGGCTCACCTGCGAGCGGCCGCCGCCGGTAGCCCCGCCTTTGGCTCCGAATACGGGCCCCAGCGAGGGCTCGCGCAGTACCACCACGGCCTTTTTGCCCAGCTTGTGCAGCCCGTCGCCCAAGCCGATGGATACCGTGGTTTTGCCTTCGCCGGCTGGCGTGGGAGTAATGGCCGTGACGAGAATCAGCTTGGCGGCAGCTACTTTTCCCGGGTCAATCAGGTGTAGCGGGAGCTTGGCCTTGTGGCGGCCATAGGGCTCCAGGTCGTCCTCGGAAATGCCCAGGCGGGCGGCCACCTCTTTAATGGGCGGTAGGACTACGGATTCGGCAATGGAAATGTCGGACATGCGGCGGGGGTGAGTGTTTTGAGTAGGGCAACAGAAAAGGTCGCCTTTTGTATTGCCCACCCGGGCCTCAATTTTGAGTCAGCTCCCGGATGGCTTCCCAATCGGGGCCATCATCAGCTTTTGAGCAGCAGCGCTTGCCACGCCTCCACCAGCCGCCCTTCGGCCAGCAGCTGGCGGCCCAGCTGCAGCAGTTGCCGCGTCAGCTCCGGGGCATCGTCGCGGTGCTTGTTGAGGAGGTAAGCCACCATGGGCTCGGTTTTGAATTCCTCGACTTGTTCAGGCGTAGGCAGGGCATCGCGCTCGATGTTGGCGAGGCGGCCCAGTTCATTGCCGGTGAGCACGTCGGAAGTGCGCAGGTGCTCGGGCAGCTGGTCGATGCCGATGCCGATGTGGCGGTTGGGCTTGGGCACTTCAAAGAGGCTGCTGCCGCTGGCGCGGCAGTACCAGTCGCCACCGAGGCGGGCCACGGCGTCGAGTTTAAACGGGTCGATGCCGGTGGCGTCGGCTAGCAGAATGTCCTGGCGGAAGTGGGCCCGCACCACCCGGCAGATGATGAGGTTGCCGGCTCCGTTGTTCTGGCCCAGTTCAATAATCTGCTCCACCACGCACTCGAAGGCGGCCGGCGCTTCGGCCACGCGGGGCGGGCGCACCAGCTCAGAGGCCAGCTCGGTGAGGCCGGCTTTGGTGAATTCGTTCACGCCCTTGCCATACTCGGTGCTGGACAAGGACATCTGCTCCACCAGGGCGTAATCGCAGATGTTGATGACGACTTCGGGCACTTCGCGCACGTTTTGCAGGGTGTGCTTCTGGCTGTTGTCGCGCACGCGGTTGGCGGGCGAGAACACCAGGATGGGCGGGTTCGAGCTGAAGACGTTGAAGAAGCTGTAGGGGCTCAGGTTCACGCGGCCCTCGGCGTCGATGGTGCTGGCGAAGGCCACCGGGCGCGGGGCCACGGCCCCCACCAGGAAGGGGTGCCACTGGGCAGGGGTGAGGTCGGAAGGAGTGAGGGAATGGAAAGCGGGCTTGGGCGCGAGCATGAGCGTAGGGCGGTGGGTTGAGTGACCAAAGCTACTGCGGTTATCAGGTTCGTAGTGCCCTCGTTCAGCGGTGCGCCTCACCCCCGGCCCCTCTCCGAAAAGGAGAGGGGAGCCAATTTTTACGAATAATCAGAAGCGCGGGAAGTAGTCCAAGTTGCGAACGACCTTAGCCCCGTAGGGGCGGCATATCGGTAGTAGAACCCTTGGTGAGTCGTTTTTGAGCCCCATCGGGGCGACACTCGTTCAATAAATGAAGCTGTTTAGAATATCGTGTTGCTCCGGTCCGACCGCCCTAGGCGGTCGGACCGGAGCAACGAACCAGAACGGACTTCCTAAACAGCTTTAATGCCACCCCGGTGGGGCTCTGGCGTCTTTTTTGTAGATTTTTCTGCCGGTATGTCGTCCCAACGGGGCTTGCGTATACACTCCGTAATTTACGTTAAGTAGCTTGCTGGCATGAAAATTATTCTGCCAACGCTGCTGCTGCTGCTGCTGCTGCTGCTGCTGCTGTTGCCGGGGCGGTCAGCGCTGGCCCAAGTGGTGGTGCCCCGCTCCGTAGCTGTCGCCGACACCGCCCGGCTGCGCCAGCACCTCACGTATCTCACCACCACGCCGCAGCCGCGCAACTACGCGCACCCGGCCGTGCTCGATTCGGTGGCTGCCTACGTGGCAGACCGGCTGCGGGCGGCCGGCGCGCGCGAAGTGGGGGAGCAGCCCTACCAGGTGCAGGGCCGTGCCTACCGCAACGTGCTGGGCACCTTCGGTCCGGCGGCTGGCCCGCGGCTGGTAATCGGGGCGCACTACGACGTGTGCGGCGAGCAGCCGGGGGCCGACGATAACGGCACCGGCGTGGCCGCCCTGCTGGAGCTGGCCCGCCTGCTGGGCCAGCAAGCCAATCTGCCGTACCGCATCGAGCTGGTAGCTTACACGCTGGAGGAGCCGCCGTTTTTCCGCACGGCCCACATGGGTAGCTACGTGCACGCTGCCGCCCTCAAGGCCGCCGGGGTGCCGGTGCGCGGCATGGTGGCGCTCGAAATGCTGGGCTACTACGACGACCGCCGGGGCTCGCAGCAGTACCCCATCGGGCCGCTGAAACTCATTTATGGCAGCCGGGGCAACTACGTAACGGTGGCCCAGAAATTCGGCAACGGGCCTTTTGGGCGGCGCTTTGCCCGGCGGTACCGGCAGGTGGCCGGGCTGCCCGTGAAACGCTTCAAGGCCCCGGCCTGGCTGCCGGGTATCGACTTTTCCGACCACCTCAACTACTGGAAGTTCGGTTACCCGGCGGTGTTGCTCACGGACACGGCTTTTTATCGCAACCAGAGCTACCACCAAACTACCGACACCCTGGCCCGGCTCGATATCCGCCGGCTGGCCCTGGCCGTGGATGCGCTGCTGGCAACGGTGTTGGCGGGGAGTTGAGCGGGCGGAAGGGGCTATATTTTTGCTAAACTAATATATATTTGCTAAATAGCTGTAGCTTTGGCCTTCACCCCAAACGATTGTGCCTGATGAATACGCCTGCTTGCCCAAAGTGTGATTCGGACGAAGCCACCAAAAGTGGCGTTATCAGCGGACGGCAACGGTTTAAATGTCGGGCATGCGGCTACCACTATACGGTGGCCAAGGTAGGCCGCGAGGTAGATAGCTACTACGTCATCAAGGCGTTGCAGCTCTACATCGAGGGCGTGAGCTACCGCGAGATTGAGCGCTTGCTGGGCGTGAGTCACGTGAGCGTGATGAACTGGGTGAAGAAATACGGCGTGAAAGCCCCGCGCCAGCCCGACTACCACCCGACCTATAAAATACTCAATCACAAGGAGCTGGCAGAGTTTTTTCAACAGCCCGGCAACCTGAAAGGTGCTGGTATGATGGTAACGGAGCTGGGCGACAAGTTTATGGTGATTCGTTGGGAACGGTTCCGGGGGAGCTGAGCTATAGCAGCGGGGCGCAACTATAGCCCGCGCGGCGTCATCGGGCCGGGAATGTATAGGTTTGGGGAAACTGATTGGCGACTTCCAAAAGGCTGCGCTGGTTTTGCTGCTCTCTTTTCTAACTATTCCCACAAATCCATGCAATTTTCTCGCTACGCGCTGACCATTACTGCGCTGCTGGCCGCCGAAGCGGTGTCGGCTCAGGTGCAGCCGCCACCCGTCGGCAATCCAACCTCGCCGCCGCCGGCCGCCCCGGCACCGGCTCCCGCGCCGGCCGCGCCCACCAAGTCAGCTCCCTATGGCGGGGGCCTGAAGATGAACCTCTCGCCCGACGGCTCCAAATACGTGCGCATCCTGCTCTGGACGCAGGTGTACGCCCGCTATACCGAGAACAACACGGGCACCCTGCGTGCCCCCAACACGCCTAAGGAAAGCCAGGTCGACTTCGGCATCCGGCGCTCGCGCATGGTGGTGATGGCCCAGCTCAACCCGCGCTTTCTAGTGTATACCCACTTAGGTATCAACAACCAGAATGCGGTGAGCGGCGGCGTGGCACCCACTACCGACGGCAAGAAGCCGCAGTTCTTCATTCACGAAGCCGTTACGGAGTACAAGGTGAACAAGTACCTCAGCCTGGGGGCCGGTCTGCACTACTACAACGGCATTTCGCGGCTGACCAACGCCAGCACTACCAGCATCCTGACGATGGATTTGCCGCTCACCAACTTCCCCACCATCGAAAACACCGACCAGTTTGCCCGCTGGCTGGGCGTTTTTGCCAAGGGCCGGGTGGGCAAGTTTGACTACCGCGTGTCGATGAGCGACGCTTTCCTGACCAACCTGGCCAGCACCCCGCTGGCGCTGGGCACCACCGCGGCGGGCGTGAGCACCGGCACCGGCGTGGCCGCCTACAATCCGCAGAATACCAGCCATGTGTACCAGGGCTACTTCAGCTATAACTTCCTGGAGTCCGAGGCCAACCTGCTGCCCTATACGCAGGGCTCCTATCTGGGCACAAAGCGGGTTTTTAGCGTCGGTGCGGGCTTTTTGTACAATAAAGACGCCATGTATTCGCGCTCCACGAGCAGCAGCGTAGCAGTGACGCCGGCCGTTACGGCCGACCCGTTCGGCACCATTGGCACCACCAAGCACGACATGACGCTGTTCGGGGTGGATGCCTTCTACGATGTGCCACTCGATACGACCTCGCGCACGGCCATTACGCTCTACGGCGTGTACTACAACTTCAACATGGGGCCCAACTACGTGCGCTTTGTGGGGGCCGAAAACCCGGGCTACGGCACCAGTGCCCTGCGCGGCAATGCCGTGCCGCAGTCGGGTACGGGAGGCTCATTCTATTTCCAGGGCGGCTTCCTGCTCCCCAAAAATACCCTCGGGCCTAAGGCGCGCCTGCAGCCCTACGTGGCCTACCTGCGCAGCAACTACGAAGGCCTGCGTGACTCCGGCGGCAACCAAGTGGGTACGAACGTATTCGACGGTGGCGTGAACGTGCTCCTCGACGGCCACAACGCTAAAGTGACGCTCAACTACCGTGCCCGGCCCGATTTCACCAACGTGAACGACGTGAAGTACCGGCCCGAAGTCACGCTGCAAACGCAGGTATTCCTGTAGGCCCCGGCATATTGCTTCTTCTTGCTTTGCTAACCCTTTTTCTTGACTAATCAGTATGGAACAGAGTTTAAACCCGCCCTATATGGCTGACAATGAAGTTGCGCACGACAACAACACCACCTCCACCAGCGTCATCTGGAAGGTTATCACCGCCTCGTCGGTGGGCACGGTCATCGAGTGGTACGACTTCTACATTTTTGGCTCATTGGCAGCCATTATCGGGCCGGTATTGTTTGGCTCGAAGGGCAAGATTGAGGACACGCTGCTCGGGGCACTGGCCGTATTTGGGGCCGGTTTTGTGGTGCGGCCGTTCGGGGCCATGTTCTTTGGCCGGCTCGGCGACATGATTGGTCGCAAGTACACCTTCCTCGTTACGCTGCTGATTATGGGCGGGGCCACGTTCATCACCGGCCTAGTGCCGAGCTACGACAAAATCGGGCTCGCGGCCCCGGCCATTGTGGTGGTGCTGCGCCTGTTGCAGGGCCTGGCCCTGGGCGGCGAATACGGCGGTGCTGCGACCTACGTGGCCGAGTATGCACCCGATGCCAAGCGGGGGTATTTCACTAGTTTCATCCAGATAACGGCCACTGGCGGCCTCATCCTCAGCATTTCGGTTATTCTGATTACGCGCAAGCTGCTGGGTGAGGATGCGTTCAAGGAGTGGGGCTGGCGCATTCCGTTCCTGCTCTCGGGCTTCCTGCTGGTTGCTTCGTACTACATCCGCCGCCAGCTGCACGAGTCGCCGCTGTTTGCCAAGGCCAAGGCCACCGGCACCACCAGCAAAAGCCCCCTGCGCGACTCGTTCATGAACCCGGTGAACCGCCGCCTCGTCCTCATTGCGTTGTTTGGTGTGACCATGGGCCAGGGCGTAATTTTCTACACCAGTCAGTTTCAGGCCTTCACGTTCATGAATGCCACTCTTAAGCTCGACATCGTGAACTCCAGCATCATCATGGTGGTGGCCATGCTGCTGGGCACGCCGCTGTTCGTGTACTTCGGCTCGCTGTCTGACCGCATTGGCCGCAAGCGTATTATTATGACCGGCATGATTTGCGGGGCCCTGTTCACCGTTCCGCTTTTTTATGGCCTGAAGGCGTTTGCCGGCCCCCTCACGGAAATCACGCCCGCCACGGTAGATGCCGCCGGCAAAGCCGTGCCCGCCGTGATGAAGGCCCTCACGCCCAACATCCCGGCCATGATTGCGATGGTGTTCTTCCTCGTCACGTTCGTGACGATGGTGTACGGCCCCATTGCGGCTTATCTGGTTGAGCTGTTCCCTACCAGCGTGCGCTACACCTCGCTGTCGGTACCGTATCACATTGGCAACGGCGTGTTTGGGGGCTTTGTGCCGCTCATTGCCACGGCCATTGGTGTGTGGGCCGCCGCCCAGCCGGCCGGCACCTTCGCCAAAGAGCATAGCAGTCTATTAGGCCTGGTTTACCCGGTTACCATTGCCCTCATCTGTTTCATCATTGGTATGGCCCTGATGAAGGACGTGCGCAACGTGAAGCTGATTGACGAGCAGCAGCCCGCCGCTTAACCTGTTCGCGCGCTGCGACCAGGTGAAAGTCCGCCGGGCCCCGTGCCCGGCGGACTTTTTCTTAGATTGGCCGTCCCAAGCCGCCCCACTATCATGCCCGACGCTCCCGATAACTCTCTGCCCAATCTCGTGCCCGCCGACCGCCCCGCGCCGCGTCAGGAGCCGCGCCTGCTGTTCATCGCGGTGCTGTTCGGGGTGCTGCTCAATTACCCGCTGCTGGCCTTGTTCGACCACGACGGGCGAGTGGGCGGCGTGCCGGTACTATATCTCTACGTGCTGCTGACCTGGATTGCGCTGGTGACCTTGACCGGCCTGCTGGTGCGCAAGCGTAGAAGTTAGCTCAGGATGACAGCCGATTAACACCCTAATTCATTAAGTCAGCCCATTCTTTCACCCATGTCCAAGCTGCTCGTCATCGGCTTTTCCTTCGGCTACCTGGTCCTGCTTTTCGGTGTGGCCTACGCCGCCGAGCGCCGTTCGGCCGCCCGGAAAAGCCTGGTGAGCAATCCCTACGTGTACGCCCTGAGCATGGCCGTATACTGCACGGCCTGGACGTACTACGGCTCGGTGGGCCGGGCCGCGCACAACGGGCTGGAGTTTGTGGGCATCTACCTGGGGCCCACGCTGCTTGCCCCGGTGTGGTGGCTGGTGCTGCGCAAGATTATCCGCGTGAGCCGGCAGCAGCGGCTCACCTCTATTGCCGATTTTATTTCGGCCCGCTATGGTAAGAACGCGGCGCTGGGCGCGCTGGTTACGGCGGTGTGCGTGCTGGGCATTGTGCCCTACATCGCCCTGCAAATCAAAGCAATTGCGGCTTCGTTCGTAACCCTTACCGGGAGCGGCGCGGGCGTGGGCGGCCCGGCCGATACCACGGCTCTCTACACCACGAGCGCGCTGGCGGTGTTCACCATCCTGTTCGGGGTGCGTTCGGTAGAGGCTACCGAGCGGCACGAGGGCATTGTGCTGGCCGTGGCCGTGGAGAGCGTGCTCAAGCTGGTGGCGTTTCTGGTGCTGGGGGCTTTCGTCACGTTTGGGCTGTTTCACGGATTCACCGACGTATTCGACCAGGCGGCGGCCGTGCCGGCCCTGCGGCAGCTGTTCACGCTGCGCGGCTCGGGCACGGGCGGGGCCGAGTGGTTCACGCTGCTCGTGCTCAGCATGTCGGCCATTCTGCTGCTGCCCCGGCAGTTTCAGGTGGCGGTGGTGGAGAATGTGGATGAAAACCACCTGCGCAAGGCCATGTGGCTGTTTCCGCTCTACCTCATCATCATCAACCTGTTTGTGCTGCCGGTGGCCTTTGGTGGCATGCTGAAGCTGGGCCACACGGGCATCGATGCCGATACCTACGTGCTGGCCCTGCCGCTGGCGGCGGGCCATTCGTGGCTGGCGCTGCTCACGTACCTGGGGGGCTTGTCGGCGGCTAGCAGCATGATTATCGTCGAAACCATTGCCCTGAGCGTGATGATGAGCAACCACCTGCTCATGCCGCTGCTGGTGCGTGTGTCCTCGGTCCGGCCCGAAGGCCAGACGCGTTGGTTTGCCTACCTGGGCCGCGTGGCCCTCGAAAGCCGCCGCCTGGCCGTGGTGCTGGTGCTGCTGCTGGCCTACGGCTACTACGCCGCGGTGGGCAAAACCCTGCCGCTGGTGAATACCGGTCTGGTGTCGTTCGCGGCAGTGGCGCAGTTTGTGCCCGCCGTGCTGGGCGGGCTGTACTGGAAGGGCGGCTCGCGGCGCGGGGCCACGGTGGGGCTGTTGGCGGGGTTTGCGGTGTGGTTTTTCACGCTGGTGCTGCCCATGCTGGTAGGGCCGGGGCGGCTGCCCGAGTCCATTCTGACCGAGGGCCTGGGCGGAATCAGCGGCTTGCGGCCGTTTTCACTCTTTGGGCTCGATGGGCTCGATTACCTCTCGCACGGGCTGTTCTGGAGCTGGTTTTTCAACATCGGCCTCTACGTGGGCCTCTCGCTGGCCTGGCCGCCCACGGCGCTGGAGCTGCGGCAGGCCGACGTGTTTGTGGACGTATTCACGCGCCGCAGCCTGGCCGAGGAAGTGGCCGGCTGGCAGGGCCGCACCCCGTTCCCCGACGTGCGCGCCCTATTGCTGGGCTTCCTCGGGAAGAAGCGCACCAACCAGGCCCTGCTCACCTTCGCCACCCGCTTCCCCGACGCGATGCCGCCTTCACCTTCGGAGGAACTCACCACTTCACCACTTTACCACCTCACCACTGCCGACCCGCGCCTGCTCACCTACGCCGAGAAGCTGCTGGCCGGCAGCCTCGGCCCGGCCAGCGCCCGCATGCTGGTGGCCTCGGTGGCCGGGGCCGAGCAAATTAGCTACGACAGCGTGGTGGGCATTCTCAAGGAAAGCCAGCAACTACTCGAAGCCAACCGCCAGCTCCAGCGCCTCACCGACGAGCTGCGCGCCGCCTACGACCAGCTTCAGGCCCTCGACAACCGCAAGGACGAATTCCTTTATACCGTGACGCACGAGCTGCGCACGCCGCTCACCAGCATCCGTGCCCTGGCCGAAATCCTGGCCGACAACCCCGATTTGGAAGAGGAAGAGCGCCTGCGCTTTCAACTCACCATCGGCCGCGAGGCCGAGCGCCTCACCCGGCTCATTTCCCTGGTGCTCGATTTGGAGAAGTTCGAATCCGGCCAGGCCACCCTGGACCGTGCCCCAATAGCGGTGAATGAGCTGGTGGCCGAAGCCCTCGACGCCGTGGGCCAGCTGCTGCGCGACAAGCACATTGCCCTGCATGTCGACGTGCCTGCCGACCTAATCCTCCATGCCGACCGCGACCGCCTCATGCAGGTCCTCGTCAACCTGCTTTCCAACGCCATCAAAGCCTGCCGGCCCGAGGGCCAGGGCCGCATCGCGGTACTGGCCTGGCCCACCGCCGATGTGCTCCTGCTTTGCGTGGAAGACAACGGCCGGGGCATCTCGCCCGCCGCCCAGCACCTCATCTTCGACAAGTTTTACCAGGCCCAGCACCAGACCACCCGCAAGCCCGAAGGCACCGGCCTGGGCCTGGCCATCACCCGCAAAATCGTAGAGCTGCACCACGGCCGCATCTGGGTCGAAAGCAGCCTGGAGCAGGGGGCCCGCTTCTTCATCGAGCTGCCGCTGGCGGGAAGCAGTCCGGAAGAAACGGAGTACGACCCGAAACGTCATGCAGAGCGTAGCGAAGCATGACCGTTTACTACCCTTGCCCACCCCGTGCCTATTGGTCTCTTTCCTGCCTCACCACCCATGAAAACGCCCCACATTCTTATTGTCGATGATGAGCCCAACATTGTCATGTCGCTCGAATTTCTGATGCGCAAGAATGGCTTCCAGGTCGGCATTGCCCGCAACGGCACCGAAGCCCTGGCCGCCATCGACCAGACCGCCTACGACCTCATTCTGCTGGACATCATGATGCCCGATGTTGATGGCCTGCAGGTATGCCGCCAGCTGCGCCAGCAACCCGACCGCGCCGGTACCAAGGTCATTTTCCTCTCGGCCAAAAGCCGCGAGGCCGATGTGCAGCAGGGCTATGAAGTCGGGGCCGATTTATACATTCCCAAGCCGTTTAGCACCCGCCAGCTCATGGAGAAAGTGCGGGAGCTGCTGGGCGTGGCGACGTAACGTTCCCGTAGCACATGCTTTAGCTTGTGCTCGCGTGCTGAATCCGTTCACCGCCGCCCAAGCTAAATCATGGCCCACATCCCACCACTCCCAAATCCCACCCGCTATGAAACCAGCCTGCTCTTACGCCGCCACCCACGCCGCCAGTCTGGCCGACCCGGCCGGGTTCTGGACTGCCCATGCCGCCCACCTGCACTGGGATAAAAAGCCCACCGAGCCTCTCAGTCAGGATGCCAACGGCTTCTACCGCTGGTTCAAAGGCGGCGAGTTGAATACCAGCTTTCTCTGCCTCGACTGGCAGGTGGAGCAGGGCCGCGCCGACCAGCCGGCCCTGATTTTCGACTCGCCCGTGACCCATACCCAGCGTACCTACACCTATGCCGAGCTGCTGGACCTTACGGCCCGCCTGGCCGGCGGCCTGCGCGCGCTGGGCGTGGAAATGGGCGACCGCGTCCTCATCTACATGCCCAATATGCCTGAGGCCGTGGTGGCCATGCTGGCCTGCGCCCGCCTTGGGGCCGTGCATTCGGTGGTGTTTGGAGGGTTCGCGCCGCACGAGCTGGCAGTCCGAATCGATGATGCCCGGCCCCGCGTTATCATCTGCGCCTCGGGCGGCATGGAGTTCGACCGCGTGATTCCCTACAAGCCGCTGGTGGAGGAAGCCCTGGCCAAAGCCACCTTCCAGCCAGACCATGTCGTGGTGTGTCAGCGCGATTTCGGGACCGCCGAAATGCAGCCCGGCCGCGACATCGACTACCAGGAATTACTGCGCGCCGCCCCCGTTCCCGCCGTGTCCGTGCCCGCCACGCACCCGCTCTACATCCTGTATACCAGCGGCACTACCGGCCGGCCCAAGGGCGTGGTGCGCGACCACGGCGGCCACGCCGTGGCCCTGTTCTTCAGTATGAAAACCGTGTATGACCTCGCGCCCGGCGAGGTCATCTTCTCCGCTTCTGATATTGGCTGGGCCGTGGGGCATTCCTACATCGTGTACGGGCCGCTGCTGCGGGGCTGTACCACCGTGCTCTTCGAAGGCAAGCCCGTACGCACGCCCGATGCCGGCACCTTCTGGCGCATCGTAGCGCAATACCGCGTCAACGCGATGTTCACGGCGCCCACCGCCATCCGGGCCATCAAGAAGGAAGACCCGGAGGGGCTGCTGGCCAAAAAGTACGACCTGAGCAGCCTGCGCCACCTGTTCCTGGCCGGCGAGCGCTGCGACCCCGCCACCTACGCCTGGGCCAGCCACCTGCTGGGCGTGCCGGTAGTCGACCATTGGTGGCAAACCGAAAGTGGCTGGCCCATGCTGGCCACCCTGGCCGGGCTGGAAGAAATGCCCGCCCCCCGCGCCGGTAGCGCCGGCCACCCCGTGCCCGGCTATGATGTGCATATTCTGGATGAGGCCGGCCAGTCCGTGCCCGCCGGCACCACCGGCCTGGTGGCCGTGAAGCTGCCGCTGCCCCCCGGCTGCTTCCCCACGCTCTGGAACGACGATGCCCGCTTCCGCGAAGCCTACCTCAGTGCCTACCCCGGCTACTACCTCAGCGGCGACGGTGGCTACCGCGACGATGATGGCTACACCTACATCATGGGCCGCGTCGATGACGTTATCAACGTGGCCGGCCACCGCCTCAGCACCGGCGAGATTGAGGAAATCCTGGCCGCCCATCCGGCCGTGGCCGAATGCGCCGTATTGGGCATCGCCGACCAGCTGCGTGGCCAGGTGCCCGTGGGCCTGGTAGTGCTGAAAGACGGCCAGACGATAGGAGAGGAGCAGCTCGAAAAAGAATTGGTGGCCAACGTGCGCGCCCAAATCGGGGCGCTGGCCTGCTTCCGCGCCGCGCTGGTGGTGAAGCGCCTGCCCAAAACCCGCTCCGGCAAAATTCTCCGCAAAACCATGCGCCAACTCGCCGATGGCGAAGACTTCACCCTGCCCGCCACCATTGACGACCCCCTGATTCTGGACGAAATCCGCGCCGACCTGCAGCGGCGCGGCCTGGGGGCGGCTTTCGAGGCCAAAGCTTCCGCGTAGCGCACCGCGCCAAGCCGAGGGCAAGCCCCAGTCTGCTGCCCTTTGGCAACTCATAACTCTTAACTCCTAACTCAAAAAAATGTCTGCAATCCGAATCCGTACCCTCGAGGAATACCACGCCGACTACCAGCAGTCCGTGGCCGACCCCGATGCCTTCTGGGCCGCCGCTGCGGAGCCCTTCACCTGGCGCAAAAAGTGGGATACCGTGCGCAGCGGCGAGTTTTCGCCCGCCGGCGAAAGCCGTTGGTTTGATGGGGCCACCCTCAACCTCACCGAAAACTGCCTCGACCGCCACCTGGAGCAGCGCGCCAACAAGCTCGCCATCATCTTCGAGCCCAACGACCCCAAAACCCGCCACCTGCGCCTCACTTACCGCGAGCTGCACGGGCAGGTGTGCCAGTTTGCCAACGTATTGAAGAAAAACGGCGTGCAGAAGGGCGACCGCGTGGTGCTCTACATGCCCATGATTCCGAGCCTGGCCATTGCCGTGCTGGCCTGCGCCCGCATCGGGGCGGTGCACGGCGTCATTTTCGCCGGTTTCTCAGCCACCGCCATCGCCGACCGCATCAACGATTCCCAGGCGGGCTTCGTCCTCACCGCCGATGCCCTGGAGCGCGGGCCCAAGCAAATTCCTGTCAAGAGCATGGTCGATGAGGCCCTGGAGTTCTGCCCCAGCGTGCGCCGCGTTATCGTGGTAGAGCACACCGGCTGGCCCGTGCAGCTGAAGGAAGGCCGCGACGTGTGGTACCACGACGAGGTGAAGGATGTGTCCAAGGACTGCCCCGCCGAGGAAATGGCCGCCGAAGACCCCCTCTTCATCCTCTACACCAGCGGCAGCACCGGCAAGCCCAAGGGTGTGGTGCACAGCCAGGCCGGCTACATGGTCTGGGCCGATTACACCTTCCGCAACGTGTTTCAGGTGGAGGAAAACGACGTGTACTGGTGCACGGCCGACATCGGCTGGGTCACGGGCCACACCTATGGCCTCTATGGTCCGCTGCTGGCCGGCAGCACCACGCTGCTGTTTGAGGGCGTACCCACGTTCCCGTCGGCGGGCCGCTTCTGGGAGGTGATTGATAAGCACCACGTTACCATTTTCTACACCGCGCCCACGGCCATCCGCAGCCTCATGGCCACGCCGATTGATAACGTGCTGTCGTACTCGCTCAGCAGCCTGCGCATCCTCGGCTCGGTGGGCGAGCCCATCAACGAAGAGGCCTGGCACTGGTACCACCAGCACGTCGGCAAAGGCCGCTGCCCCATCGTGGACACCTGGTGGCAGACCGAAACCGGCGGCATCATGATTTCGGCCATGGCCGGCATCACGCCCTCGGTGCCCGCCCGCGCCGGCCTGCCGCTGCCCGGCGTGCAGCCCGTGCTCCTGAACCAGGACGGCACCGAAATCGAAGGCAACGACCAGGAAGGCTACCTCGCCATCAAAGGCAGTTGGCCGGGCGTCATCCGCACCACCTGGGGCGACCACGAGCGTGCCCGCCAAACGTATTTCACGCCCTATCCGGGCTATTACTTCACCGGCGACGGCGCCCGGCGCGACGAAAACGGCCTCTACCGCATCATCGGCCGCGTCGATGACGTCATCAACGTTTCGGGCCACCGCTTTGGCACCGCCGAAATCGAAAACGCCATCAACCAGAGCGACTACGTAGTGGAAAGCGCCGTGGTGGGCTACCCGCACGACGTGAAAGGCCAGGGCATCTATGCCTACGTCATCTGTAAAAACGGCGTCCCCACCACCGACCTCGACCTGCAAATGACCGAAGCCAGCATCATCGAAGCCGTGGTGGCCGAAATCGGCCGTATTGCCAAGCCCGATAAGATTCAAATCGTATCGGGCCTGCCCAAAACCCGCTCCGGCAAAATTATGCGCCGCATCCTGCGCAAAGTGGCCGAAGGTGAAACCAGCAACCTCGGCGATATAACCACGCTGCTCGACCCGCTGGTGGTGGAGGAGATTCTGGCGGGGAAGAAATAAATCCTCCACTACATTTGAATCGGGCCGCTGAACCAGTTTCGGCGGCTCGTTTTTTTGATTGTTGGTTTCTGGCGATTTCGTTTTTTTGCCGCTTCTATCCTTTGCCCGGCGCTTTAGCGCCGGGTTAGCGCCGGGTTAGCCAGCAATATTTTCTCGGCCTTTAGCCCTACCCATCGCCTGCTATGCCTTACACCGCTATCTGGATTCATGCGGTTTGGGCCACCCATCAGCGTCATCCCTGGTTTACTGCTGCCATTCGCACTGCCTTGTTTCAGCATATGCGCGAGCAGGCTAACCGCCAGAATATTCGCCTTACCGATGTGAATGGCTTCGCCGACCACGTCCACATCCTCTTCGCCCTCGCTCCCGACCAAACCCTGGCTAAAGTCATTCAATTGCTCAAGGGAGAGTCCAGCCATTGGCTAAATCAGTAGGGCTTTATCGCATCCGGGCCATTTCGCTGGCAGTCAGAATACTGGGCCGGCTCTGTCAGCCCTTCCGGGCTGGCGCGGGTACGGACATACATTGCCGGCCAGGAAACGCACCATCAATCCATGAGCTTTGCTGAAGAATGCGAGCTTCTTTTTAAAGGGCTGGGAATTGCGCCGGACGTAACTGGCTCGGAATCCAGCAAGGGCTAAAGCCCCGTAAAAAGAAAATGCCTCAATCCCGGCGCTAAAGCGCCGGGCAAAGCGTGGGGCCGAATGCAAATCGGAGCTTCGTATAACACTGGCCTATTCTACCGTGTAACAACTCAGCTCACCCAAACACCTTCACCCGCTCACCCTTGCGCTTGGTGCGCAGGTGCTGCCGGATAATTTGCTGCACGTCCTTGTTATCGGTATACACTTTAATTACATCCCGGAAATCGGCCAGCTTGCGCGCCGAGAACGTCTCATCTACGTAGCCGAAGCCGCAGTAGCGGCCATTTTCCACCAGCACGATGCTCTTTTCCAGCTCCGTGCGGCCCGGGCCGATGACTACGAACGATTCGTGCTCGTAGCTGATGCTGTCGATGGCCTCGTCCACGCGCAGGTTGTAGCTCTCCGGGGGTTCCTGGCCCACGCAGGCTCCCAGGCAGCGGTGCACCTGGTAGTCGAAGCACGCGCCCGGCGTCTTGTACAGGCCGCACAGCTTCTGGCAAAGGTTGTACTTGGCCACTTTGTGGTACAGAAATCCCTGCGCCTTGTACTGGTTGCCGAGCGCGATAATGGGAATTTCGGCGTTGCGGGCATCGGCGCGGCCGTAGGCCAGCACCTTGTAGCCTTCCTCGTTGGTGCGCAGGTAGATGCCCGCCGGAAACACCGAGCGCCGCTGCGCCCGGTTGTAGGCCGGTTTCATCTGCTTAATCAGGTGCGACTCATACAGCAGCGCTACCAGCTCCGAGCCGGTCAGCTCCCAAGTAATGTCGGCAATGGAATTCTTGAATTCCAGGCTCTTGCGCGACTTTACATCAATAGCAAAGTGCTGCTGAATGCGCTTGTAGATGTTGATGGACTTACCCACGTAAATCACCTCCCCGGCCTCGTTGTGGAAGTAGTACACGCCCGTGGCCTGCGGCAGGCTGGCTACTACTGCCGCTGGCAGCAGCGGCGGCATCAGCGCCTCGCGGATGGCCGTTTGCACGGCGGCCACGCGCTTGGGCGAGGGCTTTTTGGTGCTGGCCGCCTGGCCGGAAGGGGCTAGGGCATCTACGCGGGCCAGGGTGTGGCTGGTGTCGGTGCCGTGGGGGAGGTCCTCGGTTTCAGTGGTGATTTTGAGGAGCTTGCCGAAGAGCAGGGCGGTGGCGTGAGCATCGCCGGCGGCGCGGTGCCGCCCTTCGAGCGGGATGCCGATGTTCTGGCACAGCTTGCCCAGGCTGTAGCTGGGCTGGCCCGGAATGAGGCTGCGCGAAAGGCGCACCGTGCACAGCGTTTTGCGCGAGTAGTTGTAGCCGAGGTCGGCAAACTCCTTCTTCAGAAACGAGTAGTCGAAGCGCACGTTGTGGGCCACGAACACGCAGCCTTCGGTCATTTCCACCACCTTGCGGGCCACTTCGTGGAACTTGGGCGCGTCACTCACCATGTCGTTGGTGATGCCCGTGAGCTGGGTGATGAACGGCGGAATGCTCCGGCCGGGGTTGAGCAGCGTAGCGTACTCGTCCACAATCTTCTCCCCGTCGTGAATGTAGATGGCTATTTCGGTGATGCGGTCCTGGGTGGGCTGCCCGCCGGTGGTTTCAAGGTCGATGATGGCGTACAAAGCGCGGCACGGAAGGTGGTCAGAAAGGAAAGCTAACAAGTTTAGCCCGGTAGAAGGTTGCATGTGCCGTAGCAGCGCTGTCATCCTGAGCGCAGCGAAGGACCTTGTTCCCGAAGAACGGTCTGCAATAATACAGTTGGTGCATAAGTAATCAGGCCTTTCGCCGCGCTCAGGATGACAGCGCCTCTGACCACTACATCCGCTTTATTATGCGCCAGGCCTTCGCAAAAAAGCCCGGCTTGTCGTCCGAGGTGTCGTTTTGCGTGTCCTCGCCATCGGTCACATCGCCGAGCAGAAAGCCCCAGGGTTCGGTGGCTTTGCTGGCATCGAACACCACTTTGAGCACCGCTACCAGCGGAATGCTCAGAATCATGCCCGGCGTGCCCCACAGCTCGCCGCCCAGAATGAGGGCGATGATGGCGGCCATGGGATTAATGCTCACTTTCGAGCCCGTAATCATGGGCGTGATGAAGTTGCCTTCCAGAAACTGCACGAACATAAACACGCCCACCACGGCCGCCGCCTTGCCCGGCGAGCCGGTTTCGACCAGCGTTACCAGCGCCGGAATGGCCGAGCCCACCATGATGCCGATGTAGGGAATAACGGCCAGCACCGAGGCAAACACGGCGAAGAAAATGGCGAATTTCACCCCCAGCAGCAGCAGCCCGGTGGCATTGAGCACCGATACCACCACAATTACCGTGAGCAGCCCCTGGATATAGGCCTGCACCACGGTCTGAATGCTGTCCATGGTATGCAGCACGGTGGTGCGCTTGTCGGGGGCCACGAAGCGGAACATAAACTGCCGCATGTGGTCGCGGTAATACAAAAAGCAGAAAATATAAATCGGAATCAGCGTGGTTACGCTCAGCACGGCGGCCGTCATGCTAAGCGTGGAGCCCAGATAGCCGCCCGCCGATTTCTTCACCGATTTCATCGACGAGTCAATCAATTCGACCTTGCTCATGGGGTGGTAGCCAAACTTCTCGCTGGCCCATTGCTGAATCTGGTCGAAGTACACCAGTGATTTTGCCTGGAGCTTGGGCAGCTCGTCGCGCAGCGTCATGAGCTGCGTGCCAAACAAATAGAACAGGCCCGTGAGCGCCGCCGTCAGCAGCAGCAGCGTAGCGATGATGGCCCAGATGCGCGAGAATTTCCACTTTTCCAGCCGCAGCACCAGCGGCAGCAGCAGCACCGCCAGCAGCCCGGCAAACAGGATGGGCAGCAGCACGCCATCCAGCTTATGCAGCACATACACCAGCAGCGACAACCCAATCAGGAGAAAAGTATAATGGATTACCGGCGACTGCTTCACCTCGGCCGGTGCCTGGTTTTGGGCGGGCGTGGGCAGGTTGCGCGGCTGGTTGATGAGGTTGGGGCGGGGAAACATATTCGTTGGGCAACAAGCAGTAGGAGAGAAGCAGAAAACCGGGCGGCTGGCCCCCCGGCCCGTGAACCGGGACGGCAGCAGTGCTGTTGAAAACTAAATAATTTGGCGGGACTGGCTAAGCTTACTGGCAGCAGTGGGCTTGCCATGCCGCTGTTTTCTGCGTTATTTTACCCCAGAACTGCCCTCCTTACGGATTTTTTTAGATGAACGACGAACAATTGCCGCTCGCCCCGGCCGCCGCCGACCACGGCTACAACGAAGACAGTATTCGCTCGCTGGACTGGCGCGAGCACATTCGCCTGCGGCCCGGCATGTACATCGGCAAGCTCGGCGATGGCTCGGCGTACGACGACGGCATTTATGTGCTGGTGAAGGAAGTCGTTGATAACTGCATCGATGAATACGTGATGGGCCACGGCCGCACCATCGACATTAAGATTTCCGACAGCCGGGTGCAGGTGCGCGACTACGGTCGGGGCATTCCGCTGGGCAAGGTGGTCGATGTGGTGAGCAAAATCAATACCGGCGGCAAGTACGACAGCAAGGTGTTTCAGAAGTCGGTGGGCCTCAACGGCGTGGGCACTAAGGCCGTGAACGCCCTCAGCGGCTACTTCCTGGTGCAGAGCGTGCGCGAGGGCATCCTCAAGGCCGCCGAGTTTGCCCAGGGCAACCTGGTGAGCGACCCCAAGCCCACCAAAACCAGCCAGCGCAACGGTACGCTCGTCACGTTCCAGCCCGATGACACGATTTTCAAGAACTACCGCTTCATCCCGGAATACCTCGAAAATCAAATCTGGAACTACGTTTACCTGAACGCGGGCCTTACCATCAACTTCAACGGCCAGAAGTATTACTCCGAAAACGGCCTGCTCGACCTGCTGGCCCGCAAGGCCGACGTCGAGCACCTGCGCTACCCCATCATTCATCTCAAAGCCCCCGATATTGAGATGGCCATGACCCACGGCAACGACTACGGTGAGGAGTATTATTCCTTCGTGAACGGCCAGTATACCACGCAGGGCGGCACGCACTTAGCCGCCTTCCGCGAGGCCGTTGTGAAAGCCGTGCGCGAGTTCTACAAGAAGGACTACGACGCGGCCGATATCCGGGCCAGCATCATCGCCGCCATTTCGGTGCGGGTGCAGGAGCCGGTGTTCGAGTCCCAGACCAAAACCAAGCTCGGCAGTGTAAACATGGGCGAGGACGGCCCCACCGTGCGCGGCTTCATCCTCGATTTTGTTAAGGAGCACCTCGATAACTACCTGCATAAAAATCAGTTGGTAGCCGAGGCCCTGCGCAAGCGCATCGAGCAGAGCGAGCGGGAGCGCAAGGACATGGCCGGCGTGAAAAAACTGGCCAACCAGCGCGCCAAAAAAGCCAACCTGCACAACCGCAAGCTGCGCGACTGCCGCTTCCACCTGGGCGAAAACGCCAAGGATGGGGCCGAAAAAGAGCTTTTGACCACGCTCTTTATCACCGAGGGCGACTCCGCGTCGGGCAGCATCACCAAGAGCCGCAACGTGGAGCTGGAGGCCGTATTCAGCCTGCGTGGTAAGCCGTTGAACTGCTTCGGGCTGAAAAAGAAAATCGTGTACGAGAACGAGGAGCTGAACCTGCTCCAGCACGCGCTCAACATCGAAGAAGGCATTGAGCACCTGCGCTACAACCGCGTGGTGGTGGCCACCGATGCCGACGTCGATGGCATGCACATTCGCCTGCTGCTGCTCACGTTCTTCCTGCAGTTCTTCCCCGATTTGGTGCGCAACGGCCACGTTTTCATCCTCGAAACGCCGCTTTTCCGCGTCCGCAACAAGAAGGAAACCATCTATTGCTACAACGAAAGCGAGAAGCAGGCCGCCATGCGCAAGCTGGGCAAAAACCCCGAAATCACCCGTTTTAAGGGCCTGGGCGAGATTTCGCCGGACGAGTTTGGCAGGTTCATCGGCGAAAACATCAAGCTGGAGCCCGTCATTTTGCAGTCCGACCGCAGCATTCAGCAGGTGCTCACCTACTACATGGGCAAGAACACGCCCGCCCGCCAGGAATTCATCATCGAAAACCTGCGCCTAGAAAAAGACCTGATAACGTCCGATGTGCTGCCCGTGGCCGAGGTTGCCGAAGCTGATTTGGCCTGAACACCAAATGCGCTAGCTGTCCCATTTCTGGAAAAACGCTCGATAAGCACAACTATTAGCTCAGTAAAATTTCCCTGAATGAGTACTTGATGTTTGGGAATAATTATTTTGTGTGTACGTTTGCCTTGTCGGCTAGGGGTAGACTAGTCGACACATTCCACGGAAAAGCCCGAGCCCTTGGTTCGGGCTTTTTTCTTTTTGTGTTAGCCGGCCCTGATGCAGGCGCCCACCAACCTGGGGAAAAGACAGCCGTTGGCTAGTTTATTTAGTTTGCTTTCCGGCGATAAAAAGCCGAAATTTGGCTTTTTGGGTGCGTTGCTATTCGATGGGGCGTATCCCTGGTGGCCCTGGTTCGCTAAGAATCTTGGGAACTTTTCGGCTCTGGCCGGAATTGTAATTTATTGCGCTCCGCGCTGATTCCGGTATTTTTGACGGCAGTACGCCGACCTCATTCGCTTCCCCCCGTGGCTTCTCTCGATACTCCCAACTCCGACGCTCCCGACCAGGATTTTTTACAACCCGGCGACTCGGTGAATTTTGACCTGTCGGCTTTTTCGCCGGCCGCCGATGCCGATGCCGAAGAGCCCACCAGCTTCGCCGCGCAGGATGCTGCCGGGGGCACCACTGCCGACGATGCGCCGTCCGCGCCCGCCGATTTATTCGGCGGCCTCGTGCCAGAGCCAACTGCCGCCGTAGCCATCCCCACAGAGGAGCAAACCGAGGAGGAGCCTAAATTCGCCCCGGGCGAAACCATTCACGACGTGGCCACCGTGCGCGGCATGTACCAGAACTGGTTTCTGGACTACGCCTCCTACGTAATTCTGGAGCGGGCCGTGCCCGCCATCGAGGACGGCCTCAAGCCCGTGCAGCGCCGCATCCTGCACGCCATGAAGGAGATGGACGACGGCCGCTTCAACAAAGTGGCCAACGTCATCGGGCAGACCATGCAGTACCACCCGCATGGCGACGCCAGCATCGGCGATGCCATCGTGAACCTGGGCCAGAAAGACCTGCTCATCGAAACCCAGGGCAACTGGGGCGACGTGCGTACCGGCGACGGTGCCGCCGCCGCCCGCTACATTGAGGCCCGGCTCTCGAAGTTTGCCATCGACGTGGTGTTCAACCCGGATACCACCGAGTGGCAGCTCAGCTACGACGGCCGCAAGCGCGAGCCCATCACGCTGCCCGTGAAGTTCCCGCTGCTGCTCGCGCAGGGCGTGGAGGGCATTGCTGTGGGCCTGAGCACCAAGATTATGCCCCACAACTTCCGCGAGCTGTGCAAGGCCAGCATCGACGTGCTGCGGGGTCGCGAGGTGCAGCTGTTCCCGGACTTCTCGACCGGCGGCCTGTGCGACGTGACCAATTACAACTCGGGTATGCGCGGGGCCAAAATCCGGCTGCGCGCCACCATCGAGAAGGTCGATAAAACTCTGCTCATCATCCGCGACATTCCCTACGGCTCCACCACCACGGCGCTGATGGAGAGCATCGTGAAGGCCTCGGAAGCCAATAAAATCAAGATTAAGAAGGTGGTCGACAACACGGCGGCCAACGTGGAGATTCAGGTGCAGCTGCCTACTGGCGTGTCGCCCGACCTTACCATGGACGCGCTGTACGCCTTCACCGATTGCGAAATCAGCATCTCGCCCAACACCTGCGTCATCATCGACGACAAGCCCCGCTTCGTGGGCGTGGAAGATGTACTGCGCCAGAGCACCAAGGCCACCGTGCGCCTGCTGGAGCGCGAGCTCGAAATCCGCCAGGATGAGCTATGGGAGCGTTGGCACAACGCTTCGCTGGAAAAAATCTTCATCGAAAACCGCATCTACCGCAAGATTGAGGAGTGCGAAACCTGGGCCGAAATCCTCGAAACGATTGATAAGGGCCTGAAGAAATTCGTGCGCATAGAAGGGGAGAAGGCCAAAGCGGAGGACACCCGCATTGTGCTCCGCCGTCCGATTGAGGAGGACGACCTCACGCGCCTCACCGAAATCCGCATCAAGCGCATCTCAAAATTCGACGCCTTCAAGGCCGACGAATACCTGCAAAAGCTGGAAGCCGAGCTGGCCGAAGTAGCCGACCACCTGGCCAACCTCACGCGTTACGCCATCAACTACTTCGAGGGCCTGCTGAAAAAGTACGGCGCGGGCCGCGAGCGCAAAACCCAGCTCCGCACCTTCGACGTGGTAACGGCTCAGAAAGTGGCCATCGCCAACCAGAAGCTTTACGTGAACCGTGTAGACGGTTTCGTGGGCTACGGCCTAAAAAAGGACGAATTTGTGTGCGACTGCTCCGATTTGGACGATATCATCGCCATCAAGCGCGACGGCACGTTCATGGTAACCAAAATCGGTGATAAGACCTTCGTGGGCAAGGATATCCTGCACGTCGGGGTCTACAACAAGAACGATGACCGGCTGGTGTATAACATGGTGTACCTCGACGGCGCGTCGGGCATCAGCTTTGCCAAGCGCTTTCTCGTTTCGGGCATCACCCGCGACAAAACCTACGACCTGACCAAGGGCACCAAGGGCACCAAAACCCTCTACCTCACGGCCAACCCCAACTCGGAATCCGAGATTGTCAACATCCTGCTTTCCGACAAAGCCCCGGCGCGGGTGAAGCAGTTCGACTTCGATTTTGCCGAGCTCAGCATCAAGGGCAAGGGCTCGATGGGCAACATCGTGACCAAGCAGCCCATCAAAAAAATCACCCAGAAAACCCTGGGCGACTCCACGTTGGGCGGCCGCGAAATGTTCTTCGACAGCGTGGTGGGCCGCCTCAACACCGCCGGCCACGGCCGCTACCTGGGCACCTTCGACACCGAAAATGCCCTGCTGGTAGTGCACAAGGACGGCAGCTACGAGCTGACCGCGCCCGACCCCGCCATTCATTTCGATGTGCCCAACATGGTGCTGCTGCGCAAACTAGAATCCGACACGGTGCTCTCGACGGTGTACCTCGATGGGGAAAGCAAAGTGCACTACGTCAAGCGGTTCAGGATTGAAACTAGTACGCTGGCCAAGCGCTTTCTGTTTATTTCCGAAGCCAAAGGCTCGAAAATGCTGGCCGTGACGGCCAACCCCGAGCCGCTGGTGGAAGTCAAAATTCAGAAGGACAAGAAAGCCGAAAAGGAAACCGAAAACATTGCCCTGCACGACTTTATCGACGTAAAAGGCTGGAAGGCGATGGGCAACAAGCTCAACTACTACAAAATCCACGCCCTCGCGCTGCTCACCGACGAAGGCCCCGAGCCGCAACGCCGCGAAGTGAAAAAGCGCGCCGCTGCCCCCCGGCCCGGCGAAAATCCCGCCGGGGCCGAAGCCCAACCCGAGCCTGCCGGCCCCGTCGACGTAACCGCCGAGGAAGTGGCCCGCGCCCAGGAGCTGCTGAAGCGGCCCAAGGCACAGCTGGGGCTGTTTTAAAACCAGCCGCCGGGTAGTGAAGTGATGCCGGGCGGCTGGCCGTTGAATTTTAAGCGACTGATTCTGGTGCTCAGCAATCCTTTTGCGCTATTTATTTGCGTTTATGCTTGTGTTGTTTCGGTGGTGGTCGTGCTTGCTATTGGTAGCCCGGTGGGGGTATGGCGGGTTGGGTCGCGCCTTGCTGTTCTGCATCCTGGCGTTGCTGCCGGCGGCTGGCCAAATTCGGCCGCTCCCCACTAAACCCATTGTCCTCCCCGTGCTGGCAACTGCCCCACCCGCCGACCCGCCGGCTGTGCGCGTCAAGCTATTCCAGGCCGCTGCGCTCGCCAATAGCTTCAAGGATTCCGAAGCCCTGGCCGTGTACCAGGAAATTCTGAAAGGGGTACCTACCCACTACCTGGCCCTGTGGCAGGCCGCCGTGCTGAGCGTAGAAATCGGTGCCCGTTACTCCGATGAAACCCGCAAATCGGCTTATTTCGACCTCGGCCGGCAGTACGCCGACCGCGCCCTTCTGCTCCGGCCCGAAGGCGGCGAGAGCAACTACGCCGTGGCCCTGGCCCTGTTCAACCAAGCCACGCTGTACCGCGCCGGTGCTCGTCTCAGAGCCTTCAGCGACCTGCGCTCGCACGTATATCTGGCCACCGAGCGCCGGCCCGACCTGCCCGAAGCCTGGCAGCTGCGCGGCCGCTGGCAGTACCGCGTGGCGCACTACAACATAATAGAACGCCTGTACAGTAAAATCGTGCTCGGTGGGGTGCCGCCCGGCGGCGACAGCAAAGAAGCCATGGCCGACTTGGAAAAAGCCCGCGAGCTGGCTCCCCAAAACCTGCAATTTTGCTACGATTTGGCCCGAATGTACGTCTACCAGGGCCGCCGCCGCCGCGCAATTGCCTTGCTGCGCAAGGCCGAGCGCCTGCCCACCTTCACCAGCGAAGACTTGGTGGTAAGCCGCCTGTGCCGCAAAATGCTGCCCCCGCTGGTGCGTGCCGATGCGCGCCGCCAGAAACGCCGTGCGCGCGAAGGCAAAAAACCTAAACCCGCTATTCTGGCTCCCGCTGATTCCAGCCGGGCGCGCCGCGATACCCTCAGCCGCAAGCAGTAGCAACTAGCTTTGCATTTACATGACCATGCGCTTTTCGGTTTCGATACGGTTTTCTTCGCGTTGGCTACCGCTGGTGGGCTCCCTGGCCGTGGCTGCCTGCCAGTCCGCGCCCTCCGAGCAGCCCGACACCCTGGTGAACCTGAAAACAGTGCAGAGCGGCCCCCGCGTGCAGGCCGATGAGCTCAACGGGGCCATCGCTCGCGAGCCCCGCAATACGGCCCTGCTGGCCCGCCGCGCCACCCTGCGCCTGGCTGCCGGCCAGCCCACCGCCGCCCTCACCGACGTAGCCGCCGCTCTGGAAATAGACGATTCCGACAGCAACCTCTACTTCATTCAGGCCAAAGCCTACCGTGCGCTGGGGCAGCTGCCCGCCGCCCTGGCCGCCGCCCGCCAGGCTGCCGACCTTGGCTTTTCGGGTCCCGAACTACCGCTATTTGTGGGCGAAACCCACCTCGCCGCCCGCAACTACCCCGCCGCCCTCGACAACCTCGACCGCACCCTGCGCCTCGACCCCGACCAGCCCGCCGCGCTCTTCTACAAAGGCCTCGCCTACGCCGCCACCGCCGATACCAGCACCGCCGTGCAGTACCTGCAGGATGCCCTGGCCCGCGACTCCCGCGAGCCCGAAATCCTGCACCAGCTGGCCTTTCTGCTTAATGCCTGGCGCATACCCGCCGATGCGGCCCGCTACGCCGCCCTCGGGATGAAGCTCGATACCGCTTCCGGTTTGTTGCGCTACGACTACGGCCGTCAGCTGGAGCTGCAAGGCCGTCCGGATAGTGCCCTGTGGTACTATCGCCGCGCCCTGACCCTCGATACCAGCGTGTACCGGGCCGATTATCGTCTGGGCCTGTCCGCCGTTAAAGCCCGCCAGCCCGTTACCGTCATCAAGCACCTTACCCGTGCCTTGCGCCGCAACCCGCGCCTGCCCGAAGCCCGCTCGCTGCTTGCTGAAGCCCTCGAAACGCAGGGCCGCCTCTCCGAGGCCCTGGTCCAGTACCGCCTGCTCGTGGCCGAAAATCCCGGCAACCCGCACTGGACGTTTAAAGTGTGGAAGACGAATGGCATGGTGCAGGCCACTTTGCCCGATAGCCTGCGCACCGCGCCGCGCTACTTTTACCGCCGCCCCATGGCTCGGCCCCGCATCGAGCCCGTCGCGCCGGTTTCTCCGCTGAATTCAGCAACGGGGAATCAATAGCCCAGAATACTGATTAGAGGCAAGCGTTGGAATTTCCCAGCCGCCGCTTGTCCGAAAAAAATACCGCCCCTCCCGGCACAAGTGCTAACTTGCGCCTTGCTTGGCCCTCCCGGCCGCTTTTACCCCATTCTCATGCTCAACATCACCCTCCCCGACGGCTCCCAGCGCCAGCTGCCCGACGGCGCTACCGGCTACGACGTCGCCGCCAGCATCTCCGAAGGCCTTGCCCGCAATGCCCTCGCCGTCACCGTCAACGGTGACGTGCGCGACCTCCACCGCCCCCTGCCTGACAATGCGCAGGTTAGCATCCTCACCTGGAACGACACCGCCGGCAAATCCACCTACTGGCACTCCTCGGCCCACCTCATGGCCGAGGCCCTCGAAGCGCTGTACCCCGGCGTGAAGCTGGCCATCGGCCCGGCCATCGAAAACGGCTTTTACTACGATGTCGACCTCGGCGACGGCCGCAGCATCAGCAGCGAAGACTTCCCCGAAATCGAGAAGAAGATGCTCGAGCTGGCCAAAACGAAAAGCCGCTACGAGCGCAGGGACGTTTCCAAAGCCGATGCCATTGCCTACTTCACCGACAAGCAGGACCCCTACAAGCTGGAGCTGATTGACGGCCTCGAAGACGGTCAAATTACCTTCTACACGCAGGGCGGCTTCACCGACCTCTGTCGCGGCCCGCACATCCCCGACACCAGCACCATCAAGGCGGCCAAGCTCATGAACGTAGCCGGTGCCTATTGGCGCGGCGACGAGAAGAACAAGCAGCTCACGCGCCTCTACGGTATCACTTTCCCCAAGGCCAAGGACCTCACCGAGTACCTCGAACGTCTCGAGGAAGCCAAGCGGCGCGACCATCGCAAGCTGGGCAAAGAGCTGAAGCTGTTTGCTTTCTCCGAGAAAGTAGGAGCGGGGCTGCCCCTGTGGCTGCCCAAAGGCACCGCCCTGCGCGAGCGCCTCGAACAGTTCCTGCGCAAAGCCCAGGTGAAGGCCGGCTACCAGCCCGTCGTCACGCCCCACATCGGCTCCAAGGAGCTGTACGTTACCAGCGGCCACTACGAGAAATACGGTGCCGACTCGTTCCAGCCCATCAAAACGCCCAACCCCGGCGAGGAATTCTTCCTCAAGCCGATGAATTGCCCCCACCACTGCGAAATATATAAAACCGAGCCCCGCAGCTACCGCGACCTACCCGTGCGCTACGCCGAATTCGGCACCGTGTACCGCTACGAGCAGTCGGGCGAGCTGCACGGCCTCACCCGCGTGCGCGGTTTCACGCAGGACGACGCCCACATCTTCTGCCGTCCCGACCAGGTGAAGGAGGAGTTCAAAAAGGTGATTGACCTGGTGCTCTATGTCTTCAAAAACCTCGGTTTTGAAGACTATACGGCCCAAATCAGCCTGCGCGACCCTGAGAACAAAACCAAGTACATCGGCACCGATGAAAACTGGGTTCTGGCCGAAAGCGCCATCATTGAGGCTGCCGCCGAAAAAGGCCTTTCCACCACCACCGAATTGGGCGAAGCCGCCTTCTACGGTCCCAAGCTCGACTTCATGGTGCGCGACGCCCTCGGCCGCCGCTGGCAGCTTGGCACCATTCAGGTCGATTACAACCTGCCCGAGCGCTTCGACCTCGAATACGTGGCCTCCGACAACACCAAGCAGCGCCCCGTGATGCTGCACCGCGCGCCCTTCGGCTCGCTGGAGCGTTTCGTGGCCGTGCTCATCGAGCACTGCGCCGGCAACTTCCCGCTCTGGCTCACCCCCGAGCAGTTCATCGTGCTGCCCATCTCGGACAAGTACATCGACTACGCCAACGAGGTGAAAGCCCAACTGGAGCAGCGCGACCTGCGCGGCACCGTGGATGCCCGCGACGAGCGCATCGGCCGCAAAATCCGCGATGCCGAGATGAGCAAGCTGCCTTATCTGCTAGTGGTAGGGGAGAAGGAAGCCCAGGACAACATCATCAGTGTGCGCAAGCATGGCGAAGGTGACCTCGGCTCGATGCCGATTGAGGATTTCGTGAAAAGCGTGCAAAGTCAGATTGTAGAAGCCTACTAATCAGGCTATAATCTGGATAGGTGGAACGTCATGCAGAGCGGAGCGAAGCATCTTTACCGCAATACCATTTCTTTTAACCAGGATTACGTATTGCGGTAAAGATGCTTCGCTCCGCTCTGCATGACGTTCTTTAATTACGCAGGCTGTCAAATTGATTAGGCAATCCCCTTGCCTTTCCATTAAAAATGACGATATTTGCCCCTTGATACCCAGGTCTTACCCGGCCTAAACCACGCAGACTCTCATTCCCCGCCACTTTTTTAGCAGGAGGACCAAACCATAGCAGCTCCGAATCGTCGGTACGTGCCCCGCCAGCAGGTGGAAGAGCCGTTCAAAATCAATCAGAAAATCCTGGCCCGCGAGGTACGACTCGTCGGCGACAACGTCGAACAGGGTGTTTATCCAACAGACCAGGCCCGGAAAATGGCGCAGGAGCAGAATCTCGACCTCGTTGAGATTTCGCCTACCGCCACCCCGCCCGTCTGCCGCGTCATCGACTACTCGAAATTTAAGTACGAGCAGAAGAAGAAGACCCGCGAGCTGAAAGCCAAGCAGACCAAGGTCGTGCTCAAGGAAATCCGCTTCGGTCCCAACACCGACGAGCACGACTTCGCCTTTAAGGTAAAGCATGCTCAGGACTTTCTGCGCGAAGGCGCGAAAATCAAGAGCTACGTGCACTTCGTTGGTCGTAGCATCGTGTTCAAGGAGCGGGGCGAAATCCTGTTGCTCAAGTTTGCCCAGGCCCTCGAGGACCTTGCCAAAGTGGAGCAGCTGCCCAAGCTTGAAGGCAAGCGCATGTTCCTCTACCTGGCCCCGAAAGCGGCTGCCGTAGTGAAGCCCGCCGCCAAGCCCGCTGCTGCTTCCGATGCCAAGCCCAAAGCCCCCAAGCCCGCCGAGCCCAAGGCAGAGGCCATCGAAAAGCCCTCCGAAACGGCACCAGCACCCGCTGCCGACGACGCCGAATAGATTTTACCCGGTTGAAGATGGCTTCCCGACCACTGGTCAGTCAGCAATCAACAATCAACAACCAACCCTCCAATACTTACTACAATGCCGAAAGTAAAGACGAAATCCGGTGCCAAGAAGCGCTTTGCGCTCACCGGAACGGGCAAGGTGAAGCGGAAGCACGCCTTCAAATCACACATCCTCACGAAGAAGACGACCAAGCAGAAGCGCGGCCTGACCCACACCGGCCTCGTGAGCAGCGCCGACATGAACCGCGTGCGCCAGATGCTGAATATCTAAGTAGTAAATGAGTAATTGGGTAAATGAGTAATTTATGACTCGCTTACCCAACAAACTTTACGCACTTATTCATTTACTCAATTACCATAAACCAGGCTTCCGGCCTTAAGACCTTCATCCGTCGCCGGCTGCCAAAAACTCTCTAGGTTATGCCAAGAAGTGTCAACCATGTGGCCTCGCGCCACCGCCGCAAGAAAATTATGCGTTTGGCGAAAGGCTATTATGGCCGTCGCAAAAACGTGTGGACCGTAGCCAAGAACGCCGTTGAAAAAGGCCTTCTCTACGCTTACCGCGACCGTAAAGTAAAGAAGCGCGAATTTCGTGCTTTGTGGATTCAGCGTATCAACGCCGGTGCTCGTGAGCACGGTCTGTCGTACTCGCAGCTGATGGGCGGCCTGAAAAAGGCTGGCATCGAGCTCAACCGCAAAGTGCTGGCTGATTTGGCCCTCAACCACCCCGAAGCCTTCAAAGGCATCGTGGAGAAGGCAAAATAACTGCCCCTGCGCGCTATCCACCAAGAAAACGCTGGCCCTTGGGTTCAGCGTTTTCTTGTTTTATCCCTTGTTGGTCTGGCCAGCTTGTCGGGTTGTTTCCGCTCCGTATCTGGTCAGGCAAGTCACTGACTAAAAGTACTGGAAACAAAAAACCGCTCCAGTACTAGACTGAAACGGTTTTCGACGTAGCGGGAGGCGGGCTCGAACCGCCGACCTCAGGGTTATGAATCCTGTGCTCTAACCAGCTGAGCTACCCCGCCGGGTTTTTGTGGGTGCAAAGGTAACGTTACAAAAGGCCCCAAAGCAAGGTGCTGGGCCAAATAAAACTGTATTTCTTCTGTGTTCCGCTCGTTTTATCATTGCGGCGCTCAGCTTCCTTCGTCCTAGTCCTATGGCATTGCCTGATACTCAAACCAAAACGCGTTTTGTGGTAGAATTTCCCATCAACGCATCACCCAAAATTCTTTTTCCCTACCTGGCTACTGCCTCGGGCCTTTCGCAGTGGTTTTGCGACGATGTGCGCTACGTGGAGGGCCAGCGCCTCAATTTTATCTGGGATAATGACAATCATTACGCCGAAATATCAGGCCAGCGCCTGAATAAGGCAGTGCGCTTCGTATTTCTCGATGACCACCGCCAGTCGGTGCTCGATGCCAATTCCCTGGAGTTTACCCTCGATTCGTCGCAGGTGACCGACGAAGTGTACCTGCGGGTAGTTGACTACTCCGCCGGCCACGATGCCGCCGAGCAGCATGAGATGTGGGAAGGCCTCGTGGCCAAGCTGCGGGAGCAGGTGGGCGGCTAAGCGGCCCAATCCTTTCACAACGGTACTGCGGTACTTTTTTCTCTGAACTTTCGTTTCTGCGCTGGCGCACCTTTTGCGCCCTCAAGCGTCGCTCACCATGCTCAAAAAGCTCGATAAGCTTATTCTGAAGGCCTTTGCCGGCCCGTTTCTGCTCACCTTCGCGGTGGTGCAGTTTATTCTGCTCACGCACACCCTGCTCAAGTATCTGGACGATATCATCGGTAAGGATTTGGGTACGGGGGTGCTGTTGCAGCTGCTCTTCTATTTCAGCGTGCTTATCGTGCCCGTGTCGCTGCCGCTGGCCGTGCTGCTGTCCTCATTGATGACTTACGGTAACCTGGGCGAGCACCACGAGCTCACGGCCATCAAGGCGTCGGGTATTGCGCTCACGCGCATTCTGCGGCCGGTGCTGCTGCTCACGACGGGGCTGGCCATCGGCGCGTTCTGGTTCAACGAAACCATTGTGCCCAAGGCCAATCTCAAAGCCTACAGCCTGCTGTGGGACGTGCGCCAGCAAAAGCTGGCTCTGGACATCCGCGAAGGCGTGTTCTACAGCGGCATTCCCGGCTACACCATCAAGGTGGATAAGAAAACCGGCGAAAACGGCGACCGGCTGCACGGCGTCATGATTTACGACCACACCCAGAAGTCGGGCAACGCCACGGTGATGCTGGCCGATTCCGGCCGTATGTTCACCACGCTCAACGGCGGTTATCTGAACCTGGAGCTATTTCACGGCCACAACTATATTGAGCAGCCCGATTCCCGCGACCGCGCCGGGGCTAGCTTCGTGCGCCAGGGATTCGACCACAACGTCATCACTTTTTCGCTGGCTTCGTTCAGCCTGGGCCGCACCAAGGAAGACCTGTTCAAGGAAAACCGAATGATGCTCAATATTACGCAGCTCCGTTCCGCCACCGATTCGGTGCAGAAGAAAATGCATGCTGAGCAGCGTCAGCTTCCCCAGCAGATGAATGCGTACTACACCTTCGCACGATTTGATACCACCGGACGGCGGGCCAACCAGAAGGTGGCAAACCTCCAGGTGCCCGCTACGAAGCTGGCCCCGGTTACCGTCTCCATTCTCCAGCAGGCAGGCAACCGCGCCCGCAACCTTCAGGCATTCGCCAATTCTACTTCCGAACGGCTCAATGACTACGCCCGCAACTCAGCCTTGTTCCGGATTGAGGTTTACCGGAAATACTCGCAGTCGGTGGCCGTACTGCTCATGTTTCTGATTGGGGCGCCGCTGGGTTCCATCATCAAGAAAGGTGGCTTGGGCGTGCCCATTCTCATTTCCATTCTCTTCTTCATCGTGTACTACGTGCTCAGCATCATGGGCGAGAAGTACGGCCGCGAGTTCGTGATGCCGGTAGGAGTGGGCATGTGGATGTCGAATCTGGTGCTGCTGCCGGCTGGCCTGTTCTTCCTCTACCAGGCCTACAACGACTCCGGCTTGCTGGAGATGGACTTCTGGCGGCGGCTGCCGCGGCGCCTAGGCATCCCGGCCCTGCGCAAAATCACGGAGCCCGAGGAAGAATTTGTAGCATAAGCTTGCTTATGCTACAAATTCCGCCGGCTCGCTTTCATCCTGTTTTTAAATTTCGTACCTTTGCGGCACCCCAATGTGTGGGGTAGTCAAATTTCTTTTTTCATCCTAAAATCTAAGACGGGGTAAGACCTATCAGCCGATGATTTTAAATACCGAAGCAAAACAGGCCATTTTCGAAAAGAACAGCCTGCAGAAAGTGAAAACCGATACCGGTTCGGCCGAGTCGCAAATTGCGCTCTTCACCCACCGCATCACTCACCTCACCGAGCACCTGAAGGTGAACAAGAAGGACCACAGCACCCGCCTGGGCCTTCTGAAGCTGGTAGGTAAGCGTCGCAGCATGCTGGACTACCTGCAGCACCGCGAAATCAACCGCTACCGCGCCATCATCAAGGAGCTGGGCATCCGTAAGTAATTTCGGAATCTGAGAGTAGGGAGCCTTCCAACGAAGGTTCCCTACTCTTTTTTTGTTCGGGTTGGTTTGGTGCCGAGGCCACCCCGAAAAGCTGTTTTACCATCGGCATACTGTTGTGTTTACCCTGAGTAACGAGGGCCGTGCGCGGTACTCGTTTTTGGCTGCTCGCCCGCTGTCGCTTTTCCAAGCAAATCCCGCTGATGTCCCATCCCCACGCCATTACCAAAACCCTGGCGCTGCCCGACGGCCGCGTTATCTCCATCGAAACCGGCAAGCTGGCCAAATTCGCCGACGGTGCCGTCGTGGTTCGCCTCGGCGATACCATGCTGCTCGCCACGGTGGTTTCGGCCCCGAGCCAGCGCGAAGGCGTTGATTTTCTGCCGCTGTCGGTTGATTATCAGGAGAAATTCGGCTCGGCCGGCAAGATTCCCGGTTCGTTCCAGCGCCGCGAAGGCCGCCTGAGTGACTACGAAATCCTGGTGTGCCGCCTCGTCGACCGCATCCTGCGGCCGATGTTCCCCAAAGACTACCACTACGAGGTGCAGGTGATGATTACTCTCATCTCGGCCGATAAAGAAGTTCAGCCTGATGCTTTGGCCGCCCTGGCCGCCTCGGCTGCGCTGTCGATTTCCGACATTCCGTTTGCTGGTCCGATTTCCGAAGTGCGCGTGGCGCGCATCGACGGTCAGTTCCAGATTAACCCCAAAACCTCCGACCTGGCCCGCGCCGACATGGACCTCATGGTAGGTGCCACCGCCGACTCCGTGGCCATGGTGGAAGGTGCCATGAAGGAAGTGAGCGAAGAGGAAATGGTGGCGGCCATTGCCTTCGGCCACGAAGCCATCAAGGCCCAGTGCCAGCTGCAGAAGGACTTGGCCGAGGCCGTGGGCCGCACCGCCGATTCGCCCACCCGTGAGTACCCCAAGTACGAGGAGAACGAGGAGCTGAAAAAGACCATTCTGGACGCCGTATACCAAGGCGCTTACGACGTGGCTCGCAGCGGCAACACCAGCAAAGGCGGCCGCAAGGAAGGCTTTGGCAAGGTGAAAAAGGCTGTGCTGGAGCACTTGCTGGCCGTAGATGCCGAGCTGAACATGAAGATGTTCAGCCGCTATTATGGTTCGGCCGAGAAGAAGGCTATCCGGGACATGATGGTGAAGGAGCGGGTTCGTCTTGACGGCCGTCAGCTCACCGAAATTCGTCCTATCTGGTCGGAAATCAACTACCTGCCCGGTGCTCACGGCTCGGCTATTTTCACCCGTGGCGAGACGCAAAGCCTGACCACTGCCACGCTCGGCACCAAACTCGATGAGCAAATCATCGACCAGCCGTTGGCCAAGGGCTACTCGAAGTTTATGCTGCACTACAACTTCCCCGGTTTCTCGACCGGCGAAGTGAAGCCGAACCGTGGCGCTGGTCGCCGCGAAATCGGCCACGGCAACCTGGCTCTGCGCTCGCTGAAGCAGGTGCTGCCCCCCGAAGACGAAAACCCCTACACCATCCGCATCGTGTCGGACATCCTGGAGTCGAACGGCTCGAGTTCGATGGCCACGGTATGCGCCGGCTCGCTGGCGCTGATGGACGCGGGCGTGAAAATCACGGGTGCCGTGTCGGGCATCGCCATGGGCCTCGTGCAGGATAAGGAAACCGGCGAATACGCGGTGTTGAGTGACATTCTTGGCGACGAGGACCACCTCGGCGACATGGACTTCAAAGTAACCGGCACCGAGAAAGGCATTTGCGCCTGCCAGATGGACATCAAAATCCAGGGCCTGAGCAATGAGATTCTGACTGCCGCGCTGCACCAGGCCCGCGCCGGCCGCCTGCACATCCTGGCCGAAATGGCCAAGACCATTGCTGCTCCGGCCGCTGAGCTGAAGGCTCATACGCCGCGCTCGCACAAGATGCTGATTGATAAAGAATTCATCGGTGCCATCATTGGGCCGGGCGGCAAGGTAATTCAGCAGATTCAGAAGGATACCAACGCTACGGTTATCATCGAGGAGAAGGACGAGAAGGGCCACGTAAGCATCTATGCCTCCAACCAGGAGGATATGCAGGGCGCCATCGATCGGATTCGCGCTATCGCGGCGCAGCCCGAAGTGGGCGAGGTGTACAAAGGCAAAGTGCGCAGCATTCAGCCCTACGGCGCTTTTGTGGAGATTATGCCTGGCAAAGACGGCCTGCTGCACATCTCGGAAGTGACGCACGAGCGGATTCAGACGCTGGAAGGCTTGTTGGAAGTGGGGCAGGATATTGACGTGAAACTGGTGGAAATCGATAAGAAAACTGGCAAGTACCGCTTGTCGCGCAAGGTGTTGCTGCCCAAGCCGGAAACGGCCGCCGCCAGCAACGGCGAAGCTCAAGCGTAGTCAGGCGGATAGTCCGAACTAATGTCGGAGGAAGCCTGTTGGCTACCTCTGACTTAGGGGACTGTCCGAACGGCTTTTTCTTTCGTATAACCCCATCAGATATCGTTCTTACCTAGTCCCCAATGAGACAGCTAAAAATTAGTAAGCAGATTACCAACCGCGAAAGCCAGTCGCTGGATAAATACCTCCAGGAGATTGGCAAGGTTGATTTGCTCACGCCCGATGAGGAGGTGACGCTTGCGCAGCGCATCCGCGACGGGGACCAGCAAGCACTGGAAAAATTGACTAAAGCCAATCTGCGTTTTGTTGTGTCGGTTGCAAAACAGTATCAGAATCAAGGTCTTAGCCTAGGTGACCTCATCAACGAGGGCAACCTCGGTCTCATCAAAGCCGCCAAGCGCTTTGACGAAACCCGGGGCTTTAAATTTATCTCGTACGCCGTTTGGTGGATTCGCCAGTCGATTCTGCAGGCCCTGGCTGAGCAGAGCCGCATCGTGCGTCTGCCCTTGAACCGGGTGGGTTCGCTGAATAAAATCAGTAAATCCTTCTCGGAGCTGGAGCAGAAATTCGAGCGTGAGCCTTCGCCCGAGGAAATTGCCGAGGTTTTGGAGCTGACTACTTCGGAAGTAGTGGATACCCTGAAAATCTCGGGCCGCCACGTATCGGTGGATGCTCCGTTTGTGCAAGGTGAGGAAAACCGCCTGCTCGACGTGCTCGAAAACGAGGACGAGGATTCGCCAGACATGGCCCTGATGAACGACTCGCTCCGCAAGGAGGTGCAGCGCGCCCTGAGCACGCTCACCAAGCGCGAAGCGGACGTGATTACGCTCTACTTCGGTTTGAACGGCGAAGCCGCTTTGACATTGGAAGAAATCGGCGAGAAATTTAACCTGACCCGCGAGCGGGTGCGTCAGATTAAGGAGAAGGCGATTCGTCGGTTGCGGCACACGTCGCGCTCGAAGGCGCTGAAGCCTTATCTGGGCTAATCAATTAGTTTTGCAGAATGGAAAACCCCGACCGTCAGGTTGGGGTTTTTTGTAAAACATGCGCGGCACGCTTTGGCTTGCTGTAAGAATTCTATTTTGAAAATCACATTCACAGACGGCAAGTCAACACTTACCGCACAATGCAATGTCTGAACACATCAAATGCCTGATTATCGGCTCCGGCCCAGCCGGCTACACCGCCGCCATCTATGCCGCCCGTGCCAATATGGCCCCCGTTATGTATATGGGTTTACAGCCGGGGGGGCAACTCACCATCACGAATGACGTGGAGAACTTTCCTGGCTACGCCGATGGCGTGATGGGTCCGGAAATGATGGAGGACCTGAAAAAGCAGGCCTCGCGCTTTGGAACTGATATCCGCTACGGCATTGCCACGGCGGTGGACTTCTCGGTGACGCCACGCAAAATTACGATTGACGAAAGCCTGGAGTTGACTGCCGATACCGTGATTATTGCCACGGGCGCTTCGGCCAAGTGGCTGGGCATCCCGTCGGAAGCGCGGCTGAATGGCTCGGGTGTTTCGGCCTGCGCCGTGTGCGATGGGTTCTTTTATCGCGGGCAGGAAGTGGCCATTGTGGGCGCGGGTGATACCGCCGCTGAAGAAGCTACTTACCTGGCCAACCTGTGCAGCAAGGTGACCATGATTGTGCGCAAGAGCGAGATGAAAGCCTCAAAAATCATGCAGCAGCGCGTGCTCGACAACCCCAAGATTGAGGTGCTGTTCGATACCGTGACGGATGAGATTCTGGGCGAGCACGCGGTAGAAGGGGTACGCGTGAAAAACGTGCTGACCCACGAAACCCGCGAAATTGCGCTCACCGGCTTCTTCATAGCCATTGGCCACGACCCAAACTCCAAGATTTTCCAGCCCTACCTGCACCACGATGAGCAGGGCTACCTGAAAACCATTCCCGGCACCAGCAAAACCAACGTGGATGGCATCTTTGCCTGCGGCGATGTGCAGGACTTCACCTATCGCCAGGCCGTGACGGCCGCCGGTACCGGCTGCATGGCCGCACTGGATGCCGAGCGCTACCTGGCCGCCATGGGCATACACTAAATTCGTTCTTTGGGCGTCGTGATGGATGCAGTGAGGCATCTTTACCGCAGTAGTAAATTCTGTTGATTGAATTACTTGTGCGGTAGAGGTGCTTCCTCTCTGCTTTTATGTGCAGAATATTGAGCATGACGTTCAGTAATCAAGCAAAAAAACCTGCTTTTGACTTTCCTGAAAACAACTTTTTGGCGCCCGGCGCTGCTCCTGCTGGCGCTCCTTTGCCTGCTGGCGGGGCTGAGCCCGGCCCAGGCGCAGAAGCGAAAGGCTCCGCGCACCAAGGCCAAAGCCGGCAGTACAACCGGCAAATCAGACTTTTTCCGCATCAAAACGCCCCGCATGCGCTATGTGCGGCCGGATACTACTACGGTTATCGAAACTGAGGAAATCCCCGACGATAATTCGGACGCCGCGAAATCCATTTATTTCAACCCGGCCAAAAAGCTCAGCATTGTGAGCGAAGACACCACGACGCTGAACGAAGGCGGCCAGGAAATCGTGGAGATGTCGGATGAAGTGCTCATTGATTCGTCGTGGGTGAAGGTGGCCGGCTACTATTCTATCTGGGACACGCACCGCGTGAACCCGTACCGCGTGGACGGCCGCAGCTACCGCGACTCGCTGAGGCTGCACCTCACCGACCCCAACCGCCAGCGCTACGCTAAAATGCCGCTTTTGTCTACGCCCGTTACCTCGGGCTTTGCCTTCCGGGGCTACCGCTGGCACTACGGCATGGATCTGGACCTGGAAACCGGCGACTCGGTGAAAACGGTGTTCGATGGTGTGGTTCGTATTCAGGCCTGGGACGGCGGCGGCTACGGCAACTACATTCTGGTGCGTCACTACAACGGCCTCGAAACCGTGTACGGGCACCTGAGCAAGGCGCTGGTAACGGTGGGCACCTTTGTGAAAGCCGGCCAGCTTATTGGCTACGGCGGCAGCACAGGGCGCAGCACGGGCTCGCACCTGCACTTTGAGGTGCGCTACCAAGGCAACCCCATCAACCCGGTGCTGATGTATGACTTTCCCGGCTACAAGCTACGGAAGGACAATTTTACAATTACCGCAGCCCTGTTTAACTACTACAGCCGGGCCGTGGGGCATCGCAGCAGCGGAAGCCACAGCGGAAGCCACAGCGGAAGCCACAGCAGTGCGCCCTCGCGCGCCCGGCAGGTGGTTACGCACAAAGTGCGCTCCGGCGATACCCTGTCGGAAGTGGCTGAGCGGTACGGAGTACGTGTCAGTACCCTGAAAAAGCTGAACCCGGGATTGAAAACGTTGCAGCTCGGCAAAAAGCTGCGGGTCAAGTAGATAGCGGGTTTTGTGGGCTAACTGTGACTTTGCTGATTTCTTTTGGCGATGCAGCTAATTGTGGGGATAGAAGGAGGTCGTTTCAATTCGTATGCTGTAATCAGCGGCATCAATTTAATTAGCGTAAATCAGTAATGAAACTAGATGTCTTAGCCCTCGGCGCGCATCCCGATGATGTGGAAATGTCCTGCACTGGCACGCTGCTGGCCAGCATGGCGGCCGGCAAGAAAGTGGGCATTGTCGACTTCACGCGGGGCGAGCTGGGCACGCGCGGCACGCCCGCCATTCGGGCGGCTGAAGCCGCTGCTTCCAATAAAATTCTGGGCATTGACATCCGCGAAAACCTGGGCATGGCCGATGGCTTCTTCCGCAACGACCGGGAGCACCAGCTGCCGCTTATCGCCGTCATCCGGCGCTACCAGCCTGAGGTAGTGCTCTGTAATGCCATTGTTGACCGGCATCCCGACCACGGCCGCGCTGCGCAACTAGCCGTGGAGGCCTGCTTTCTGGCCGGTTTACGCATGATTGAAACCATCGGTGATGATGGCCAGCCGCAGGAAGCCTGGCGGCCTAAAAACGTGTATCACTACATCCAGGACCGTCAGCTGACGCCCGCATTCGTGGTCGATATCACGCCCTATTGGGAGAAGAAGTGGGAGGCCATTCAAGCCTTCAAAACCCAGTTTTTCAACCCGGATTTAGATGCCCCGCAAACTTACCTTTCCAGCCAGGCTTTTGGCCGGTTTATGGAGGCGCGGGCGCGGGAATTTGGCCATATCATTGGCGTCGAGTTCGGCGAAGGCTTCACGGTAGCGCGGCCGGTGGGCGTGCGCGAGATAGGGGATTTGCTGTAGCAGCGGCGCAATGGGCCGGGGATGATGGTGGAAAGGACATTTGAGGTTAAATTCCCACCATGAAAACAACTCTACTCGCCGGTTTTCTTTGGCTTTTATTCCTCCAGCCTGCTGCGGCCCAGTGGCAATGGCTTAACCCTAAGCCCAATACTTATCCAGGGAAAGTGGTGCGCTTTGTGAGCGCCAACCGGGGCTTCGTGCTCCAGGGAATTGGTTCGCTGCTGCGCACCGATGATGCCGGGGCCACCTGGCAGGAAGTGAAGCGCTACCCCGATGCCGCTGACCTGGACTTTTCGCCGGATGGAATCGGCTATTTGCTCACGCATCCCGGCGTGCTGTGGCGCAGCACCGACGGCGGCACTAGCTGGGCGCGGGTGTCTGGCGCGCCGCAAACGGCCCCGCAGTATGGCGGCTATAGCCAGCCCTTGTTACAGAACTACTACACCCGGCTTCACGCCATCAGTGCTGATACGGTGGTGGCGCTGACGAACAACGGCCTCGTGCGTCGCTCCGTTGATGGCGGCCGCCATTGGCAGGAATCAAGCAGCGGCGTTCAGGTGCTGAGCAGCTTTTTCGTGTCGGGGAAAGTGGGGTTTTTAGGTTCGTGGGGAGGGAAGGTGTACAAAACCACCGACGGCGGCGCCACCTGGATCAAGCTGTCGGAGGTCAGTTATTTTCCCTCCGAAATCACCATGCTGCACTTCATCTCGCCACGGGTGGGGTTTGCGCACCGTGAGCACAGCGACCTGTGGCGAACCGCCGATGGCGGCCAGACCTGGACGCTGGTATCGAATAGTATGCAGGATATTGCCGACATGCACTTTCTGTCGGCCACGGCCGGCTTTGCGGTGGGCGATTATGGAACCATCTACTCCACCACCAATGCAGGGCTGACCTGGACTGCTATCGGTCCGGCTGCAAACTCCGGCTTCATCAACGGCAACTACTGGAGCAGCGTCCGCTTCACCTCGGCCAGTACGGGCTATGTGACCGGCCGGGGCAACAAAGGCCCCATCATGCGCACCACCGATGGCGGCCAGAGCTGGCAGCCGCTTGGCCCGCTTATGGGCAATATTCAGGCAGTCGCGTTTCCGGGCAATGGGGCATTGGGCTATGCCCTGAGCACCAGCGGCCTGCTGCGCACCACCGACAGCGGCGATAACTGGGCGCTGCGCTCCCAAATGGCGGGAACCCAACTGGCCTGCCTCGACGCCAATACGTTGCTGGCGGTGAATGGCAACATCGCCCGCTCAGTTGATGGCGGCCAAACCTGGACCACCATCACAGTTCCAGCCCGCTACTACGGCACTACTGTCGTCTCAACCCTGAGCATGGTGAACGCCCAAGTAGGCTACGCGGGCGGGCTCGATGGCAATGGGTACGTTATTGCCCGCACTACCGATGGCGGCCAGACGTGGCAGCTGCTCAACGGAACCTATACGCATGGCATTCGCAAGCTCAACTTTGTGTCGGCCACCACCGGCTTTGCTACCACCTTCGGCGACCTGTTCAAAACCTCCGATAGTGGCCTGACCTGGCAGCCCGTTCGGCTTAACCAATATGGCACTCCGAGCGACGTGCAATTCCTCGACCAGCAGGTTGGGTATGTGCTCGATGAATACGCCGTGGTGTACAAGACCACGGACGGCGGCGCTACCTGGACGCCCCTCGAAATCAACCGCTCGCGAGGGTATTCAACCGGCCACACCCTGCGCCTACACTTCGTCGACCGCGACAATGGCTGCGTGCAGGACGATGCCGGTTCTGTTTTCCGCACTGCCGATGGCGGCCGTACCTGGATTTGGGAGCGTAACCTGGGCTCGCAGGCGATGGGGTACACCCACGGTGGGCAGTCGCTGGTGCTGGGCGGGGGCAACGGCATGCTGGTGCGGCGCTCACTGGCTGTCAGTCCGCTGCCGTTTCGGGCCGAAGCCCTGCCGCCGGTGGCCCTCACCGACAGCAGCGCCGTGCTGGCGGGCACGCTCACAAGCACTAACTGTATTGTTGATAGTGCCCGCTTCGAGTTTGGCCCGGCCAATGTACCCGGCTTCAGCCAAGTGGCCTTGGCCTACCCCGCCCTGTGGTACGGCAGCGACTCGCTGCGCGCCCGCGTGCCCAGTGGCCTGCTGCCCGCCACAGCCTACCGTATGCGCATCCGGTTCCTTCACAACGGCACCTACTATTACAGCGCCGAATCGAGCTTTACCACCCCGGCACCGCCCGTTCTGCCCGAACCTGAACTGACGGCCTACCCCAACCCCACCAGCGGCTATCTGCGGGTGCTGGCCTCGGGCGGCAAGGGTACTGCCCACCTGGAGCTATTCTCGCTGCAAGGCAACCGCGTGGCCGAAGCCACCGGCACGGGGCTGGACCTGCGCGCTGTGCATAGCGGTATCTATGTGCTGCGCGTCAGTCTGGGCGAAAAAGTGTACCGCCGCCGCATCATGAAGCTGTAGCTAACCAGAAATACCCGGCCGGCGTGGTGGGCGCATATGAATGGCTGTTGCGAACTTCGAGGTCTGTCAGGCACATTGATAGCAGGTGAGAGCGGGATGGATATCAAATCGGCAAGAGCTTGATGACTGGGGCATATTGAGCTGGGCTTTCGCGCAGAATGGCTTGCCCCGTCGGAAACTAATGGGAAATATTTCCCGTTAATAAAGAAATATTTCCCACATTTGAGGAAAGAACTAATTCCCAATACATATGGCTGCCTTTGCCACTCCTCCCGTCGCCATTTATTCGCCTGCCCTGCGGAGCCTGCAAGCCACCGTGGCCGATTCCTTCGCCCTCGTGATGGAAGCCCGCACCGGCGTGCCGGCCAAAACGGCTTTCGACGTGGCCTCGCTGTTAAAGCTGAGCGCCGATGAGCTGGCTGCTCTCCTGCATACCACCACCAAAACCTTGCGCGCTTACCGCGAGGGCAAAAAGCGCCTTGGCCCCGCCGCCAGCGAGCAAATCCTGAAACTACTGGCCCTGGCCCGTCAGGGAGAAGAGTCCTTTGGTGCGCTGCCGGCCTTCCGCCGCTGGCTCGATAAGCCCGCCTACGGCCTCGACAACCAGCCGCCGCTGGCCCTGCTCGAAACGAGCGGCGGTATCGACCTAGTGGCCGCCGAAGTCGCCCGCATCGCTTACGGGGATTTTGCCTAACAGAACGTCATGCTGCGCCCCGCGAAGCACGACGTTCGATTAACTTATCCCAGTGGAAATCTACCGCATCTGCCTGGCCAAATACGCCGGCGAGCTCGTCGCTTCCGGCAACCCCGGCCGCTGGAACCTGCGCGGCCAGCTGGTCATCTACGCCGCCGGCAGCCGCGCCCTGGCCTGCCTCGAAAACGTGGTGCACCGCAGCGGCGAGGGCCTCAACAGCCTCTTCAAAGTCATCCGCATTGAGGTGCCGGATACGTTAGCCGTCGAAGAACTGACGCTGGACCAGATGCCGACCGAGTGGCAGCTGCCGCGCCATTACGCCCGCTGCCAGCCCTTGGGAGCAGCCTGGTACCAGCGCCAGAAGGCGGCCGTGCTGCGGGTGCCGTCCTCCATCATCGCTCACGAGCACAACTACGTGCTCAATACCCAGCACCCGGATTTTGGGCAGGTGAATATCGTGGGCTGGGAGGACTTTGAGTTTGACCCTCGGATTAAAGAGGCGTAAAGAACCCGACTACTTCAACTGTCTTATCGATAAATGGATTTAAAAACGTTAGAAGAAGCACTGATAGCAGGAAGGTTTCGCGGCTGGTACCTAAATGGTGGCTTACCTAACGAAACCTACACTATTGGCAAAACAACTCGTGGATGGGAGGTTTACTATAGCGAAAGGGGCCAGAAATCTAATTTGAAAATCTTTACTAGCGAATCTGAAGCGTGCAAATACTTTTGGGATACTATCGGTGGTGACAGCGAAGCTGTTTAGAAAGTCCCCGAACGGTCATGCAGCGCGCAGCATCTTGCTCGCATCGTCAGGCCCGTTCAACGATGCGAGCAAGATGCTGCGCGCTGCATGACCGGTTGAGTACCTTTTGTGACTTTCTAAACAACTCTACCCTACTATTTTTCAGGTACAAAAACGGGGCAGCCCGACCTTTGGGGTTACGACACCACCAAAACCCGTTCTGCCCCGTGAAGCAACACTTCGCCGCTAAAATTACGACGCTTTTGCAGCAGGCCCCGTTTGTGGGCCACTTGTCCCGCCAAAAGTTTGTGGGCCAGTTTATTCTTGGCCTGATAAAGAGCCGCAACGTGCAATTCGGCGAGGTGGCCCAGCACCTCAATGACGCGGCCAAGCCCGCCTCGAACGAAACGCGCATTCAGGACTTTTTCCGCGAAGTAGACCTCAATTACGTACTGGTGGCCAGGATTTTACTGAGTTTGTTGCCTGCGCAGGGCAAGCTGCGCTTATGCCTCGACCGCACGGAGTGGGACTTCGGCCAGTGCCAAGTGAACATCCTGCTCGTCACCGTCGGCACGGGCGAGGTCCACGTGCCCCTTTATTGGCACCTGCTCGACAACCGCAGCGGCAACTCCAACGCCGCCGACCGCATCGCGGTGCTCGAAAAGTGCCTGGCCTTGCTGGGCAAAGACCGCATCGGCCTGGTCGTGGGCGACCGGGAATTTGTCGGCCATGCGTGGTTCAAGTGGCTCAAAGACAATGGGCTTAATTTTGTCATGCGCCTGCCCAAGCACCACTGCCTGACCCACGCCGACGGCCGGCGGCAGGCCGTGGCCGACCTGGGCCTGGTGCCGGGGCAGGTGCGCCGCTTCGCCCACGTGCAGGTCGACGGAGTCTGGGGGCAGGTCTGGGTCAAGGCCGTGGCGGCGGACGCGTTTGTCTTCCTGTTTGCCACGGCCGGTCTGAACCACCTCGAGCAACTCTATGCCAAGCGCTGGACGATTGAGCAATGCTTTCAAAATCTGAAAGGGCGGGGCTTTAACCTGGAAGCCACCCACTTGCGCTGTTTCCAAAAGCTGCGCAAGCTCGTGGCCCTGGTCAGCCTGGCCTACGCGTTTTGTCTGGGCGTGGGCGCGGCCGCCCACGGCGGCCGCCAGCCCATTGCCCGCAAAAACCACGGCTACCGGGCCGCCAGCCTGAGCCGCCACGGCCTCAATCTGCTCCGCCAACTCGCCCGCCCGCTGACCCTGCCCGAGGACCCATTGGCCCGCTTGGTTGAAACGCTACTGAACTGGATTACGAGGCAACTTGCTAAAAATCAATTACTAAAAATAGTAGGGTAGAGTATTTCTAAACAACTCCGGCTTAACGAAGCTGGAGGCGCACTAAAAAAGGGAAGCCCGGCGTCAGCCATGCTTCCCTTTTCTTTTAAAATTGAGGGCGTTACCGCACCCCCAACCGGTTCCGCCGCCAGCCCGAAACCTCCGCGCCACCAGTTTCACCAGTTGCGGCAGTTGTTTTAGGTTTCTTATCACTGAGCAGCATCGCACCCAGGGCGGCGGCTACTTTGGCCGTGGCTTCATCCGGCGTGATGGGGGCGAGGTCGGTGGGGGAGAAATGGTCCTTGATGAAGTTGGTATCGAAGTCGCCGCTCACGAAGGCGGGGTGGCGCATTACGTAGGCTCCGAAGGGCAGCGTAGTTTCGATGCCGGTGATTTTATACTCCTCAATGGCACGCAGCATGCGGGCGATGGCCTCGGCGCGGTCGGCCCCGAAGGTGACCAGCTTGGCAATCATCGGGTCGTAGTAAATTGGGATTTCCATGCCCTGCTCGAAGCCGTCGTCCACGCGCACGCCGGGGCCCTGGGGGCGCACGTAGGTGGTTAGGGTTCCAATGTCGGGCAGGAAGTTGTTTTGCGGGTCTTCGGCGTACACGCGCAGCTCCATGGCGTGGCCGGTAATGGTGAGGTCGTCCTGCGAGAAGGCGAGGGGCTCGCCCTGGGCTACTTTTATCTGCTCTTTCACCAGGTCGAGGCCGGTGATTTGCTCGGTCACGGGGTGCTCTACCTGCAGGCGCGTGTTCATCTCCAGGAAGTAGAAGTTGCGCTGGTCATCGAGCAGGAATTCCACGGTGCCGGCGCCCGCGTAGTTGCAGGCGCGGGCCACGTCCACGGCGCAGCGGCCCATTTCGGCGCGCAGCTCGGGCGTGAGCACCGACGAGGGCGCTTCCTCAATCACCTTCTGGTGGCGGCGCTGGATGCTGCATTCGCGCTCAAACAGGTGCACGATGTTGCCGTGCTCATCCCCCAAAACCTGAATTTCGATGTGGCGGGGGCCGGTCACGAATTTCTCGATGAATACCGCGCCGTCGCCGAAGGCCGACACGGCCTCGTTGACGGCCAGCTGCATTTGCTCCTCGAACTCATCGGCCCCGTTCACGATGCGCATGCCCTTGCCACCGCCGCCGGCCGAGGCCTTGATTAGGATGGGAAAGCCGACTTCCTTCGCAATCTCCTTGGCGGCGGCTACGTCCGAAATGGCTTCGTCGGTGCCGGGCACCAGCGGGATGTTGTAGGCTTTCACGGCTTGCTTGGCCGAGAGCTTGTCGCCCATCATTTCCATGGCCTCGGGGCTGGGGCCCACGAAAATCAAGCCTGCCGCGCGCACCATGCGGGCAAAGCCGGCATTCTCGGAGAGGAAACCGTAGCCGGGGTGAATGGCATCAACCCCTAATTCCTTGCAGACTTCAATGATTTTATCGCCGCGCAGGTAGCTGTCTTTCGAGGCGGGCGGGCCTACGCATACAGCCTCATCGGCGTAGCGCACGTGCAGGGCATTGCGGTCGGCCTCCGAGTAGATGGCCACGGTGGCAATGCCCATTTCCTTGGCGGAACGGAGGACGCGGAGGGCGATTTCGCCCCGGTTGGCGACGAGCAGCTTGGTGATTTTTTTCATGTGGGTGGGAGGGGAGCAATTCAATCAGTAGAGTTATGCTGAGCGCGGCTGGCGCAACGCGGCCGCATTGGCAATTCAATGGTGGTAACGAAGCCGTGAAGCTGCTTCGTGGGGCGCTGCACGACGGGCCACAGGGGCAATCGAGGCAAAGCGCCCACAAAGAAACTGCGAAACCACGCCCCGCCGGCAAACCCTCGGGCCATTACGCGGTTATTAAGCCCAAATTATATACATCCGCGAAGCGGTGGTTACCTTTGTGGTTAGCCTCGTTTTGGGTTGTAAAAACAATAGTAATTCCCAAAGCGGCAGTTCCCCCGCCTTTTCTCACCCTATTACCATTTTTTCAGTGGATATTTTTGACCGGGTTTCGGCCAACCGTGGGCCTCTGGGTTCGCATTCAAGCTATGCGCACGGCTACTTTGCTTTCCCCAAGCTGGAAGGTGAAATTAAGCCTCGCATGATTTTCCGGGGCAAAGAAGTGCTGACCTGGAGTCTGAACAATTACCTCGGGCTGGCCAACCACCCCGAGGTGCGCAAGGCCGATGCCGACGCGGCCGCCGACTACGGCATGGCCCTGCCCATGGGCGCGCGCATGATGAGCGGCAACTCCACGCTGCATGAGCAGCTGGAAGACGAGCTGGCCGAGATAGTGATGAAGCCCACCGCCACGCTGCTCAACTTCGGCTATCAGGGCGTGGTGTCCATCATCGATGCGCTGGTGAATCGCCACGACGTGATTGTGTACGACGCCGAGTCGCATGCCTGCATCATCGACGGGGTGCGCCTCCACGCCGGCAAGCGCTTTGTGTACAACCACAACAACATGGCCAGCCTGGAAAAGCAGCTGGAGCGCGCCAAGCGCCTGACCGATGAAACCGGCGGTGGCATTCTCGTTATCACCGAGGGCGTATTCGGCATGTCGGGCAACCAGGGCGACCTGCGCGGCGTGGTGGCACTGAAGGAAAAATTCGACTTCCGCCTCTTTGTTGACGATGCTCATGGCTTTGGCACGATGGGCGCCAAAGGGGCCGGAACGGGCGAAGAACAGGGCGTACAGGACGGTATCGACCTTTATTTTTCGACCTTTGCTAAGAGCATGGCCAGCATCGGCGCGTTCGTGGCCGGGCCGGAAAGCGTAATTGACTATTTGCGTTACAACATGCGCAGCCAGATTTTCGCCAAATCGCTCCCCATGCCCCTCGTAGCGGGTGCGCTAAAGCGGTTGGAGTTGCTGCGCACCCAGCCGCAGCTCAAGGAAAACCTCTGGACCATTGTGCGCGCCATGCAGAGCGGCTTGCGCGAAAAAGGCTTCAATCTGGGCACGACCACCTCGCCGGTAACGCCCGTGCTGTTGGAGGGCACCGTGGCCGATGCAACGCAGGTAACGCTGGATTTGCGTGAGAATCACGGTATTTTCTGCTCTATAGTGGTGTATCCGGTGGTGCCGAAGGGCGTGATTATGCTGCGCATCATCCCCACGGCCGCTCATACGCTTGCGGATGTGGAGGAAACGATTGTGGCCTTTACCGCCGTGGCCGATAAGCTCAAAAAGGGCCTCTACAGCCGTACTACTGCGATTCCGGAGGCAGTTTAAAACGGCACTGCCAACTACCCACGCGGGCTGCCTGTAGAGGTAGCCCGCGTTCTTTTTTTTGGACTATTCTAATGACATGGCCGTTTGCGCAATCTGCGCAAACGGCCTTTTTTTTGGCGAAATCTGCCTTTGAAAGCCGGGAAGGGCGTTTTAAAAAAAGTGAAAAACTTGCTTGCATTTGAAATCCCTGTATATTAGGGCCGGCTTAACACCACCACAAACTTATTTTTCACCCCAACCCCAACTTCCAATGAACAATTTTGGCAAACTGAAGGACCTCGTGATGTCGCTCGAAGACGATTTCTCGAAATTCTACGACAAGCAGAACGCCGCTGCCGGTACCCGCGTACGCAAAGGCATGCAGGAGCTGAAAACGATGGCTCAGGCATTCCGCACCGAAGTGCAGAACACCAAAAACACCGGTGCGGCTGCGGCTGCTCCCGCTGCCAAGGCTCCGGCTGCCAAGAAGGCCGCCCCCGCCAAGGCTGCTCCGGCTAAGAAAGCCCCCGCTAAGAAGTAATTCTGAACCACGGGTTCGTGCGGATTCTTCGGATTTCGCGGATTCTGTGGACGAAAAAAAGGCCCCTCCGCTTGGTGGGGCCTTTTTTGTTGGTAGCTGGGCATCCGGCATGCCGGGCGTAGCCGAAGATTCTTGCTTGCAACAGTAATCCTATCCTTCAACGGCAAAGAAGCGCGAAAGCATGCGTGATATCTCGGCTGCGCCCGGCAGGACGTTGTTTTTACACCAACTCGACCAGGAAGTAGTTCTTTTTGCCCTTCTGCACCACCAGGTATTTGCCGGCCAGATGCTGCAGCGCGGCCACTGACGCATCGGGGGAGGCTACTTTCTCGCGGTTGATGCTCACGCCGCCGGCCTGAATCATCTTGCGGGCTTCGCCTTTGGAAGGGAAGATTTTGTGCAGGGTGAAATCGCTGAGGAAGGTAGTGGTGTTGAGCTCGGTCATCTCAGCGCGGAGCACGCGCAGGTGCGGCACGCCGGCGAATACATCGAGCAAGGTCGCTTCATCGAGCGAGGCGAGGTCGCCGCCGCCAAACAGGACCTGCGAGGCGGAAATGGCAGCTTCGGTGGCTTCGGCGGAATGCACGCGGGTGGTTACGTCGGCCGCCAGGGCCTTTTGCAGGGTGCGCAGGTGCGGGGCGGCCGCATGCTCGGCTTCGATGGCCAGAATCTCGGGCTCGCTGAGCAGCGTGAACACGCGGATGAGGCGCGGGGCGTCCACATCGGCCGAGTTGAGGAAGAATTGGTAGAACTGGTAGGGCGAGGTGAGGGCGGGGTCGAGCCAGACGGTGCCGGTTTCGGACTTGCCGTACTTGGTGCCATCGGCTTTGGTGATGAGCTGGCCGGTGAGGGCGTAGGCTTTCGCTTCGCGTTCTTCGGCGTTGGAAAGGCGGCGGATGAGCTCGGTGCCGGTCGTGATGTTGCCCCACTGGTCGCTGGCGCCCATTTGCAGGGTGCAGTTCAGCATTTTGTTGAGGTGCACGAAATCGTAGCCCTGCAGCAGCTGGTAGCTGAATTCGGTGTAGCTGATGCCGTCGGAGCCGCTGTCCTCGTTGCCACTGATGCGGCGCTTTACCGAGTCCTTGGCCATCATGTAGTTCACTGTGAGGTGCTTACCCACTTCGCGCAGGAAGCCCAGGAAGCCGATTTCTTTGAACCAGTCGTAATTATTCACCACCAGCGCGCCTGTGGGACCTTTAGAGAAGTCCAGGAATTTTTCCAACTGGGCCTGAATACCGGCCTGGTTGTGGCGCAGGGTGGCTTCGTCGAGCAGGTTGCGCTCGGCTGATTTGCCGCTGGGGTCGCCAATCATGCCGGTGGCGCCGCCTACCAGGGCTACGGGGCGGTGCCCGGCGCGCTGCAAATGCACCAGCAGCATAATGGTGGCCAGGTTGCCGATGTGCAGCGAGGCCGCCGTGGGGTCGAAGCCAATGTAGCCGGTGATGGGGGCGTTGGTGGCGAGGTGTTCGGCGGTGCCGGGCATGGCGTCGTGAAACATGCCGCGCCAGGTCAGTTCTTCAATGAGATTCAATGAGTAAATGAGTAAATGAGTAAATGAGTAAAGTGGCGTATTCGGCAGGCGAGAGCCATAACCCGAAATAGCGCCGTAGCGCCCTTGCCCGCAAAGGTACTAGGCAGCTTTACCTTTGTCAGGAGCGAAGCTGGTGCCTACGGCATACGCCACTTTGCTCATTTACTCACTTACTCATTTACCACTTGATACAGGAAGCCGACGCGATACTTAAGCAGCTCCAGCAGCGGCAGTTTCAACCCGTGTATTTTTTGCAGGGCGAGGAGCCGTACTATATTGACGTAGTAGCCGATTTGCTTGAGAAAACCGTGCTGGCCGAGCACGAGCGCAGCTTCAACCAAGTGGTGGTGTACGGCAAAGACGTGGACGTGACGGCCATTCTGGGCCAGGCCAAGCGCTTCCCCATGATGGCCGAGCGCTCGGTCGTCATCGTGAAAGAAGCCCAGACCGTGGCCGACCTGGAGCAGGAGCGGAGCTGGCCTTTTCTGGAGGCCTACCTGAAAAATCCGCTACCGAGTACCGTGCTGGTGTTCTGCTACAAGCACAAAACGCTGGACAGCCGCAAGAAGCTGGGCAAGCTGCTCACGGGCAAAGACTCGTCGGCCGTGCTCATGACCAGCAAGAAGCTCTACGACAACCAAGTGCCGCAGTGGCTCACGGCCAACGTGCGCAGCCGGGGCCAGCAGATTACCGGTCAGGCCACGGCCATGTTGGCCGAGTACATCGGGGCCGACCTGGGCCGGCTGGCCAATGAAGTGGACAAGCTGGTGCTAAACCTCAAGCCCGGCCAGCCGATTGATGAGGAGCTGGTGCAGCGCATGGTGGGCATCAGCAAGGACTACAATATTTTTGAGCTGCAAAAGGCACTGGTGCAGCGCGATGTGCTCAAAGCCAACCGTATTCTGGCCTACTTCGCGGCCAACCCCAAGGCCAACCCGCTCATCCCGAACCTCACGCTGCTGTTCAACTTCTTCACCAAGCTGCTGGTGCTGCACCAGGCCGGCCCGAACCCGCCCGATGGCGTATTCAAGAGCCTGGGCATCCTCAACAGCTTCGCCCAAAAGGAATACCAGCAGGCCCTGCGCGTGTTCCCGCCCGAGCGGGTGGTGGGCCTCATCCACAACATCCGGCGGGCCGATGCGCAGAGCAAGGGCATCGAAAGCGGCTCGATGGACGATGCCGAGATTCTCCGGGAGCTGGTGTGGCTGATTCTGCACAACGTACCGGCCGGCGTGCTGGGGTAACAACAGCCCAATCATGGCCGTAACGGGAGTGTATCTCACCTTAAACTGATTTCACTCATGAGCGATAACCAACCTAGCGGCTCCCTCGGGGGCCTGATTTCCGGCCTGTTCGGCAGCCGAACCAACGAAGAAGGCACCCGTACCGGCGGCTCCAATTCCGGCAAACTGGTAAAAGGTGCCCTGCTGGCCGCTGGTGCGGCTTACCTCTACAAGCGCTATAAAAGCGGCAATATGAACGTGCCGGGCATTACGCCCAAATTCAAATAGTCGGTCGGCTGCGGTACGCTCAACACTTGAAATCGTCCCGTCGGCAATTGTCGGCGGGGCTTTTTTTATGGCTTGCTGGAATTGATAGTGATAAATGAGGTTGTTAGAAGGCTTTACAGCTGCCGCAGTTTATTAGCTGTCGGTCTATGGGCGTGGGCCCAAACATAGCTAGGCCGCCGCCTTCGAAGCCAATTACAAGCCAGCCGCCGTTGGCAAGTGTATGGGTTGCCAATTGCCAAGGTTCTCCGGAATCTACGCAACGGCCTTGTACGGTAAATCGATAGCCATTTTGAAAAGTGAGTGCCAGTGACCCATCCGTAAGATATTCTAATGCAGTTATCGGCTGAAGATTGATTTTGTAGAAAAACAGCAACGCCGTCTCTTCAGCACTTCTTGCATCGTGAGTCAAGTCGGGCTCAAAAAGCAGTTTACTATCAATGGAGAGCATGATATCATCATGACCATTGCGGAATTCAATGCACAAAACCTGATGATAAATGCCAAAGCTTTCCACGCACGCACCAAGCAGTTGTTGCTGTAAAAAGACAACGGTAAGTGCCTGATTGTAGCCAGGCGACTCTGAGGTGTTGGATGTAGGGGAGACCATGGGCACAAGGTAAGTGGAGGTGCAGTAATGTTTCAAGCGCGTTCATCCGGCAATGAAATCTGCCTTTCCGCGTTAGATGGGCAACCTACGGGCATTTATCGCTACTTTTGGCGAGTTCCCGGGCCCGGTGCGGCCCCTCCACGACAGGTATTTACATGAAGCTATTTCCCCGGCTGGCGCTGGCCGCCACCCTGAGTGCCGCGGCACCCATGGTAGCCCAGGCCCAGCAAACCCAGGTTTTCGCCTCCGATGAGCGGCACTTTCAGGAAGGGTTGGAGTTGTTTGACCGCGGCCAGTATGGCGCGGCCCAGGAGGCCTTTCGACAGTATCTGGCCATTGTGCCGGTGCACAGCAGCCAGGCCGGCCCCGCCGCCGGCGACCGCACCGCCGATGCCGAGTACTACTACGCCGTGAGCGGCCTCTACCTCTCGCACCCCGATGCCGAGGGCCTCATTCTGGATTTCGCGGCTAGGCACCCGGCCCACCCGCAGGCCGCCGCAGCCTACTTCGAGTTGGGCAAGTTTTACTTCGACCAGAAAAACTATGAGTCGGCCATCCGCTACTTCACCAAGGTAGCGCCCGATAACCTGAGCAACGACCAGCGCGCCGAGTCTGATTTCAAGCTCGGCTATAGCTATTTCGAGCAGAAAGACTACGAGAAGGCCCGCCTGCTGTTCGACCGCAACAAGCAGGTGCAGAGTCAGTATAAGTACGCCAGCTCCTACTATGCCGGCTACCTCGGCTACCGCGCTGGCGACTATGCCGCCGCCCGCGCCGACCTCGGTGTGGCCGAGCAGAACGACGCCTACAAGCCGGTAGTGCCGGCCATCATCACCCAGATTTACTACAAGGAGGGCAACTATGATGGCCTGATTGGCTACGCCACCAAGGCGCTGCAAAACACGCCCCCGCCCCAGAATTCCGACGAAATACAGCTGCTGGTGGGCGATGCGCACTACCAGAAGGAACAGTACAAGGAGGCCGCCGAGTATTACGATAAGTACGCCGCCGTGCACCAGAACCGGATTGAGTCGGCGCTGCAATACAAGATTGGCTACGCCAATTACAAGATGGGCGACTTCAAGGGTGCCATTGCCAACCTGAAGAACGTGGCCGTGCGCCGCGATTCGCTGGGCCAGAATGCGGCCTACCACCTCGGCCTGAGCTACGTGCAGGCCAACCAGAAGCCCCAGGCCGTAACGGCTTTTGAGGCCGCCCGCCAGGGCACGTTCGATAAGAATATTGCCGAAAACGCCACCCTCAAGCTGGGCCAGGTGCAATACGAACAGGGCAACCTGCCCGAGGTTATCAATGTACTGAAGGATTTCCGCAAGAAATTCCCGCGCTCGAAAAACCAGCCCATCGTCGATGACCTGCTGAGCAATAGCTTCCTGTCGTCGACCGACTACCCGCAGGCCCTGACCTATCTCGAAAGCATCGACGACCGCAGCGAGAAGCTGGATGCTACCTACCAGCGCGTGGCCTATTCCCAGGCCGCCTTGCTGTATAACAACGGCAACTACGCCCAAGCGCTGCCACTGCTGGACAAGTCCCTGAAATTCCCGTCCGACGATGGCCTGCGGGCGGCGGCGCAGGTGCTGCGGGGCGAGATTTTCAGCGTAGGCCAGCAGTATCCCGATGCCATTACTGCCTATGCCGCCGCGGCGCGTTCGGTCCGACGGGGCGGGGTGAGCCCTGAAGAGGCTGATTTTGAGCAGAAAGCCCGCTACGGGCTGGGGTATGCCTACTACAATACCAAGCAGTACGACAAGGCCCGCCCGCAGTTCGCCGCCTTCCTGAACGATACCGACGCCAAGCCCGCCGACCCCAACTACTACGACGTCACCCTGCGGCTGGGCGATACGTACTACGTGTCGAAAAACTACCAGCAGGCCCTAGACCTCTACGACAAGGTTATCAAAGCCAACGCGGCCGATAAGGACTACGCCTACTACCAGAAGGGCCGCACACTGGGCCTGATGGGCCGCCGCGAGGAGGCCACCAGTACGCTGGCCGCGCTGCTCAAAACTAACCCCGACTCGCGCTATGCCGAGGAAGCCGTATTCCAGCAGGCGCAGCTGGCGTTTGAGGCCGGCGAGTACCAGCCGGCCGTTGCCGGCTTCTCGCGCCTGATTGAGGGCCGTCCCAACAGTCCCCTGATGCCGCAGGCCCTGCAAAAGCGCGGCGTGGCCTACGCCAACCTCCAGCAGCAGGACAAAGCCGTAGTCGATTTCCAGCAGGTGCTGACCGGCTACCCGCGCAGCGAGGCCGCCGCCCAGGCACTCTACAACTTGCAGGAAAGCCTCACGGCGTTGGGCCGCACCGAAGAGTTTGACTCGGCGCTGGCTGCTTTTAAAGTCCAGAACCCCGACAGCAAGGCCACCGAGAGCGTAGAGTTTGAAGCGGCGAAGTCATTATATCTAGCTGAGAAATACAAGCCTGCTATCCTGCGCATTGAGTCCTACTTGAAGCAGTACCCCGAATCTTCTCTCGGAGCCGATGCCCGGTTCTTCCTGGCGGATTCATACCTGAAAACTGGCGACAAGCAGCAAGGCCTTACCCGCCTGCGCGCCGTGGTAGCCGAGGGCAAAAGCGAGTTTCTGAACCGGGCCTTGGGCCGGCTCGCCGACCTCGAATTCGAAAACAAGAGCTACCTCGAAGCGGCTAAGCTCTACGAGCGCCTGCGGGGGGGCAGCACCAACCGCCGCGAAGTGGCCAATGCCACTCTCGGTCAGATGCGCAGCCTCTATGAGAGCGGCGACTACCCCGGCACCCGCCGCGTGGCCGAGGAGCTGCGTACCCAGGCCGGAGCCACCGCCAACGCGACCAATGCCGCGTTGCTCTACTTAGGCAAGGCCAGCCTGCGTGCCGAAAGCTATGACCAGGCCGCTACCGAGCTGGCAACAGCTGTCACCGCCGCCCCGAACGACATCAACGGCGCCGAAGCCCAGTATTACCTGGCCGAAACGCTGTTCAAGCAGAAAAAGAACGAGGAAGCCAAAGCTGCGGCGCTGAAAGTCAACGCCGACTTCAGCAGCTACTCGCTGTGGCTAGGCCGGGCTTTCCTACTGATTGCCGACATCTACGCCTCGGAAGGCGACAACTTCCAGGCGCGCGGCACCCTGAATTCGCTCATCGACAACAACTTCCCGGTGCCGGAAGTGTTGGAGACTGCCCGGCAGCGTCTCAAAACGCTGGGTGCTGACCAGGTCGAGGAAACCACTCCGCCCACCAAAGCCCCGGTGAAAGCGCCCACCAAAGCGCCGGCCAAAACCCCGGCCGCTCCGGCCGGCACGCCCGCCAGGCCCACCACCGCGCCCCCCAAAGGCAAAGCCCCGGCCTCGCGCACCAACCTGCGCGGTGCCACCACTGCCCCGGCTGATACTACCCAGCGTTAGAAACGGCGCATTTACTTCAAAGAAAACCAATTGCTGATGAAGCGTTTGACGATAAATAAAAGCCGTTCTACCAAATCCTCCGGCGGGCGGCTGGCCACCGGGTTGGCCCTGGCTGCCGTGCTGGCTGGCGGCGTAGTGCCCGCGGCCTCCGCGCAGGCCCAGCCCACTAAAGGCAAGTACAAGGGCAATATTGAGGAGGCCGAGATTGAGATTGTGAAAGAGCGGGTGAACCAGCTGCCCGAGGCCACCCGCAACTTCGATAAAATCAAGCTCCCGACGCCGCCCAAAGTGGAGCGCAAGGTGGTCTACACCTTCTCCGATTTCCGCCTGCCCGCCGACCGCCTCACGCCTTCGGTGAAGGTGCTCACCATTCGGGCCGAGGAGCCTACGCCCCTCACCGGCAATTTCGTAAAAGCCGCCATTGGCAACTACGGTACGTTCTACGGGCGCGGCTACTTCCACAGTACCCGCAATACCGACCATGCTTATGGGTTGGATATCAAACATGTAAGTTCCATTCAGGGGCCCGTGGATGGGAAGAACTCCCGGATGTCGGAAACCAGCGCCCACGCCATGGGCGAAATCTATCGGGGCACCGCCGCCATTGGCGCTACCTTGGACTTTGGCCGCGAGCGTTACAATTTTTACGGCTACGAGAAAGCGGCCAATGGCGGCCCGGTGGCAACGCCCGAATCCGGCGATATCAAGCAGACCTTCAACCGTTTTGCTGTAAAAGCCTACGCCCACAACCGCGACCCCGAGCAGCAGTTGACATACGATGCCGGCGTCGGCTACCGCTATTGGGCCGACAATTTTGCTGCCTCTGAAAGCGATGTGCGCCTGAATGCTAAAGTTGGCTATGCCCTGGGCGAATCCAGCCGCATCACCGTGGCCGCCGATGCGTCCTTCATCTCGGATAAGGACCAAGCGGCGACTTCCCTTAAAACGCCCAACCCACTGCAAACCAGCCGTACCCGCACCTTCGTGCAGGCCACACCGGCCTATGAGTTTCTGCGCAACAACATTGCCTTCTCGGTGGGAGCCACGCTGGGCTATTCCTCGGATACTACCACCAACGTAAGCAAGGGCGTGGTGTACCCGGCCGTGCGCCTCGGCTATACCATTGAGCCCGAAAAATTCATGGTGTACGCCGGCCTCGGCGGCGCTCTGCAACGCGTGACCCGCTACGACCTGAGTACCGAAAACCCCTGGCTGAACCGGGGCCTGAACGTGGCCGATACCCACCGTGGCCCCACTGTTTACGCCGGCTTCACGTCCACGCCTGCCCGGGGCCTGGAGTTCAATGTGAAAGCCACCTACGCCCGCGACCGCAACCTGTACTTCTATCTCAATAATCCTGTCGACCCTACTAAGTTCGACCTCGTGTACGACCAGAACGCCACCGGCGTGCTCAATATCCACGGCGAGCTGCTGTATAATGCGGCCGAAAAATTCCGCCTCGGCACCCGGGTTGACTATAATAAGTATGCGCTCAAAAACCTGCCCCAGCCGTTTCACCGCCCCGAATTCCAGGCCTTGGTGTTTGGAACCTACAATGTTTTCGACAAGCTGATGGTGGGGGTGGAAGGCTACTTCTTCGCGGCCAGCTACGGCATCAGCTACCGGCCGGCCGTTACCGCCGGGGCCGCGCGGGTAGCCGATTTCTACCGCGCCACCGACCCGATTATCGACCTGAATCTGCGCGCCGACTACCGCATTACGCCAAAAATATCCATCTTTGTAATGGGTAATAACCTTGTCAACCGGCAGTACCAGCGTTTCTACGGATATCCCGTGAAAGGTATTAACGTATTGGGGGGAGCTACCTACACGTTTTGATTGGGAACTTAGGGTCTTAGGGTCTTGGGAACTTGAATGTTAGGGATTGAAGCCGTCCGGTCCGGTGCTGCTGCTGCTCATTTCAGATATTCATTTTTCCGAATGCTACCAAGGCTGAGTTTCCATGTTTCAGAATTCCCAAGTCCCGCATATGCACCTCGCCGACCACATTCGCCCCCTTCTCCGTGACCACGATTGCGTGATTATTCCGGACTTCGGGGGGCTTGTGGCCGATGTGTCGCCGGCCCGGGCGCAGCCCGGCCGCCAGGCCCTGAGCCCACCCACCAAACTGGTCGCCTTCAACCAGGCCCTTACCCGTAACGACGGTCTGTTGGTTGATGCCCTGAGCCAGCACCTGGGCTTATCCATCGCGCAGGCCCGGGAGGCCGTGCGCGCCGCCGTAGCCGGCCTGCAGCAGGAGCTCGACGACACGAACCGGACCGAACTGCCGGGCATCGGCATTTTCCGCCGGGCGGCGGGTCGGGGCCTCGCTTTTGAATACACCGGAACCGATAATCTGCTGGCGGCCGCGTTTGGCCTACCGGAGCTGGCTGCCCGCCCCGTGCGCGCTGCCGATGCCCGCGTCAAAGGCCCGCAGCCTATTCTGCGCAGCGGGGGTGCCCGCCGCACCATGTTGGTGCGGCTGCTGCCGGCCAGCATCATCGCCATGGCCGCCGGCCTGCTGCTACTGGCCAACTACCAGGTAGCGATGAAAGCCGGCTACCTGCCCGTGAGCTGGCAGGGCACCATGCCCCGGTGGGAGTGGGCGCAGCGCCAGCCCGGCATTGCCACGCCAATCATCACCGAGCCCCAGCAGGCTACGCTCAGCCAGCAGGACTTTCGGATCCGTGCCACCGAAGGCATGACGCCGGTTGAAAGCACTCCTGCGCTGCCCGCGCCGGAAATGGCAGCGGAAAATAGCGCGCCCATCAGCCCGTCGCTCAAAGTGGAAACGCCGGAAGTAACCGTCAGCGCCGCAGCAACCCCGGTAGTTGAAGCAGCTCCGGTCGCTTCCAAAGTAGTTGCCAGCAGCGCCCCGGTGGTGGCCGCTGCCATACCGGTAGCCCCAGCCGCCGCCCCCGTGGTGGCAAAAGCCCCGGTCGCTATGGGCAGCACCATTACAATTAAAAGCCGCACTGGTCGTTGCTACGTCATTGCCGGGGCCTACCGCAGCCTGGCTGGTGCCGAGCAGGGCCGCAAGCTGCTGGCCAAAAGCGGCCACGCCTCGCACATCATTCTGCCCCCCTTCGGCAGCCGGTTGTTCCGCCTCACGGCCGCCGACTACTCCGACATGGCCTCGGCCCAGCGCGAAGCCCAGCGCCTACGCATGAGCACGCACTGTGACTATAATACCTTGAAATTTTAATCGTCCGCATGTCCGTATTCCTCCTGCAAGTGGTTCCCGCCGCTGCCGATACTATTAGTACTGCCGCCGTCGCTGCTGCCCCCCTTGCCGATACCAGTGTCCCAGTCATCGACCTGCTGCTGCGCGGCGGACTGATAATGATTCCGTTGGTAGCGCTTTCCATTCTCTCGGTTTACATCATCATCGAGCGCTACTTCACCATTCGCCGGGCCGCCGGCAATCCGGAGGCTTTCATGGCGGGAATCCGCTCGCTCATGGTGAAGGGCGATTTGGCCGGCGCCAAGCTCTACTGCGCCCAGAATGCCTCGCCACTAGCCCGCATGGTAGAAAAAGGCCTGCGCCGCATTGGCCTGCCGCTGAAGGAAATCGAAACCAGCGTGGAGAATGTGGGCAAGATTGAAATTGCGCGCCTCGAAAAAAACATCAGCATCCTGGGCATCATCGCCGGTATCGCGCCCATGATTGGCTTCGTGGGTACCATCATAGGCGTTATCAAGATTTTCTATTCCATCGCGGCCACCAAGGAGTTTGGTATTCCACAAGTAGCCGACGGTCTGTATGTCAAGCTGGTAACCTCGGCCACCGGCCTCATCGTCGGCATTATTGCCCACGTGGGCTACCACTGGCTGAGCATATTGGTTGAGCGCATGGTATTCCGCATGGAAAACTCGGCCATCGAGTTCATGGACATTCTGCAGGACAACTAATTGAGTTAAGAGTTCGGAGTTAAGAGTTGGCGTTGCCTGAATCTATAGATAGGTTATGCAGAACGAAAAACCCTTAACTCCGAACTCTTAACTCATAACTTAAAAGTTATGAACCTTTCCCGCCGTCACCGCCTCACTTCGCACGTCGAAACCGGGGCCATGAACGATATCATGTTCTTTCTGATGTTGTTCTTTTTGATTGCTTCAACGCTGGTTAACCCCAACGTAATTAAGCTCTTGCTGCCGAATGCTAAATCCAGCAAGCAAGTGATGAAGCAGCCCATTACCATTTCGGTGGATGCGGCCGGGCAGTACTTCGTAAACAAAAAGCCCGTTGCGCCCGCCAACGTCGAGCCCGAGCTTGTGGCGCTAATCGGCAATGCTCCAACTACTGAGCAGCCCACCGTGGTACTGCGCGTCGATGCCTCATTGAACGTTCAGAAGCTGGTTGATATTTTGGAGGTTGGCAACCGCCTCAAGCTGAAAATGGTGATGGCCACTCAGGCCCAGCAGGCTGCCGGTAAATAAGCCGATTTTAGCTGGTAAAGCGTACACTGCATCATGGCTATCGACTATCAAGAACCGCACCGCCGCGAGGGCCTGATTGGCACTCTGGTAGTGCACGGGGTGTTGTTGCTGTTCTTTATTTTCTCCGTATTTAAAGGTCCGAACCCGCCACTGGCCGCCCTGGGCGGTGGCGACGGTGTGGAGCTGAACTACGGCATCGACGAGGCCGGCTCGGGCAATGTGCAGAGCATGGCCACGGCCAACAAATCGCTTAACCGCGAAGACAGCCGTCCGCCCCAGGCCAGCCCCGACCCGCAGCCGCGCCCCGTGGCCGTGGCTACGCCAACTCCCACGCCGCCTTCGCAGGAGAAGATAATTACCAGCGAAGCCGAGGAAAGCCCCGTGTCGGCGGCGCCGGTTGAAACGCCCGCGCCGCCCAAGGAGGAAGTGAAAGCCGCGCCCAAGGCGCCCCGCAAAGTAGCCGTGACGTTTGCTCCCAAAGGCAGCGCCACCGGCGGCGGCAACGGCGTGAATGGCACCAGCAATACCCCCACGGGCAACAACAATGGCGACCGGCCCGGTACCGTGGGCGACCAAGGTGACCCGAATGGTACCCTCGATGCTACGGCGCTCTACGGGGCCCCCGGCCGGGGCGGAAGCGGCAGCAGCCCCGGAAGTGGTGGCTTGGAAATGAGCGGCTGGCGTTTTGAAAGCAAGCCGGTGGTAGAGTCAGTAGACGACAATTCGGGCGTGATTCGCTTCAAAATCAAGATTGCGGCCGACGGAGAGGTAGAATCGGTAACCAAGGTTTCGGGGAACGTGTCGCCATCGCAGGAAAAGCTGTGCCGCGACAAGCTGCTCGATACCAACTTTATCAAGACCAACTCTGCCCCCGGGGGCGCAACCGGTTTTTACACGTTCAAATTCTCGGTCAAGTAGCCTTCCGGCCAACTTATTCAAGTCCCGCCGCCTGTTAGCAGACGGCGGGGCTTTTGCGTTGGTATCAGCTCGAAATACTGTTAATTTGTGCTTTCTCCCCCATTTTCGCTATCCCGTGACTTATCAGGAAACCCTTACTTACCTCTACGAGCAGCTCCCTATGTTTCAGCGGGTGGGCGCGGCCGGCTACAAAAAAGGCCTTGGTAATACCTTAGCCCTGGCCGAGGCGCTGGGGCATCCGGAGCGTAAGTTTCGGAGCGTGCACGTGGCCGGCACCAATGGCAAAGGCAGTAGCTCGCACCTGCTGGCAGCAGTGCTCCAGGCGGCTGGTTATAAAGTAGGCCTGTACACTTCGCCGCACCTGCGCGAATTCACGGAGCGCATTAAGGTGAATGGGCAGGAGCTGGCTCCGGCGTATCTGGTGGAGTGGGTGGCGTGCTGGCAGCCGCTGTTTGCCGAAATCAAGCCGTCGTTTTTTGAGATGTGTGTGGCGCTGGCGTTCGACTACTTTGCTCAGCAGCGGGTTGATATTGCCATAGTTGAGGTTGGCCTCGGCGGCCGGTTCGATTCCACGAACATCATTACGCCGCTGGTGTCGCTCATCACCAACATCAGCTTCGACCATCAGGCCCTTTTAGGAAACACGCTGCCTGAAATTGCCGGCGAGAAAGCAGGCATTATCAAACCCGGCGTACCGGCCGTGGTAAGCCAGACCCAGCCCGAAGTAGCGGATGTGTTCCGGAGCGAAGCCGCCGCGAAGCTCGCGCACCTCGTTTTTGCGGACCAAATCTATCAGGCCACGTTTGCCGCCGAGCCCTCGCCCGAAACGGGCCTGCGTCCGATTGCCGTGAGCCAGCACGGCCGGCCCTACCTGCCCAATGCTGAGCTGGGCCTGCCCGGCGACTACCAGCAGCATAACCTGCCCGGCGTACTCGCTACCCTGGATGAGCTGCGGGCCCTGGGCTTCCGCATCACGGAGGCGGCCGTGCGGACCGGCCTGCGCCAGGTCACGACGCTTACCGGCCTGCGCGGGCGTTGGAGCATCATTGGCCGGCAGCCGTTGGTGGTGTGTGATACGGGGCATAACGCGGCCGGTTTGCAGGCTGTAATGGCTCAATTACAACGTGTTCCGCATGAGTGTTTACATTTGGTGATAGGTACCGTGAACGATAAGGACGTGGCTGCCATGCTGGCACTGCTGCCGAAAGAGGCCACTTACTACTTCTGCGCGGCTACCATCCCGCGGGCTTTGCCGGCTGCCGAGCTGGCGGAGCAGGGGGCCGGGCTGGGCTTGCACGGGCAAGCCTATGGTTCGGTGGCAGCGGCGGTAGCAGCGGCCCGCAACGCGGCTGGCCCCCGCGACGTGGTTTTTATTGGCGGCAGCACCTTTGTGGTGGCCGAGGTGGAGGAACTATACGCCCCGACCTGACCAACCCGCTTTACCTTTGTACATCAACAAAGACCTACTGATTTGCCCCGAGTTAAGCTTCAGCGTTTTACCGATAACGCCTCCCGTCCCGATATCATTGAGCCGGGCAAACCTGAATACGAACAGCTGGGTGGCCGCTGGCGTACCGATTTTTTTGCTGCGCCTCACCCGCTGACACTGGAAGTGGGCTGTGGCAAAGGCGAATACACCGTGGGCCTGGCCCAGCGCCATCCCGGCCGCAATTTCCTCGGGCTCGATATCAAAGGGGAGCGCATCTGGCGGGGCAGTACCCGCGCCGCCGAAATGGGGCTGACCAACGTCGGCTTCGTGCGGATGCGGGCTGAGGCGATGGCCGCTCAGTTTGGTCCCGGCGAGTTGGATGAAATCTGGATAACCTTTCCCGACCCCCGGCCCCGCGACCGCGACATCAAGCGCCGGCTGACTTCGCCACGCTTCCTGGGGCTGTATGAACAATTGTTAACTCCGGGTGGGCTGCTGCACTTGAAGACTGATAATGAGGGGCTTTTCGAATTCACCCTGGAAATGCTGTCGGCTCGTCCCGGCGCTACCGTGGAGCGTTTTACCCGGGATTTATATTCGGAAACCGACCCGGAGTTCTCCGAAGCCCAGGCCATTCAGACCAACTTTGAGGGGAAGTACCGCGCCATTGGCGTGCCCATCAAATACGTGCAGTTTCGGCTGACGTAAACCAATGCTGTCTGGCTTCGGGCCAAACGAAACGCCCACACAGGTGGCCATTATTACATGGTCCTGCGTGGGCGTCGCACTTATCAGGCAGGCCGATTTAGTCGATTTCCAGGGCCTCAAATACGGCTTCCAACTGGTCGAAATCGCGCAGGCCCGGCTTCACTTCATCGCCGGAGGGGAACACCAGACCTGCCAATGGGAGGGACGTGGCTAGCGTGCGGGCGCGGTCAGGATGCAGGCCGGGGCCGAGCCACAGGGGCTTTAGGGCGCTGATTTGTTGCAGGGCCACACGGGTTTCGGGCGTTTCGGACGTTGGCAATTCCAGCACGAAACCGATGGGCGAAGTGGGTAGCGACTGGCTCAGGGCGGCGAAATCCGCTGGTAGCTCCAGGTACACCGGCGGGGCTATTTCGGCTAGCTCCTCGCTGGTGCGGGGGGTGCGGAGCAGGATGGCATCCAGGCTGCATTCGGCGGATATAGCGTTAATTTTATGGGCACTAAGCTGGTCGAATTCACCTATTAGTTCAACCCCGGCAATCCAGCCGGCCAACTCTTTTACGGCCTTGGTATCGAGGTGCCCGGGCAGGCTGGGGTCGAGCACAAAGGTCAGTTTATCGGCACCCATGCCGGCACAGTAGCGGGCATCGGAAAGGTTATTGATGCCGCGAATAAGGATAGGAACGAGGTGGGGCACAGCGGAGGCGAGGAGATGAAAAGAAGCCGCCCGGCAAGTACGGTGCGGGCAACGGACGCAGGCCCGATGGGCCCGCCACAAAAGTAGCGCCGAAGCGGGAGCCCGGCCGTATTTGAGGAGTGCGCGGCCGCCGTATCTTCGCTGCCATGAATGGAACCCGCCGCACGCCCTTGCTAGCCCCCTCATTTCTGGCCGCCGACCTGGCCAATCTGCAGGCCGAAACCGAGCGCCTTGCCACCAGTGCCGCCGACTGGCTGCACTTTGATGTGATGGACGGCCGGTTTGTGCCCAATATTTCTTTCGGCCTGCCCGTGCTGCAAGCCGTGGCCCGCTACGCCAAACAGCCGATTGATGTGCACCTTATGATTGAGGAGCCGCAGCATTACCTGGCTGCTTTCCGCGACGCGGGGGCCAGCAGCATCACGGTGCATTACGAGGCCTGCCCGCACCTGCACCGCGTGGTGCAGCAAATCAAGCAGCTCGGTTGCCGGGTTGGGGTGGCATTGAACCCGGCCACGCCGGTGGCACTGCTCGAAGACATTGCCGCCGACCTCGACGTAGTGCTGGTGATGTCGGTGAACCCGGGCTTCGGCGGGCAGGCATTCATTCCGAATACGCTGAAAAAAGTGGCCATGCTAAAGGAGCTGCTGCTGAATACCGGTTCGGAGGCGCTGATTGAAGTGGATGGCGGGGTGAACATGGACAACGCCGGCTCGCTCGTGGAAGCCGGCGCCGACGTGCTGGTGGCGGGCAACTTCGTGTTCAGCGCGCCCGAGGGGCCGGTGGCCACGCTGGCCCGCCTGCGCGACCACCTGGCCGGCCTGGGGATGGATGCCACGGCCGCCGGCCGCCGGCAATAGTTGGGCCGTCTGCTCGTTCTCAGCCCCGTGAAACAACCCTCTACGCCGCCGTTGTCGTCAGTGCCAGTTATTAGGAATGTTGAGTGCCGCCTGGTATTGCTGGGCGTGCTGGCCCTGGGGCCGTTGCAAATAACCACGGTTTGGGCGCAGGCTATCAGCTCGGAACAAACCAAGTCCGGCACGGTCGTGACCCTCACCGGGACGCTCCGCGACGCCAGCGGGCAGCCACTGGAGCTGGCTGCGGTGGGAGTGGAGGGCCAGCCCGGCGGTACAAACACCAACGTCGATGGTGCGTTCGTGCTGCCTGTGCGTGTACCGGTCACGGACCAGAATGTAGTGCTGGTGGTGCGCCGCCTGGGCTTTATCACACTACGGCAGCCTTTGCGGCTGCCTGCTGAGGCCGGCAAACCCCTGCGATTAACCATGCGCCTCGATACCAAGGCGCTGAGCAATGTGCGCGTCACGGGCCGCTCCAACCAGGCTGATACCCGCGAGCAGGTCAGCGTTACGCGCATTGACCCGCGCTCGGCCAAGGAAATTCCCTCACCGTTTGGCGATTTCAACGCCATTCTCAAGACGCTGCCCGGCGTGGTGTCGAATAACGAGTTGAGCAGTACGTACAATGTGCGGGGCGGCAACTACGATGAGAACCTGGTGTACGTCAACGGCTTCGAGATTTATCGGCCGTTTCTCGTTACCTCGGCCCAGCAGGAGGGCCTGAGCTTCATCAACCCCGATTTGGTGAAGCAGGTGGAGTTCAGCAGCGGAGGCTGGCAGCCGAAGTACGGCGACAAGCTGGCATCGGTGCTGAGCGTGGATTACAAGACACCTGAGAAATTTGCCGCCTCGCTCACGGCCAGCTTGGTGGGGGGCGCGGCCCACGCCGAAGCCCGCTCGGCGAATGGCCGCGTGAGCTACCTGGCCGGCGTGCGCTACAAGAACGCGCAGTACGTGTTGAGCTCCCTGAAACAGGCGCAGGGCGGCTACAATCCCACTTTTTACGACGCGCAGGCGTTCGTGAACATCGGCCTGGGCAAGAAGGAGGACATGCAGCGCACCACGCTGGGCCTGCTGGGGGTGGTGGCGCACAACGACTACCGCTTCTCGCCCGAAACCGGCCAGGCCACGTTTTCGACCGGCACCAACCAGTTCACCCGCGTGTTCATCGCCTACGATGGGCGCGAGCGGATGCAGTTCGACACCTACCAAACGGGCCTGAACCTGAAGCATGACTTCTCCTCGAAGCTGCAGATGGAGCTGCTGGGCTCGGCCCTGATTTCGCGTGAGTTTGAGTACCGCGACGTGGAAGCGGCCTACACCTTCGCTGAAATCAACCGCGACCCGACCTCGCCCGATTTCAACCAGACCGTGCGCCAGCGCAACATCGGCTCGCAGTTCAAGCACTCGCGCAATAACCTCACGGCGCAGATTTTCACGGCCGAAACCCGGGGCCGCTGGGCTCCCGCCGCCAACCACACTGTGCGCTGGGGCGCTAAAATCGGCCGCGAAAAAATCACCGATAAGCTCGACGAGTACAGCTTTGCCGACTCGGCCGATTACGTGCCCGATGCCCGCCGTACCCGTCTGCTGTCGGACCTGAGCCTGCAAAGCACCCGCACCCAGGGTTTTGTGCAGGACACCTGGAACCTCGATTCGCTAACCGCCCTCACCTACGGGGCCCGGGCCCACTACTGGACCACCAACGGCCAGCTGGTTATCAGCCCCCGGGTGCAGTTCTCGCAAATCAGCCGCTCGCACCCCAACCGCTCGTTTAAGGCGGCCGTGGGCGTGTACTACCAGCCGCCGTTCTACCGCGAGCTGCGCAATCAGGCCGGCGACCGTACCGACCCCAGCCAGCCTCTGATTCAAACCGCCAACCTAAACGTGGAGCTGCGCGCCCAGAAATCCTACCACTTTATCGTGGGCAAGGAAATCAACTTCCGGCAGTATGGCCGGCCTTTCAAGTTTTCGGCCGAAGCCTACTACAAGTATCTCACCGACGTGGTGCCTTACGACGTGGATAACGTGCGCCTGCGCTACTTCGCCAAGAACAATGCCCGTGCCTACGCCGCTGGCTTCGATACCCGCATCAGCGGCGAGTTTGTGAAGGGGGCCGAATCTTGGTTCAGCCTCGGTGTGCTCACCACCCGCGAAAACGTGGATGGCGACTCGCTGAACGTGGTGGATGCCAGCGGCAAAGTGACTGGCCGCGAGCCCAAAGGCTATATTCGCCGCCCGCAGGACCAGCGTCTGAACGTGGGCATTTTCTTCCAGGACCACCTGCCGGATAACCCTTCGGTGCGTGGCTACGTCAACTTCGTGTTCGGCACGGGCCTGCCATTCAGCCCGCCCAACCTGCCCGACCTGCGCGGCACCGCTGACCTCACCCGCAGCTACAACCGTGTCGATTTGGGTTTTTCTAAAGTGGTGGGCCTGAAAAACAACAACGCCCCCAAAGACCATTTCTACAGCTTCGAGAGCCTCTGGTTGGGCCTGGAAATCCTCAACGTGTTTGCCGCCAATAACGTAGCCGGCTACAGCTATCTGCAGGATGTGAACGGCGTGACGTATTCGGTGCCCAGCTACCTTTCGCAGCGCATCGTGAACCTGCGGCTGATTGCGCGGTTTTAGCGCATTATTCCCCTACTTATGCACGTCCTTAAAACGTAGCATATCAAGTAGACGCTCCTCCTTTGGTGGGTCGAAGCCGCAGGAAGTGGTGAACTTTTCGGGGTTATGGTAGGTGCCGAACAGCATGTCCCACCATACGATGTCGCCGTAATTATTGGTGTGCTTTTCGTACTCGTGGTGAATGCGGTGCATCTCGGGCCGCTGAAAAATGTAGCCTATCCAGCGCGGCGTACGCACGTTGGTATGGTAGAAAAATTCGCCCAGCGCCGTACAAAGCGTATAAATCGCGCCTGCTTCGGCATTCAGCCCTAACAGGGTATAAATGAGCAACCCGCCGATGATGGAGTTGACCGTCATCTCCACTGGGTGCTTGTAGAAGGATGTGATAACTTCAATGCGCTGGGGGCTGTGGTGTATCTGGTGGAAGTGCAGCCATAGGAAGTCGACGGTGTGGCGCAAGCGGTGCCACCAGTAAAACACGAACGTAGCCACGAAGTAGGCCAGCAGTCCGCCCGCCCAGGACGGTACGTGCCGCGACAGATGAAAGAGCGAATACGCCGAAAGCCATTTTTCCCAGCTCAGGCCCGCCAGAATAACCACGAGTAGTTGCACGAAATTGACGGCCAGCACCCGGATGGTCCAGGTGGGCACGGCAGGCAGCTTCCAACCCGGAATGAGGCGTTCGAGTAGAAAGCAGCCGGCGAACACGGCAAAAATGATGACGAGCATGACGAGGATTTTTGAGGTGAATGAATACCTCAAAAGTCCCGGCCAGGACCGGCTGCTTTCATGACAATTGTCATTTTCGCCCTGCGGTGCGCATCAGGTGGCTTTGTTGCGCAGGCGGCTCAGTGTTTCCGGGGCCATGCCCAGGTGCGAGGCGATGTGCTGCAGTGCCACCCGTTGAAATACCGTGGGGAAGTCGCGCAGCAGTAGTTCGTAGCGTTCGGCCGCCGTGTGCGAGCGCAGGTTCTGGGCCCGTTGCTCGCTGAGCACGTAATACTTTTCCAGCAGCCGTCGTCCCACGTAGTTAAACTCGGGGAAATCGTGGTACAGCTGCTGCAGCTCGTTGTAGCTAACGGAGTGCACCACGGCGGGCTCCAGCAGTTCAAGGTATTCGGCTGAAGGCTGCTGCGCGAAGAAGCTCAGGATTGAAATCACGAAGTCGCCGGCCTGCATAAACCACGACGAAACCTCTCGGCCGTGCAGCAGCGTGTAGCCCCGCACCAGTCCGGTTTCTAAAAAGTACACGCGCCGGGCCACATCGCCGGGCCGCAGCAACAGGTGACGGGCCGGCAGTATTTCCCGCCTTACTACAGCCGTCAGGGCCTGCGCCAATGCAGGACTAACCGGCTGAATAGCATCAATAAAAGCAAGGAATGGGACCATTTGCTGCGGATTTTGCGGTAAGTGCGCTGGTAGGCTGAAAAATATCTTTTGACCCGTACCAAACCTTTCGCCTCGCTTCGGGGTAGTGGCAGCAGAAACAAAATAAGGCCGGTTTGTGCCAACCGATACTATTTCCGTTTTACCTTTGTGCCCGATGACCATCTTCACCGCCCTTCTTTGCGCTGTTGCCGCTGCCCCGCTCACGGGCCGTCGGGCAGTTGCGGGCGTGCATCATCATCACCATCTGTGGGAGGCCGGGCTGTGTGCCGGTTGCTAGCTTAGCACCGGTTGCCCGAGTCTCCACCGCCGCGTTCGGGGTGTGTACCCCGGGCTTCACTGTTTCATTTTGCGGGAAGTTCAGCCTTGCGCCACCTTGGTTGCGTTGGGGCGATATCCAACGTCTGTGCCCTAGTTGGGCAGCGCCCGCCAGTTACCCCATTTCATGCTCCGTTTAGCTATTCAAAAGTCCGGCCGTCTGAGCGAGGACTCCCTTGCCCTCATCCGCGAGTGCGGCATCAATTTCCTGAGCACCTCCTACAAGCTCAAGACCGAAGCCACCAATTTTCCGCTCGAAATCCTGTTTCTTCGCGATGATGACATTCCCGGCTACGTAAAAGATGGCGTGGCCGACCTCGGCATCGTAGGCCAGAACGTGCTGGTGGAAGCCGGCTACCCCAATCTGGAAGTCGAAACCCTTGGTTTCAGCAAGTGCCGCCTGAGCTTGGCCGTGCCCCGCGCCGATGCTTACCCGTCCATTGAGGTGCTGCAGGGCAAGAACATCGCCACCTCATACCCCAATATCCTTGGCCGCTACCTGGCCGAGCATGGCGTGCAGGCCAACCTGCACACCATCAGCGGCTCGGTCGAAATTGCGCCCAGTATCGGGCTGGCCGAGGCTATTTGTGATATCGTGAGCAGCGGCTCAACCTTGCTCGGCAACGGTCTGCGCGAAGTCGAAACCGTTTTCCGCTCTGAGGCCGTGCTCATCGCCCAGCCCAATCTCACGGCCGAGCAGCAGGACCTGCTGGAGCAGCTCCTGTTCCGGATGCAGGCCGTGCGCCGCGCCAAGCGCAGCAAATACATTGTGCTGAACGCCCCCGTGTCGGCCCTGGAGGAAGTGCGCCGGTTGCTGCCGGGCATCAAGTCGCCCACCATCACGCCGCTGGCCGAGGCCGGCTGGGTGTCGGTGCAGTCGGTGGTGCAGGAGGATGAGTTCTGGCACATCACCAGCCAACTCAAAGCCGTGGGTGCCGAGGGCATCCTCGTGTTACCCATTGAGAAGATGATTGCCTAACCCGGTTCGCCATGCAGCTATATTCCTATCCCGACCCCAGCCTGTGGGCCACGCTCCAGCAGCGCCCCGCCGCCGCCGAAGCCCCCCAGGTTGCCGCCCGCGTCCGGGCCATTTTTGAGCAGGTACGCGCTGGCGGCGATGCCGCGCTGCTGACCTTAGCCGCTGAGCTCGACAAAGCCACGCTGACCAGCCTGCTGGTTTCCGAAGCTGAATTCGCTGCCGCCGCCGCGCAGGTTCCGGCCGAATTACAAGCCGCCATCCGCCAGGCCAAAACCAATATTGAAGCATTCCACACGGCCCAGCGCGAACCCGAATTGCGGGTTGAAACCATGCCGGGCGTGATGTGCTCGCGCCGGGCCGTGCCGGTGCAGCGCGTGGGTCTGTACGTTCCCGGCGGTTCGGCTCCGCTCTTCAGTACGCTGCTGATGCTGGGCGTGCCGGCCCGCCTGGTTGGTTGCCCCGAGGTAGTGGTGTGCACTCCGCCGCAGGCCGATGGCTCGGTGAGCCCGGTTATTCTATTCGTGGCGCAGCTGCTGGGCATCGATAAAGTGGTGAAAGCCGGTGGGGCGCAAGCCGTAGCGGCTCTGGCGCTGGGTACGGCCAGCGTGCCGGCTGTCGATAAGATTTTTGGTCCCGGCAACCGCTACGTGACCGCCGCCAAGCAGCTGGCCGCTGCCGAGTTCGGCGTAGCCATCGACATGCCCGCCGGCCCCTCGGAGGTGTTGGTTATCGCTGATGCCAGCGCTAACCCAGCCTTCGTGGCCGCCGACTTGCTGTCGCAGGCCGAGCACGGTCCCGATTCGCAGGTGGTGGTGCTGAGTGATTCCAGCGCGGTATTGGAGCAGGTGCAGGCCGAAGTGGCCCGCCAGCTGGTCCTGCTGCCCCGGCGCGACGTAGCCGCCCAGGCTTTGGAAAGTAGCCGTGCCATTTTGCTGGCCGATGCCAACCGCATGCTGGAGTTTTCCAACCAGTACGCCCCCGAGCACCTTATTCTGGCCACCGACAACGCCGACGCGCTGGCCGCCCAGGTCACCAACGCGGGCTCCGTTTTCCTGGGGCACCTTACGCCCGAAGCCGTGGGCGACTACGCCTCCGGCACCAATCACACGCTGCCCACCAGCGGCTACGCCCGCCAGTACAGCGGCGTGTCGCTCGATTCATTCGTAAAGAAAATTACCTTCCAGCGCCTCTCCGCCGAAGGCCTGCAAGCCATCGGCCCGGTAGTGGAGACCATGGCCGAAGCCGAAGGCTTGGCCGCGCACGCCCGCGCCGTAACCCTGCGACTGGCATCGCTGGATGCCAACAATCCAACCACTGCTCCCGCCAATCCCTACGCCGGCCTCATTCGCCCCAGCGTAGTGCGGATGCAGCCGTATTCCTCGGCCCGCGATGAGTTTGAGGGCATGGCCCCGGTCATGCTCGATGCTAATGAGAACAGCCTGGGCTCCGTGGGTCCCGACGATTTCAGCCGCTACCCCGACCCGCACCAGCGCGCCATCAAGGCCGATTTGGCTCGGCTGAAAGGGGTGATGCCGAACCAGATTTTCCTCGGCAACGGCTCCGACGAAGCCATCGACCTGCTCGTGCGCCTCACCTGTATGCCGGGCCAGGATGCCATCGTCATCTGCCCGCCCACCTACGGCATGTACGAGGTGGCTGCCAACCTCAACGACGTGCGCGTGGAGCGCCTGCCGCTGACCGTCGATTTTCAGCTGCCCGCCGATGCCGCCGAAAAACTCGCGGCTTCCAATGCCAAGCTGGTTTTCCTGTGCTCGCCGAATAACCCCACCGGCAATTTGCTCGCGCAGGAAGCCGTTGAAACCATTCTGCGCAGCTTCCGGGGTCTGGTGATTGTTGATGAAGCCTACGCCGACTTTGCCGATGCGCCCAGCTGGATTACCCGCCTGGCCGAGTTTCCGCGCCTGGTCGTGATGCAGACCTTCTCCAAAGCCTGGGGCCTGGCCGGTTTGCGGCTGGGTGTGGCGTACGCCTCGGCCGAGCTCATTGCCTATCTTGATAAAATCAAGCCGCCCTATAACATCTCGGCCGCTACCCAGCAGCACGCGCTGGCGGCCCTGGCCGCCGCGCCGCGCCTGCCCGAAATGCGGACGGAGCTACTGGAAGGCCGGCGCTGGCTGTTTGCGCAGTTGGCCGAAGTAGCCATCGTGGAGCATATTTTTTCTTCCGATGCCAACTTCCTGCTGGTGCGCTTCACGGTCGATGCCACTGCCGTGTACGACCAGCTCCGCAGCCGCGGCATCGTGGTGCGCAACCGTACCACGCAGCCCGGCTGTGCCGGCTGCCTCCGCCTCACGGTGGGCACCACGGCCGAAAATAGCCAGCTCGTACAGGCGCTCGCAGAAATCGGGGCCGAAACCCAGGTTTCGATTGCCGCGTCCAATATCCAATAAGTACCGGGCTGACCCCCGTTTTTCTTGTACCTCGTTAATCCCATTGAGTTGAAAAAGGCGCTTTTTATCGACCGCGACGGCACTATCCTCGTCGAGCCCCAGCCCAGTCAGCAAATCGACGGCCTCACGCCCGATAAGTTTCAGTTCCTGCCCGGGGCTATCAGTGCGCTGGCGCGCATTGCCCGCGATTTACCCGAGTACGAGTTGGTGCTGGTAACCAACCAGGATGGGCTGGGCACCGCCAGCTTCCCGGAAGACACCTTCTGGCCGGCCCATCAGCTCATGCGCGATATTCTGGCCACCGAAGGCGTTCATTTCGCCGCCGAGCACGTCGACCGCAGCTTTCCGCACGAAGGCCTGCCCACCCGCAAGCCCGGCACGGGCCTGCTCGGTGAGTACCTCGACCCCGCCAACGGCTACGACCTGCCCAATTCCTATGTTATCGGCGACCGGCTGACCGATGTCCAGCTTGCCGAGAACCTCGGCAGCCAGGCCATTCTGATAGGAGAGGAGCCCGACCCCCGCGCCGCCCTCACCACCACCAGCTGGGATGCCATTTACCATTTCCTGCGCTACCCGGCCCGCATCGCCGTTATCGAGCGCAACACCAACGAAACCCAGATTGCCATCCGCCTAAACCTGGACGGTACCGGCCAGACGGATATCCACACCGGCCTCGGTTTCTTCGACCACATGCTGGAGCAGCTAGGCCGGCACAGCGGAGTCGACTTACACATAAGTGTAAAAGGCGATTTACACATTGATGAACATCACACCGTTGAGGATACGGCTCTGGCTCTTGGCACCGCCTTCTCTCAGGCCCTGGGCGACAAGCGCGGTCTGGCCCGCTATGGTTTCCTGCTGCCCATGGACGAAGCCCTGGCCCAGGCGGCCATCGACTTTGCCGGACGGCCCTGGCTGGTGTGGGACGCTGAATTTAAGCGCGAGCGGGTAGGGGACTTGCCTACCGAGCTGTTCTTCCACTTTTTCAAGTCCTTTACCGACAACTCCCGGGCTACACTCAACATTTCCTGCCAGGGCGATAATGAGCATCATAAGATTGAAGCTATTTTCAAAGCTGTAGCCAAGGCCATTAAAATGGCGTTGGTGCGTGATGCCTCTACGGCTATTCCCAGCACTAAGGGAATATTGTAGCAGCGCATAGCTAGGCAATTTATTGTATATCCAAATGAGTAAAAAAAATTATTATTCATTTGGGTTAATCAGGAATCGATTATGGAAATCGCAGTAGTAGATTACAAAGGGGGCAACGTGCAATCAGTACTCTTTGCTTTGGAGCGGTTGGGTGCGCAATCTATTCTTACCGCCGACCCCGAAGTATTGCGGCGCGCCGATAAGGTGCTTTTTCCGGGCGAAGGGGAAGCCTCATCGGCTATGCAGGCCTTGCAGGAGTCGGGCCTCGACTTGGTGCTGCCCACCCTCACCCAGCCGTTCCTGGGCATCTGTCTGGGTATGCAGCTGCTGGGCACGCACAGCGATGAGAACGATACGCCCATGCTCGGGCTGCTGCCTTTTCAGGTGCAGCGGTTCGTCGCCGACGCGGACCACAAAGTCCCCCATATGGGTTGGAACAACCTGCAGGATTTACGCGGGCCATTGCTGGCTGGGCTTACCGAGGCCGACCACGTGTACTTTGTGCACAGCTATTATGCCCCCGTGGGGCCATATACCATTGCGCAGGCCGAGCATCCCGCCCCATTTAGCGCGGCGGTACAACACCGCAACTTCTACGGCGTGCAGTTTCACACCGAGAAAAGCGGGGGCGTGGGCACGCGCATTCTGGCCAATTTTCTGGCGCTGTAGCATTCGTTCATCCTCAAACAAGAACCTACCCAGTGGAGATTATCCCTGCTATCGACCTCATCAACGGCCAGTGCGTCCGGCTGAGTGCCGGTGATTTTGCCCGGCAAACCACCTATGATGCCGACCCCGTAGCCGTTGCCCGGCGTTTTGCCGATGCGGGGCTGCGCCGCCTGCACTTAGTCGACCTCGACGGTGCCCGCGCCGGCCAGCCGGTCAACCTGGCCGTACTGGAAGCCATTGCCAGTCAAACCAGTCTCGATATTGACGCCGGCGGGGGAATTCAAACGGCGGCGGCTTTGGTGCAGGTGCTGGGTGCCGGGGCTGCCCACGCTACCGCTGGCAGCCTGGCCGTTCGCGAGCCTGCCACCGTGCAGGCCTGGCTGGCGCAGTACGGGTCCGATACTATTTTTCTCGGAGCCGACTACAAAGGTGCCCACATCGTTATCAATGCCTGGGTTGACCAGAGCGACCTGACACTGACCGGCTTCGTGGCCGATTACCTGGCGGCCGGCGGCACCACCTTTATCTGCACCGACGTGAGCAAAGACGGCCTGCTGCAAGGCCCATCGCTGCCCACCTACCGTTTGCTGGTGGAGCAGTTTCCTACGGCGCGCTTTATTGCCAGCGGCGGCGTGACCACCATTGGCGACCTGGAACTCCTTGTGGAGGCCGGTATGCACGGAGCCATCATCGGCAAGGCGCTCTACGAGGGCACCATTGCGTTGGCCGATTTGCAGCGGTTCCTGTAGTAGATTTTGATGCCTAGCATTTAGTAAATATCCCTCTCTGTGGTTAAGAAAAGACTTATTCCCTGCCTTGATGTCCGCGACGGTCGTACCGTAAAGGGCATTCAATTTGAAGGCCTGCGTGATGCCGGAGACCCTGTGGCGCTGGCGGCCCGCTACGCTCTCGAAGGAGCCGATGAGCTGGTATTTCTCGACATCACGGCCACCAATCAGCGTCGGCAGCCGCTGACGGAGCTGGTGCGTGACATCGCCCGCGTGCTGGATATTCCTTTCACCGTGGGCGGCGGCATCAGTACCGTGGCCGACGTGGAAGCCCTGCTGCTGAGCGGTGCCGATAAGGTTTCCATCAACTCCGCCGCCTTGGCTCGTCCCGCTTTCATATCGGATTTAGCCCGGCGTTTCGGTTCCCAGTGCGTAGTAGTGGCAGTCGATGCCCGGTTGGTGGACCAAGAGTGGCAGGTAATGACCCGCGCCGGAACTACGCCCACAGGCCGCCAGGCCGTAGACTGGTGCCGCATGGCCGCCGATTTGGGGGCCGGTGAGCTGCTGCTCACGTCAATGAGCCACGACGGCACCAAGGCCGGTTTCGCGCTGGAACTGACCCGGGCGGTCAGCGACGCCGTATCCGTTCCTGTCATTGCCTCCGGTGGTGCTGGCCAGCCTTCTGATTTTACCGCTGTTTTCGAAGCTGGCGGGGCGGATGCGGCATTGGCGGCCAGCATTTTCCACTTTAACGAAACCGCTTTGCCGGCGCTGAAGCAATATCTGCACACGGCAGGAATTGCCGTGCGCCTGTAACATTTGTGTATATAATATTTTCTAACTTCTTGTTTATGTCTGCTGCTTCCACCTCGCCCACTAGTCTTCAGTTTGATGCATCTACCGGTTTGGCCCCGGCCATTATTCAGGATGCTGATACCGGGCAGGTGCTGATGCTTGGGTACTTCAACGCCGAAGCCTGGGCCAAAACGCAGCAGGAGGGACGTGTCACGTTCTTTTCAAGGTCGAAAAACCGCCTTTGGACCAAAGGCGAATCCAGCGGTAATTATCTCACGGTAGTTAGCACGCATATCGACTGCGATGCGGATACTGTGCTGGTTCGGGCCCTGCCGGCTGGTCCGACGTGCCATCGTGGTACGGTGAGTTGCTTTGTGCAGCCGGAACAACTGCAGGCACCAGCCGCGCCAATCGGCTTTCTGGGCGCGTTGGAACGGTTGATTGTGGAGCGGCAGCAGTTTCCGGAGCGTGCCCCCACGTCCTATACTGTTTCACTCTTCAACAAAGGCCTGCCCAAAATTGCCCAAAAAGTAGGAGAGGAGGCCGTTGAAACGGTTATTGATGCCGTAGCCGGCCATCGCGAAACCCTGCCGGGCGAAGTAGCTGATTTGCTTTACCATCTGCTCGTGCTGCTCGTGGCCTCGGGCGTTTCCATGGCTGAAGTTATCGAGGTGCTGCAGGAGCGCCACCGCCTGCCCAACACCCGGCATTTGACGGAAGGATAAACGCAGAAGGTTTATAAAACGGCTACCCGTGTTACCTGTCGCTTGCCGGTTCCCAACAGTTGCAGGTAATAGGCCCCTGGTGCCAAGGCATTGCGCGACCACGTGAGCCGATGCTACCTGGCGGGGGCGGGACCATCATAGTTGAGGTAAACAGGCGGGTTACTTTTTGGCCCATGGCGTTAAGCATCTGCAATTGAACGGTGGCCGCGCTGGGTAGCGAGAACAATACTTTCGTGCTTTCCTCGAAGGGATTGGGATTCACGGGAAACAGGGTGGTCACAGTGCTCAGGGTTGGGTACAGCACTTAGGTGCCCACCAGCACCTGGTGGCGGGTATAGAACTGCAGGGAGAGGCTGTCGGCTTGGCATTGATGAGCATGGCCCCCCAAAGTCCGCGTTGAACGTGGTTTTGCTCTGGGGTAGGCGCTGCATGGTTACGCGGTAAATGTTGCGGGCACCCAGGCCATTCACTACGTAGGGCGTTTTGTCCACCAAAATCTGTTCGTAGTGATGGTCGTGTCCTGCCAGCATCACGGAGCCTCCCCATTGGCTTAAGGGCCATTTTAGACCAAACCTTTGCGCAATCCTGGTCACAGCTGTAACCACTGCAGCGAATGGAACTCGTTTCTATCTAAATTCCGCCAGTGACTATCTGATAATTGATTCAGCAGGAGCGGGATGCACCGTTAGCATCAGAAACTCACAAGGCAAGGATGTGCTGATTACCGTGTCAATAACGAGCCAGAATAAGGTAGCTATTTGCCAATTGAGTAAAGGACTTTACATAGAAGCCGTCTAGAAAGTCACAAAAGGTACTCAACCGGTTATGCAGCGCGCAGCGCAGCATCTTGCTCGCATCCTCACGTTCAACGATGCGAGCAAGATGCTGCGCTGCGCGCTGCATGACTGTTCGGGGACTTTCTAAATAGCTTTATTATAGCGATTGAAACAATTAATTCTAGTAGTACATCCAATACTGCTGATTAATTAATCTGCTTTCTTCACAATTTCTTAAGCTGGGATGGATCGAATTGCATCTTCTGCGATTCGGACCATCCCAGCTTCTGGTTTTTTAGCTGTCGTCTTATTTTCTCCAGCAGCGCCATGGCTATGGCGACGTCTTCTTCCTCTGTAATTGAGAGTATTGTGTTTATCCCAGGGCCGCTAACTTGTAATTGGTATTCTTTATGGTCGGTAATCGGCAAAGCGGCTATTGGAGGTGTTACGTGGACTTCTGGTGATTGGTGCCGCACATTTTTGCGCATATCATCAGGTTCTTCCAGCTTTTTTATTTTGAGGGTCGTCTCCTGTTTTGGCGTTGGCTCAAAGAATCCAAATAGGCTAGCAACTGCATCTGCGCCTTCATGGTTGTTTGTTTTATTATTGGTGCTTTCGTTTGGTATGATGTCGGATTTTCTAACGTTCTGCAATGCGTCTGTATCAATCGTTGTTGCAGCGTTCAAATCTGAGTCTCCGTTAGTTTGTTCTTGGAGCATTAGGTTGTCGATTCCCGATAACCCTTGGAATACGTTGGTTTGGGGTTGCGGGCTAGCTAACTCACGTCTGGAATTCTGTGCTGCTTTAAAAGCATCTATATCGGCGATGATGTTTTGTTCATCGAGAATACCTACCATGTGGCAGCCGTCCACAAATGCTTTGGCTACTCCTGGTGCATTTATTTCTTCCACACCAAATTCCCGGATTAGCATCACATCCAACATTTGTACCGGCAGCTCTCTTGAGCGGAATTTGCGGCAGATTTGCGTGAATAGGGGCGGGGTAAGAAATGCTTCGCGGTGGAAGGTTAATTCCTCCTCTTTGTCATAGGCATGCTTGATTCTCTTGAACAGTGTGGTTGTGGTTAGTAGTTCGCGTTTGCTAGTTATTAGTCCAAACTTTACTGCGGAGCCTATTATGGCTTTGAATGACCCACTGACCTTCCTGTTCAGTTTTCTCGCCGCGTTTTCTATTGTGCACTTTCCGCCCGTGTCATCGGTAATCTCTGCTAGTTCCCACGCACCGGTGTAGTTAGTCCTTGGGTAGTCTATTAGTTTTGGCATATTGGGGCGAAGAGGGTTTGTTATATGATCTACAAAACTAGTCAAAAAAAGTATATAAAATCCCTTATTTTATATACTTTTATAAGCTTTTGATGGTGATTTTTTATTTTTGAACTTTTATCCAATGCGTATGGTACATGGGTTTAATTACCATATTCTAGCACATACGTAGTGTAGAACTCTCTGTTTCATTAGTTTCTTTAGGAGCTCAGATTCTTTAGAAACTTTCTTGAGTATAATGTTCTGTGTATCTATAGAAGTTGTTTAGAAAGTTCCCGAACGGTCATGCAGCGCGCAGCGCAGCATCTTGCTCGCATCGTTGAACGGGCCTGACGATGCGAGCAAGATGCTGCGCTGCGCGCTGCATGACCGTTTGAGTACCTTTTGTGACTTTCTAAACAACTCCATAATATATTAGATGAATCTGTTGTATAATAAAGTTTGCACAGTTTAAATAATAATAGGAGAGGGAGATAATATTATTAGTAATTATAAGTATATAAAATACAGTATTTTCTACTTTTTTATACTTTATATTATCAATTATTTATCAAGCATGTTCACATTGGAGAGGTTCCAACTCAGCACATAACGCGAATCCCAGTCCAAAATCGAGACCAAATAGATGACCACGTGGGTGATGTCCGTGCTACCAGAACTCATTCGGAGCGGTGACCGAGCCGTCTCGCAACAGATAGGAACCGGTGCACGCACTTGGCATTGACAGCGTACCCGTCAGGCGCAGGTGGTCACGCAGGCCCAGCACGCCCTTGAAGTTATGGGCGGTGAACTCCTCTTCGAGCAAACGCATGAGATGGAGCTTCCCCCACAGGAATGGTAATAGAAGCTACTACGCGGAAGGCCCAGAACCTAACAGCAGGCCTGTACCAAATGCCACCCGTCGCCCTGCACGGCCAGAACGCGTTGCTGGAATACTGACATGACCCCAGCGTTTTTTTAACAGCGCGTTCTCCATCTGCAGCCGGCCGATAGCGGCGTAAAGGGACTCCACATCCGGCACCGCTGCAACGGAAACGGGCGCTTCGGCAAAGACCTAAGCGGCTTGATGGCGCAGTTGCAGCTTCCAGCGTGTGATTTGGGTAGTAGCCAGTTTGGTAATGGGCGGCCAGCTCGGCCAGCGGCCAACGCTCGATGAGGGCGGCAAGTGCCACCTCGGCTTTGAACTCAGCCGTGTAGCGACGGGTGCGTGTTGGGGTCATAATCGAGCAAAGCAAACCCGCTTAACCTATCCAGCTTTTGGGGAGTACTACAAGCTAACTGTGCATTTGGTGCAATGACCCTAAATCTGCTGTACAATTAAAAGTAGAATATGCTCAGGGTGCACTCTATTAATGAAGCTGTTTAGAAAGTCAAAGGACTCCCAAAAAAGCGCGAAATTTGAGGTGTAACACTCCTTTTTTCGCATTTTAATGGAAGTCCTGTCCAAAGATATGATTCGCCAATGGATTCTGCCCGCGCTCACCTTCTCCGCCCATGGCCGCCCCTCGGTCGTGGAGCCGGCCGAGTTGGTGGAAGCCATTCTCTACAAACTCAAAAGCGGCTGTCAATGGCGATTATTGCCTGTTAAACAGTTTTTTACGGGCGCATCGCTGACCTGGCAGGGCGTGTACGCCCGCTTTAATGCGTGGCGCAAGGACGGGTCCTGGCAAGGGGTATGGCTCCGCTTGTTGCGCGAAAACGGGGCCCATCTGGACTGTTCCAGCGTCCAACTCGACGGCAGCCACACGCCCGCCAAGAACGGCGGGGAGGCCGTCGGCTATCAGGGCCGCAAGAAAGCCCGTACCACCACAGCCCTCTTCTTGGCCGATAACCGGGGACAACCGCTGGCCTGCGCCAGCCCGCAGGCGGGCAACCACCACGACACCCACCAGCTCAACGCCTTGTTCGGGGAAATCTGCGCCTCGCTCGAAGCGGCCAATATTCCCGTCGCCGGGCTGTTTCTGAACGCCGACAAAGCCTTTGACACCCAAGGCTTTCGTCAGGAATGCGCCCGGCGCGACATCGAGGCCAACATTCCCCGCAACCGCCGCGCCGCCGACTGGCAGACCGACGACGACACCTTTTTCGACCCCGAACTCTACCGCCGCCGCGTCGTGGTCGAACACGCCAACGCCTGGCTCGACGGCTTTAAAACCTTGCTCGTGCGCTACGAAACCAGCGTCGGCAATTGGCTGGCCTGGCACTGGCTCGCCTTCGTCGTCATCTTTTTGCGAAAAATTAATCAAAAGCCGACTTTCTAAACAGCTTCAATAGCACCAACGCAAGGCGTACTTCATAAAAGCCAGTCAACACAAAACAAAAATCACTTAAGCCAAAAGAGTATTAGATAACCTTCCAGAGCGAACCTAACTACACAATACAATTTGTCTTATAATTTATATTATGTTAAGTAGAGGATCGGAAACGAAAAGGCCCACTTTCAAGCGGGCCTTTTCAATCATCATAACAGCAAGCCTGATCCCTACTTCGTCAGAGTCTTAAGCTTTGCATTAAGCTTCTCCGAATCAGCATTACGACCCAAACGGAAGTAAACTTTTTGCAAAGAAACCAGCGTATTACGGTCATCGGGCTGCAACTGAAGCGCCTTTTCAAAATAAGGAACCGAGGCTTCAAAATACTTTTTGCCCTCAGTCTCAAATTTCTTACCTGAAACCTGGTAAGTTTTCAAATCCATCTTGCTAGCCTTGGTGTAGGCATCAGCGGCTTTATTGTAATTGTAGACGCCAAGGTTAAACTGCGCGTCGAAATTGTTGGGCTCCAACTCAACTGCTTTCTTATAGTCAGCAACAGCCAGCTCGTTTTTCTTTTGCTGGTCATACATCGAACCACGCACTGCATAAAGGTTCGAATTGCCGGGGTCAGCAATGATGGCCTTGTTGATTTTGGCAAGAGCATCTTCCCCTTTACCGCTGGCGAGCGACATGTTCAAATCCTCCAGCATGAAGGATTTATTGTTGGGATAAGCAGCCAGTGCCTGCTGCACGACTTTAGCGGCTTCAGCGTTATCGTTCTGCTGCTTGGCCATTTGAAGCAAGCGCGAATACAAAGTCACCGACTTGTAGTTCATACCCAGCAACTGATTGTAGCTGGCTTTTGCGCCCGCAAAATCCTGCTTAGCTTCGGAAGCATAGGCCGAATAAAGCACTGCCGTAGTATCCTGTGGCTTGATTCTCGAAGCCAGTTTATAGCTCTCAATTGCCTTATCGTATTCTTTGGCATTGTAGCTATTCACGGCGTCGTTGAAAGCACGACCATATAGGCCATCCATTCTGGCAACGGCCTGCTTGCCGAATTCACCATCTTTGGTATCCAGTTCAACGGTCTTATTATAAGACTCATACGATTTCTGGAGGCCCTCGCCCGGCTGCAGCTGCTTGCCGTAGATGGGGCTTTCCAGCATGCCTTCGTAAACCTGACCACGGGTAAACCAGGTTTTGGCTTTGCCGCTGGTTTTTTCGTTTACAATGGCTTTGTCAATGTCCGTGCGAGCTTTATCCAACAAGCCGGAACGCTGGTTCAGAATGGCGTTGGTGACGGCTGAAGTTTGGGCGAAAGCCAGCGAGGGCAACCCACCGGCCAAAGCAACGGCGACGGCAATCGTCAGAAAGGTCTTCTTCATGAGTTCGGGAATTGGCCGGGATTCAAGTCTGAGTAAAAATCACCCGACTTGATAACGGCGGGAAAAATGAAAAAAGTGAATTTTTGGGGTAAGGACCGAAACCGGAAACGATGGGTTATGGCCTTGGGTTCGTCAAAAATAAACGGGACGGCCCAAATGGACCGCCCCGCTACTACTTCAGCAATTATGCCAAGTCGTCGGATTCGGATTCATCTTCCGAATCTGCTTCATCTTCGCTGTCGTCCTCCAACTCATTGTCGGTTTCGACAGCCTCGCCGGCGTCATCGGCAAGCGATTCGTTTTCAGCACCATGAAGAGCAACTACCACCTGCGCCCCACCTTCTTCGGTGGTCGTGACGAGTACGGCTTCGGTTTCCTCCTCCTTTTCTTCGGCGGCCACTTTAGCTACCGAAGATATTTCATCGTTGGCGCTGATTTTAATCAACCGCACGCCTTGAGTAGCGCGGCCAATCGTGCGCAAATCGCTCATGCGAAGACGGATGGTAATACCGGACTTGTTGATAATCATCAAGTCGTCAGTATCATTAACATCCTTGATGGCTACCAGATTACCCGTTTTTTCGGTAATCTTCATGGCCCGAACGCCCTTGCCGCCCCGGTTGGTCACGCGGTACTCATCGAGCGAGCTGCGCTTGCCATAGCCATTCTCGGTCACCACCAGTAATTCCTGGGTGGGGTCGGCGAGGCAGACCATGCCCACAACCCGGTCGCCGGGCGTGTCGGACAGGCTGATGCCGCGCACACCAGCGGCGGCCCGACCCATCGAGCGAACCTTGCCTTCGTTGAAGCGAACGGCGCGGCCCGAACGGAGCGCGAGCACCACTTCCGAGTTCGGCGCGAGCAGCTGAACATCGAGAATGCGGTCGCCTTCGTTGATGGTGATGGCGTTGATGCCAGCCGTACGGGGGCGCGAGTATGCTTCGAGGGGGGTTTTCTTGACGGTGCCCTGCTCAGTGCAGAACATCAGGAAGGTGTTTTCCAGATAATCCGGGTCTTTGAGGCCCCGCACATTGAGTACGGAACGCACTTTGTCTTCACGCGGAATCTCGATAAGGTTTTGCAGGGGCAGGCCCTTGGTGGCCTTCCCTCCTTCCGGCACTTCGTACACCTTGAGCCAGAACACGCGGCCAAGCTCGGTGAAGAACAGCAGGTACTCGTGGGTGGTGGCCACGAAGAGATGCTCCGTGAAATCGTCCTTCTTGGAGATGGCCCCACGCGAACCAGCCCCGCCCCGGCCCTGAGCCCGGTATTCGTCTAGGTTAGTACGCTTGATGTAGCCTTCGCGCGAGATGGTGATAACCATGGCCTCGTCGGCAATCATGTCTTCGGTCGAGAAATCACCACCGATATAGTTAATTTCCGTGCGGCGGGCATCGCCGTAGCGCTCCCGGATATCAAGCAGCTCGGTTTTGATGATGCCGCGCTGCAGTACATCCGATTCGAGCACCGACTTCAGGTAGTCGACGAGCTTCATCAGCTCGTTGTATTCGGCCACGATTTTGTCGCGCTCCAGGCCGGTGAGGCGCTGCAGACGCATGTCCAGGATGGCGCGGGCCTGCACTTCGCTCAGCGCGAAACGCGAGATGAGCTGGCCACGGGCCACCTCAGGGTCGCGCGAGCTGCGAATGAGGGCAATCACCTCGTCGAGGTGGTCGAGGGCAATGAGCAGGCCTTCAAGAATGTGGGCCCGCTTCTGGGCTTCGGCCAGCTCGTAGCGCGTGCGGCGCACGATGACTTCGGCGCGGTGCTCGACAAAGTACTGGATGAGCTGCTGGAGGTTCAGCGTCATCGGGCGACCTTTGACCAGGCACACGTTGTTGACGCCGAAGGAGCTTTGCAGCTGGGTGTACTTGTAGAGGTTGTTGAGCACCACGCTGGGCATGGCATCACGCTTGAGGTCGTAAACGATGCGCATGCCGTCGCGGTCCGACTCGTCGCGCATGTCGGAAATGCCCTCAATCTTCTTATCGTTGATGAGCGCGGCCGTCTTCTCAATCATCGACGCCTTGTTCACCATGTAGGGAATCTCGGTGACGACGATTTGCTCTTTGCCGGTTTTGGAGGTTTCGAACGAGGCTTTGGCGCGCATGACCACGCGGCCCCGGCCGGTTTCAAACGCCTGCTTCACGCCCTCGTAGCCGTAGATGATGCCACCGGTGGGGAAGTCGGGCGCCGTAACGTACTGCATGAGCTCGGCCACCGTGATGTCGGGGTTTTCGAGGTAAGCAATGATGCCGCTCACGACTTCCGTCATGTTGTGCGGGGCCATGTTGGTGGCCATGCCCACGGCGATGCCCGTCGTACCGTTCACCAACAGGTTGGGGAACTTGGCGGGCATCACGCTGGGCTCTTCAAGCGAGTCGTCGAAGTTGGGCTGAAAATCGACGGTGTCCTTGTCCAGGTCGCCGAGCATTTCATCCGAAAGGCGCTTGAGGCGGGCTTCGGTGTAACGCATAGCCGCCGGCGAGTCGCCATCGACAGAGCCGAAGTTGCCCTGGCCGTCTACCAGGGGATAGCGCAGGCTCCAGTCCTGGGCCATGCGCACCATGGTGTCATACACCGAAGAGTCGCCGTGCGGGTGGTATTTACCCAGCACCTCGCCCACGATACGGGCCGATTTTTTGTAGGATTTATTGTAGCCCACGCCCAGCTCGCTCATGCCGTAGAGCACGCGCCGGTGCACGGGCTTCAAGCCGTCGCGGACATCGGGCAGGGCCCGGGAGATGATAACCGACATCGAGTAATCGATGTAGGCGCCCCGCATCTCGTCTTCGATGTTAATCGGAATGATTTTTTCGCCTTCCGCCATTGAGGGGGTTGATAGGCGACTTGAAAAAACCCAAATAAGGTGGTTTTAAGCCGCAGGGTGAATGGTTCTTTATATGCGTGCGAAGATACAATAAAAAGGCCGCAACGACAAGCGCTGCGGCCTTTTATAGACTTATTGAAGAAACTATCGAAAGGTGGCCGGCGGCCGGTACCAACCCTCAAAACCACCAAACCAGGGCCTTCCCTCCCACCGCCGCCGCCGGCTTAGCGAATGGACTTGCTGCGGTCGTTGTCATGCTGCGCGGGTTTGGAATTCGTGGTCTTGATTTTCTCGCCGATGGCGGGGTTCTGCTTCTTCCAGAGCGGCTGGCCCCGGTACTTCACCCCGCTGTGCAGGTGCACCTTGCGCACGTGGCACGATTCGATGGGACAGGTACGGCAGCTGGCTAAGGCCACGAGCAGCGTACAGAATATCGAGCGAAAAAGCAGCTTCATGGCACAAAGGTAACGCATAGGAAAGGCGGCAACAGCCCGCATTGGGCCACACGGCGGCTAGCCGATTTTAGTCCTCGCCGTCCCACTCGGCCAGAAAGCGGGCCACGTAGGCTTCCATAAACGCATGGCGCCCGCGGGCCACGGCGCGGGCACCATCCGTATTTAGCCGGTCCTGAAGGTGGAAGAGCTTTTCGTAGAAGTGGTTGAGCGTAGGGGCCGTATTCTTCTGGTAGCTGGCAAAACTGTCGTGCACCATCGGCGCAATGGCCGGGTCGTGCAGCGGCCGGCCGGCGTGCCCACCGTAGGCAAACGCCCGCGCAATGCCAATGGCCCCGATGGCATCTAGCCGGTCGGCGTCCTGCACCAGGGCAGCTTCGATGCTCGAAACCGGCGTGGCTACGCCCGAGCCTTTGAAGGAAACCTCCCGAATAACGGTTTCGACGCGCACAACAACTTCTTCGGCTACCTGCTGGCTGTGCAGCCAGGCGCGGGCGGCGCGGGGACCGGCTTCGTAGTCGCCGCCGTGGAATTTCCAGTCGGCGATGTCGTGGAGCAGGGCAGCCAGCTCGGTCACCAGCGCATCGGCCTCGGGATGAGCGGCGGCGAGGCGACGGGCCATCAGCCAGACGCGGCGGATGTGTGCCCAGTCGTGCCCACTGCCTTCGTTGGCAAACTTGTCTTCGATAAAGCGGGCGGTGGTGGCGATTACGTCCAAGAGAACTGTCAAAATGAGGTATTAAAAAAGCGGCCGCAACCCATGAGGAGCGGCCGCCGGGAAGCGGGCAAAAGTACGGGCTTATTTCTGTTCATTGAGGTCCCAGTCATACTTCAGGTAGGTCAGGGGCACATCGGGCTTGATTTTTTGCGTGGCGTAGCGGTTCACAAAATCCTGGATGGAAGTGCTGCCGTTTTTGGTGAAGTCCTTGGGGTAGAAGCTGAAGATGGAGGAGAGCTGCGGCTTATCGGCGGGCGTCAGCTTGTTTTTGGCGGGGTTGTTCACAAAGTCGCGGCCCTGCTCGTCGAGCTGCGCATTCAGGCGCGGGCCGACGTAGGCCTCGTTGCGCAGGCGGGGGCACGACATGGCCGCGCACACCAGCGCCACATGGATGCGGTTGTCCTCAAAGTTCTTGCGGATGATGCGGTGCTCGATATCATTGAGGGAATAATCTTTGCCGTCGAGCTTGATAAAATGCTGGTCCCAAGGCGTATCAACGAAGATTTTAGTACCGCCCAGGTCCTTAATGCTCTTAACCGGATAGGCGCGCAGAATGCGCTGCACGGTGAAGGCATTGTAGGCGTTTATCCAGTAGGCCAGCTCATTGTTGGAAGTCCAGCTCTTGCTGGGCAGGTGCGCAGACAGGTCTTGCAAATAAGCATTGAGCGCGAGGCTGTCGCCCTGCCACGCTTTGTAATCGACCAGTCCCTGGTTGTTGACGTATTTTTTCAGCTGGCTATCCCAAGCGGCGTGGGTGGGCGGCGTGGTTGCCGTTTTGGCCGTAGGATTGAGGGGAATAAGGTAGCGGATATAGCCGCAGCCAGAGGTGAAAGCCGTAACCAGCGCAAACAGGCACAGGAACGTAAAACGGGGAATTAAGCGCATGAAGCAGGTTCGTAAAAGAGTGGTGATGTCGGGCTTGATGCCCTGACAAAAAGCACTTACGCAGCCAGACACGATTTAAACAGTTTCATACGCTGTTTAGCGACACACCCGGTACGTCATCCTGCGCGTGATGTCAAATGACTACACTTCGGATTACTCAACAGCCCCACGGGGCGTACCGGGGCGTACCGGGGCGTACCGGAAGAAATCAGAATAAGTTGGTTCATTTACCATTTCTGCTACGCGAGCGGAGTATCGGCATACCACCCGGGCAGCGGGCCCGCTCCCGATGGGTTCAACCCAAGAAATTCACTGCGATTACAGTTAGCTGCCGTTTCTTCGCCTTATAAAGCTCCATTTCTATGATTTCCCGTTATCTCCTTTCGGCGGCCCTGCTCCTGCCACTGGCGTCGGCACCGCAGCTGGCGGCCGCGCAGGTGCCCCTGGCCACCCCCGCGCCAGCAGATACCACGCACAAGTACCAGAACCCCGCCGGGGTGTCCTCACTGATTAAAAAGTCTTTTTTCAAAAGCAAAGGGTTTCGGGCCAGCATTGTGCCGGCGGTACTGATTAGCTACGGCATCAGCACCATCAACGGCAATGGCTTTTACAGCTCCTACGATGCCAAGAGTGACATTCACCACACGTTTGGCGACTACAGCAACCACATTGATGACTTCCTACAATGGGCGCCCTACCTAGAGATTCCCGTGGTGCTGCTGGCCGGCGTGGAGTCGCGCAGCGACCGGATAAACCTCGGGCTCGTCATCGTGAAAAGTGAGCTGATTATGCTTTCCTCAGTGTATGTGGTGAAAACCCTTACCCGCATCGAGCGACCCGATGGCTCCAATAGTCTATCGTTTCCATCGGGGCACACGGCGCAGGCCTTTCTGGCCGCCAGCATTGTGCACACCGAGTTCCGCGACAAAAGCCAGTGGTACGGCATCGGGGCTTATACGCTGGCTACGAGCGTGGCTGCCTTCCGCATGATAAATAACAAGCACTGGGAGTCGGACGTGGTGGCCGGGGCGGGCTTCGGCATTCTCTCGGCCCACGTGGCCTACCTGACCCACCGCAACCGCTGGGGCCACAAGCCCACGGGCCGCGGCATCGGCGACACCAGCTTCATGCCCATGTGGACCCCGGCGGGCGCCACGGGCCTGTGCTTCACCTGGCGGCCGAAATAGCAGCCGAAGAGCCTCTGGATAAACGTCATTCGGCCCGTCGAAACAATATGTTCCGGCGAGCCGAATGACGTTTGAGCGGGCTTTATGCGTTAGACTATCGGAAGTTCGGCACGCTCCGCATTATCGGTGCCAGTATCTGCCTGCTCATCCAATGCTTCCAGCTCGACTTCGCGCTGCCAGATTTGGGCTGGGTTGAAAAGACCGGTGGCGGCAACCAGGTCTTCGAGCAGGTGGTCGAGCAGGTGGTCGTCGGGAGCGGATTGCTCTTCCGGATTGGGAGGCGTTTGATTCGGGTCCATGAATCGCCTACGCTAACTGGTGACCTGACGGCTATTATTTTGGGTAACCGCCGGCAATACTCCGGTGAAATGCATTATACTACCCGCCCCCGATGGTCAGTGTGGCGGTACCGCCCCTACTTCAACAGCATGATTTTAGAATTTCAAACCGATTTCATTCCGCTAATCACTACGGGCGTGAAAGTCCATACCATCCGCTTCGGCAACCGCTGGAGCGCCGGCCAGTCTATTAAATTTTATGTGAACGTGGGGCAGGACGGCATGCGTAAGTTCTGGCCCGACGGAGTGGCGCAGAATGTTCAGAACATTCGAGTGGAAGTAAGTCACGGAACCCCGGTAATCGAAATAAACGGCCGCCAACTGTCGGCCCCGGAACTCACCGAGTTTACCCACCGCGACGGGTTCGAATCGCCCGGGCTGCTGCTGCAATTCCTGGACGGCTACCACGGGCTGCCTTTCGTGGGCCAGCTCATTCACTGGAGCAGTCTTCGCTACTAAAGGCCGGCCACAAAAAAACCCAATGCAAACACTTGATTTGCATGGGGTCTAATACACGATTAGCCGCCTGTCGGACTTGCCAGTACCACTACTTAGTATGTGGGGATGCGCAGAAGCCCCCTGCGGGGCCTTTTACGCCCACCGATGAGCTAGGGGGGTTTACAGTTAGAGCCACGTTAGCGCGGCAGTCAAGCAACAGGTGGCAAAATAATTGGGGGCCCGCTTATCAAAGCGGGTTGCCACGGCCCGAAAACGTTTTAAGCCATTGATGGCTCGTTCAATCTGGTTTCGTTCTATACATTTCAGCATCGTGTTCGAGGGATAATGTCCAGTTTTTCTTGCTGGGAATCCCGGCTCCGGCTTGTCCTATCTGGACGCGCACGTAGTCCGCGTCGTAGGCGCTGTCGGCCAAGACGACCTGCCCCGCCCGCAGGTGGCTCCGCAACAGCCCCGGGACTTGCGGGCAATCGCCGGCTTGGCCACCGCGGTCAGGGCCAGGGCGCAAATCCGGCCGTGGGCGTCGCAACTCAGGTGGTGCTTGGTTGTGAAACCACCCCGGCTAAGGCCGAGCGCCTGGCCGACGGGACTATCTTTTTTTGCCCCGGCCGCCACCTGGTGCGCGCGTACGGCCGTCGAGGCGTACAGGGCCGGTAGCCGTAGCGCCGGTCCTGGCGGATGGTATTTCCGTAGTAGCGAAGGAAGGCTTGCCGCCCACCCGGCCCAGCCGTGTGCTTGCTTTCGCACTATTTATTTACCCATGACCCTAATCCTTCGCCCCGTTACCCTGGCCGCGCGGCTGCCCCTTGGCCGACTTCTACCAGCACTTCGGCTACGCCCACGACGCGGCCGCGCAGCAGGCGCTGGCCGCATCGTGGGCGTAGCCCATCCCGAGTGGGGGGCGCTGTATCTGCTCGATGATGCCGGCCAGGCCGTGGGCTACGCTGGCATCACCTACTTCACCTTCGAGCGGGGCGGGCGCTACGCCCTCGTCGATGAACTGTACATGGCCGGCGCGGCCCGCAGCCGGGGCGTGGGCCGCGCCGCGCTGCTCCTGTTGCAGCAGCAGGCCCGGGCCGCAGGCCTAGTGGCCTTGTACCTGCAAACCGAGCCCTACAATGCCCGCGCCCAGCGCCTCTACGAGTCCGTGGGCTTCGTGGACGATGAGCGGCGCAACCTGGCCTGGCTGAGCGGGGCGGTTCCGGGCAAGGAATGAGTACGCCTGGAAAAAGGTCGGAGTGGGTAGCCGCCTTTCGTGGCGCTGGACCTGGGCATCGATACGTCCACGGACGGCCGGCAGCTCGTCGGGAGTAGCCGTGTCGGTCTGGATAACCAAGGCCGTGCCGCCCGCCTTTTCAATTGCCGCCACCACCGCGTTGCCTTCCGACCGGATGCGGCTCAGGGTGGCCACTTTGCCGCCCTTCGCAGCCAGCCACAACGAGGTCGTCTTGCCGATGTCCAAGCTACCGCCCGTAACCAGACAGTTTTTTTGAATCGGGTTATGGCGCGCTGTCAATGAAAAGCAAAAAAGCCAATGGCTGCCTTGGGGCAGCCATTGGCTAGTATATCTATCGGATGCAAACCGGGAGAATAAAGCGGGCCTAGGACCTACCGGTGGGCGCGTAGGAGCCGTAGAGCTTATCGACCTGCGCGGCGGGTGGGCCCTGCTTAGCCTCGTTGGCGGCAGCCGTGGGCGGCTCGGTCCAGGGCATCTTGCCCACAATCAGCTTGGGCAGGTTGATGAACACGTCGGTACCGCTACGCCGCACCACGGCGTCGAAGGGAATGTAGACGTCGCTCTTGAGCAGCCCCTGCTTGACTACCATATACCCCGGTCCGTCCCCGTCGTTCACCACTTTATCGACCGTGCCAATCTTGCCGTCGCCAGAGCCATGCACCGTGTCGCCGACTGCCACCGCGGGCACGGGCGGGTGCTCGATGCTCGCCAGAAAGTCGTCGACGGTGATGACGCCGTTAGCAATCAGGGGAAAGTTGATGTGGATGGCTGCCTCGTATTCGGGCAGGCCGGCCGCGCCGATGGCGTCGGAAATGAAGGTAACGTCGTAGCCGGCTTCGGTGCCGTGGCGGCCGGTGCTCTCGCAGCAGAGGTTGGCCGTCATTCCGGCGATGACCAGGTGGGTGATGCCGCGGCTTTCCAGGTGCTCGGCCAAGTCGGTCTGGAACACGTCGCAGCTTTTGTGGGGTAGCAGCACGATGTCGCTGGCCTGAGGCTGCAGCTCGGGGTGGAAGTCGGCGCCCCAGCTACCGGCCAGAAACATCTTGTTCTCAAACATGAGGCGGTTGATGCCGCTGCGCTTCTGCAGGCTGTGCTGGGCGTAATCCTCCTCAGTGTAGGCCATGGGCCCGAACAGCACCTGGATGCCCTGGGCGCGGGCGCCATCGATGGCCCGCTTCAGGTTGGGGATGACGTTGTTCTTTTCCACCGTGCCCTTGGTCATCTCCCACGCCGCGCCGCCTTCGGAGAGAAAGTCGTTCACGGGGTCAATCACCAGCAGCACGGTGCGGTCGGCGGGCAAACTGCGACCGGTTTCGCCCTTGGGCAAATAGGTTGCGGCGGATTGGGGGCGGGGAGTATTTTCCATAGCGGGCGTTGGGTTAAGAGAAACAGAACGGGTCGAGTCGGCGGGCCGGCCTCCGCTTGGCGTTGGCATGTCCAGCCCCAGTACAGGACTTGTACTTACTACGCTCCCCTACTACCAATCGTTGTATAATAAAAGGCAGGGCATACCCCCTGTTCAAGGCGTTATCAGGGGCGTTATGAGGTTCCAGCAGCGCCTTAATCCTGTCTTTATGGGTTATAAGCCATTGTACTGGCAGTGCAGGAGTGTCCGGGAAGCAGGAGCTAACACGCTTTAATACCGGCGGGGAAAAACAGCGTTTTGTCTTGGTCCACTTGGTGAGGGGCGCCGGGGTGCTTTCCCCTGAACCATGCCGAACTACCTCATCCACCGGGGAATCGAGCAACGGCCCAGCCCTGTGACTTTGAGAGTGCTCATCAAGTCTAAGGCCGGGAATGGCGCTATTCACCGATAACGTACACCGGCACGGCCTGCGCATCGACGCCCCGACCAGTCGCCTTCCTGACTTTTCTGCCATTCAGCAAGCAGCATGGAGCAGGCAATTTCCGAGGCTGCCGTGCCCCCATCGATGCTGACCAGGATAGTCAGGTTGTCGCCCTGCTTCATGGTGCGCTCGAATCATGCTTGTTGATGAGCATGAAAGTGTAGGTCAGCTCGTAGTAATGGCCCTGGTTAAAAGTTATTGATTTTTAGCGCTAAAGGCGATGAGTCAGTTCTCGTTTTCGAAGAGGGGCCAGGGGGTAAGGCGAACGGGGAGGGCGGCAAGCACTGCGTAACATAACTCACCAGGTCGGCCGCCCCCAGCAGACCGGCCAGCTTGCACACCCGTTTCAGATACTTATTCATCACCTGATTCGGATGCACCGGCAGCAGCTTTAGCCGTTCCGCATCGGCGTACTTGTCAATGATAGCCGCCGCCGGAGCAGTCAGGTAGATGCTCACCCCCGCCCGCGTCTTGCTCATCATCAGCCGCAGTACCCGCCCCCCGTTCCATTCGTGCAGGTTGCCCCGGTGCAGCCCCGATACGTCTGAGTAGCGCAGCCCCGTGTAGCAGTAGAACAGAAAAATATCCCGCGTCGGCACCAGGTTGGCCGGCAGCATCGCCGTTTCCATCCTGCCCAGGTCCTCCGCCGACAAGTAAAGCTTCGGCACATCAAACCCCTTAATCGTGATTTTACGGATTTCCAGCCCCAGCGTCACTCCTCGCTCATCGCGCAGCCACCGCAAAAACGCCTTCAAATCCTTCAGCGCCGTAGCTACCGAGTTTGGCCCGAGCTTGCGCTCCTCCCGCAAATACACCATCAGCCGGTCATGCAGCTCCAGACTATAGGTCGTTGGGTCCAGTAGCACCCCGGCCCACTTCTCAAAGCCCACCATCCAGTTCCGCGTCACCAAGTGGTGCCGCAACGTTTCCTTGGCATAGCCCCGCGCCAGCATCGACTTGCGGTAGTCGTCATACCACACCGTCACCGATTCCTGCTCGACCACCACCGCCTCGGGCACCGGGGCCGGCCGCAGCGCCACCCGCAGGCCGGCCACCGTCGGGGCCTCCCCTTCAGCCCGCAGCTTCCGCCACCACGCCAGCGCATCATTCGTTAGCCGGGCCAGCAGGGCGTTGGCATCATCCGGCAGCGGATACGACTTCCGGAATTCCTGCCGGGTTGCGTTCCAGTCCGCGGGCTTACATTTTTCGCCGGTGGCACATTTGAGGCGAACCCCATCAAAATAAACGACCAGGTGCACGGGGCACCGGCCCACGCTATCTTTCTTGTCGGTGCGAAGAACGAATTGGGTAACCATACAAAAGGGGGGCGTCTGTCCCACCGTAAAGTGAAAGATTCGCACCCAGGAGTACCGATTCCCCTAGACGCAAAAAACCCGGAAAACGGCCTCCACGACGTGTGAAGCAGTTTTCCGGGTGTTCCGGTAAAGGATAAATGAGCCGCCTGTCGGACTCGAACCAACGACCCTCTGATTACAAGTCAGAAGCTCTACCAACTGAGCTAAGGCGGCGGGTTGGTGATGCAAAAGTAAACAGCCAACACCGTATTCCCAGCAATTGGGCCACATTTAGCAAAAAAAGCGGGCCGGCATCATCGAAGCCGGCCCGCTTAGCCTTGGTTAGAAGAGCTAATTAGCTGCGAATCATCCGCAACTGCTTCTTCAGGGCTTCGATGCGCTTCTGGCCTTCGGCGATGCGGCCCTGGTACTCCTCGCGGAGCTGGGAAGCATTTTTGGAGCGGGCGAAGAAATCGAGGTTGGTTTGCAGGGTCGAGTGGTCGTTTTCCAGCTCGTTAATTTCCTTGCGCAAGGCCATTTCCTTGCGCGTGAGCTGCTGCTGAGCCTGCGGGCGGGCTTTGAGGCGCGCTACTTCGGTCTGGAACAATAAATCGGTACGGTCGGCGTAGCCCAGGCCGGGAACGTGGTCGAGGTACTTGCCGAGCAGCGACAACAGCTGCTCTTCGCTGCGGTCGGCGGTGCCGCGGCCGGGCTGCTCGTCGTTGGCATCAAACTCGGTGGCCCAGCCGGCCAGGATGGCCCGGAAGCCTTCGAGCGAGCCCGGTGCATCAACGCTGAGAGCATTAACCTGCTCGGCGATAGTATCGAGGTGCGCGGTCTGCTCAGCCGACGACTGCTGCACCTTCTCCTCGCGGAAGCGGGATTCCTGCTTGGGACGCTCAAACACGGCATCGCAAGCGGCGCGGAACCGGTGCCAGAGCTTATCGGCCAGCTTATCGGGCACGCGGCCTACGTCCTTCCACTCCTTCTGCACCCGAATGATTACCTGACGGGCAGCGTCGCCGTCGGCATTGTTGGCGGCTTCTTCGGCCTGGTCGATAAGGGCCTGCTTGGCTTTCACGTTCGCCGACTTCTCGTTATCGAGCGACTTAAAGAAGTCGTTCTTCCGGTTGAAGAAAGCCTTGTAGGCCGCCCAGTATTGCTTGTTCAGGGCATCGGCCTGGGCGCGGGGCACAAGGCCGGCAGCTTCCCACTCGGTCTTGATTTCCTGAAGCTCATCGGTCTTCGAGCGCCACAGGTTTACGCGGTCAGTTTCGAAGGTAGCGAAGGGTAGCACGCGCTCCAACAGGGCCTGCTTCACCACAAGGTTGGCTTTCTCCACGGTCGAGCGCTGGTCCACGAACTCCTTGCGGCGCTGGTGCAGCACATCCGAAGCAGCAATGAAGCGCTGCCACAGCGGCTCGCGCTGGTCGTTGGGCACGGGGCCGATGTTCTTCCAGTCCTCGTGCAGCTTGGTGAGCTCATCGAGGGCTTTATTGATGCCGGAAGCCGAGCCGAGGGCTTCGGCGCGCTTGATGAGGGCCTCTTTGGCCTCCAGGTTGCGGCGGCGGTCCAGGTCCTTCATCTGCAGGAACTGGCCCTGCTTGCTGTAATAGATGTCGAGCAGGCCGTGGTATGTATCCCAGATACCCTGGCTGTCGCCCTGGGGCACCGCACCGGTGGCTTTCCACTCGGCCTGCAGGGCCTTCAGCTTGCCGGAGCTGTCTTTGGTTTCGGCGGCGTCAACCAGCGTACGGAGCTGGTCGAGCAGGGCTTTTTTCCGGCTGAGGTTGTCGCCACGGCTGGCGTCCTCGGCTTTGGCATCTTTGGCGCGGCTCTCGCGGAACTCCTGCAGGGCTTTGTTCAGCTCCTGCTGGCCTTCGGGCTGCTGGAAAGCAAAGGCTTCGACACCTTCGCCACCGGCGGCGAATTTCTCGCGAGCAGCGGTGCGGACCAGACCCACGTTGGTTTCGTACTGGCGGGTGAGGTCTGAAATCTGCTTGCGATTTTTGCCAGCGTTGGGGCTGCGCAACAAGCCCACCAGGTAGCTGGCCTGGGCCGGCAGGTCGAGGGCAGTGAAATCAGGAGCAGCGGTTTCAGTAGCTGCTTCACCTTCCACGCCGGTTGCTTCTTCGCCAGCATCAATAGCCGCAACATCGGCCGGGGCCGCATTCAGCGGGGTTTCCGACGAGGTGGGCAGCGTGGCCAACGGCTCCTGCGCGGCTTCCAGCTCCGGGGCATCGTGCAGGTCCACAGTGGGCAGCGCGGGAGCCTGGTCTTCGACGGTGGCAGCCGTGTCTGGGGCGCTCAGCGTTTCGGGGTCGGCAATGGGCGCGGGCGTGGCACTGTTGATGTGCTCGGCAGCGGGCAGGGCTTCGGGATTGGGTGTAGTGGCCATTACTTCGCCGTAGTGCTCAATGGCGCGGGCCTGCGGAGCCGAAACATCGCTGCCATCCACGCTTACGGGATGGGAAACGTGCTGGGCAGTTTCGGCGGCGGCGGCGGCTTCGGGCGTGCCGGGCGTGGGCACGACTGGGCCGAGGTCGGCGGCGATAACAGCGGCCCCGGGTGTTTCGGCTGTGCCAGCACCCTCGGGCTGGCCGGCGGCCAAATCGGGGGTGCCCTGGGCGGGCAGCTCTACCTGCGTTTCGCCGGCCGCGTTGGGCGTGGCTGTAGTGGAAGGCGCAGCATCATCGGCCGGGGACGATTTGCCCTGAATTTCGGCCAGACGGCGTTGCAAAATGGTCATCCGGTCTTCGCCGGCCGGGTCGTTGCCGCCCGCGAGCGGAGCAGTGGGGTTTTCTTCAGCAGCCATAAATCTTCGTAAAAGCCAGCCCGGAGCAGGGGGCCAGAGGGGAGAGCAAAAAAAGTGGGAATAAAACAAAGGTCCGGACAAAAACCTCATTAGTTGAGCCGGGGGTCGACGGGATAGTTGGCCAGGACTTTAAACTTGCCGCCCTTCTCCCGCAGAATTTCCCGCCAGAACGCATCAGATGCCAAAGTAAACACTTTCCCAGCGCTTGCGGGGTGCCGTATCCAACTCTGCCCCTGCATTTCGCCGGCCAGCTGGCCCGCCGACCACCCCGAATATCCAGCAAATAGCCGCACATCACCGGCTTCGAGGGCCCCACTGCCGAGTAAGCCGAGCAGGGTTTCAAAATCGCCACCCCAATACACGCCCTGGCCCAAATCGGTAGCCCCGGGCAGGTCAGCCCGGCGGTGCAGGTAGTGCAGCGTGTTGGGCTCGACGGGCCCACCCACGTAGATGGGCACCATGGCGGCGGCCGTGGCCTCGGGCGGCAGGTCGAGCACGTCGTCGAGCACGAGGCTGGTGAGACGGTTCAGCACGAGGCCGAAGGAGCCATCGGCAGGTTCGTCGCGGCAGAGCAGCACCACGCTGCGCTCGAAATTGGGGTCGCCGAGGAAGGGCTTGGAAATGAGCAGAGTACCGGGCCGCATGAGAAGAGAAATTATAAATTATTTTTTGAATTATAAATGGCATTGCGAACCGCTGTGAGAAAGTCAGCAAGACGGACTTTACAGATGGTAGTACCTTGCACCGCCAAGGCCATTTAGCTTCCAAAGTATGGTGCAATAAGACTGCATCAGCCGCAAAATTGTTCCCCAGTACCATGTTCCGGCCCTGGCAGCAATGACGCCTATTTATAATTCTCTCAAATTCCCCTAATGACTGACCTGCACCTTGCCGACCTGCGCAAAACGTACGCCCAGCGCACCCTTTCCGAAGCCGATGTGCTGCCAGAGGCCGTGCCCCAGTTTCGGGCGTGGCTGGAAGAAGCCATAGCTGCCCGGCTCGACGAGCCCACGGCCATGACCGTGAGTACTGTAGCGGCCGCCACGGGGCAGCCATCGTCGCGGGTGGTGCTGTTGAAAGGCCTGCCCGATGACGCCGGCTTTCTGTTTTATACAAATTACGACTCGCGTAAGGGCCAGGAGCTGACCGCGCAGCCACTGGCGGCGCTCAACTTCTTCTGGCCCGGCCTGGAGCGGCAGGTGCGCGTGGAAGGCCGCGTAGAAAAGGCTCCGAACACGATGTCGACCGAATATTTCCAAAGCCGGCCGCGCAGCAGCCAGCTCGGGGCCTGGGCTTCGCCCCAAAGCCAGGTCATCGGCAGCCGCGAAGAGCTTGAAGCCCGCGAAGAAGCCGTAGCCGAGGAGTTTGGGGAGCAAAACCCGCTGCCGCGCCCCGACAACTGGGGCGGCTACATTCTGCGGCCCACGCGGCTGGAGCTGTGGCAGGGCCGCCCCAGCCGCCTGCACGACCGCATTGTGTACGAGTGGGATGGCGCCGCCTGGAAGCGCAGCCGCCTGGCCCCGTGAGATTTCATTTAACATTTATCATTTATCATTTAACAATCGAAACTGCGTGAAACATGCATCGAGCGAAAATGTAAATAATGATTGTTAGCATGTTAAATGATAATTGTTAAATGAAAAGTTTTGGCTGAAATTCAACCCCTGCGCGGCTGGCGCTACAATGCGGCGCTGAGCGCCAACATCGATGCCTATGTTTCACCGCTGTTCGATGTCGTATCGGCGAAGCAGCGGGAGGCGCTTTACCGTAATCCACTCAACTCCATCCATTTGTCGGTGCCCCGGGGCGATGACCCAACCGAGGCGGCGCTGTTGCAGTTGCGCGAATGGCAGGCCAGCGGCGTACTGCGGCAGGACGAACTGCCGGGCATTTATGCCTACTACCAGTATTTCCAGCTGCCCGGAAGCCCCCGCAAATATTGCCGCAAGGGGTTCATATGCCACATTCGGGCCTATGACTGGGAGGAAAACGTGGTACTACGCCACGAGAACACGCTGCCCGCCTCGGTGAACGACCGGGCCGAGCTACTGGCCCGCACCCAGTTTCAGACCAGCGCCACGCACGGGCTGTACCGCGACGAGGATTTTGAGCTGGAAACCTACCTGGACGAGGCCATGCGCGCGCCACTGCTCGAAACCGAGGAAGACTACCAGGGTGCGCGCGACGTACTGGCCGTGATTCAGGATGCGGCCATCATTCGACGGTTTCAGGAGGTGCTGGCCAAGCGGGAGGTAATTCTGGCCGATGGCCACCACCGCTACGAAGGCTCCCTGGCCTACCGCCAGGCCCGCGAGCTGGCCGCCGACGGCCGCGCCACCGGCCGCGAGCCCTGGAACTACCACCTCATGTACCTCACCAACGCGGCGGCCGACGACCTGCGCATTCTGCCCACCCACCGCCTGCTGCTGGACCTACCCGCCGAACTAAACACCGGCGAGCTGCTGGACCGGCTGGCCCCCTACTTCACCGTTTTGCCCACTGATGATGCCAGCGACCTGCCCGAAATCATCACCGGAAAGCAGTGGGCATTCGGCCTGTACGTGGATGGGCAGTCGTTCAAAATCCGGCTCCGGCCCGAAGTGCATGGACAGCTGGACTGGGACACGACCGAGGAAGTAAAAACGCTGGACCTTACGGTGCTGCACTTTTTTGTATTGGAAAAGGTGCTGGGCATTGTGGGGCCGGACGCGCAACGGGCGTGGCCGGGCGTGGCCTACGTGCGCAATTTCACCGAATGTCTCCAGCGCGTGGACCGGGGCGAGGCCCGGGGGGCCTTCATCGTAAACGAGGTGACCATGGCCGAAGTGGAAGCCGTGTGCCATTCCGGGGCCGTGATGCCGCCCAAATCAACTTTTTTCTATCCCAAAACCATCGGCGGTTTTCTCTTCAGCAGCATTGCCGATGAAGAAGCCGGCAACGCTTTCGCCGAGCTTTTCCAGGCCAACCCCAAGTGAAACTCATTTTAGCTTCCAACTCGCCCCGCCGCCGCCAGCTGCTGACGGATATGGGCCTGCCCTACGAAATCCGGCTGCGCGAAGTAGACGAGGACTTCCCCGCCCACCTGCGCCGGGGCGAAGTGGCCGAATACCTCGCCGCCCACAAAGCCGCCGCCTACGCCCCCGACCTGGCCCCCGATGAGCTGGTGATAACCGCCGACACCATCGTGTGCCTCGAAAACGACGTGCTGAACAAGCCCGCCGACCGCGCCGAAGCCACCGCCATGCTCACCCGCCTGCAGGGCCGCGCCCACGACGTTTTCACGGGCGTGTGCCTGCGCGCCGGCGACGGCCGCCAGGTCGTGTTCTCGGACCAGACCACCGTGCATTTCCGTTCGCTGAACCCGGCCGAAATCGGCTACTACATCGACACCTGCCAGCCCTACGACAAGGCCGGCTCCTATGGGGCGCAGGACTGGCTGGGCATGGCTGCCATCACCCGGCTCGAAGGCTCCTACTTCAACGTGATGGGCCTGCCCACGCACCGTGTGTGGGCCGAGCTGGAAGCCCTCGGGGCATTGCCCGGCAGCACTCAGCCGCGATGAGCCCGGTGGTAAAGCTACCGGGAGTGCGCTTTTTCGGCATTCTATCGGTTGGGCTATTGGCCCTTTGCGCAGGCTACGCGGCGCTCATGCTGCACAGCGCCACCTGGGCCGAAGCGCGGCAGCTGGATGCTATTTTCCCCTTTTATAAATGGCGCATCCGGCTATTTTCCGCCGCTGAGTTTGCCCAGGCCGGGCAGCTGCTAACGGGCTTAGCCGTAGTTCTAGCCCTGCCGGCCGTTATCCTGATTGCCGCACCCGCCGGTCGCGCCGAGTGCCACCAGTGGGGCAGCGAATTGCGCGCCGTGCTGCGGGGCCTTAGCAGTGCATTTAGAGCCTTGCCCACAGCGCAGCAACGCGGCGCGGTTCTGCTCCTGCTCGCCCTCACCGCCTTCCGGCTGGTAGCCAGTATTCCGGCCGTGACGCCGGGGTATGATGACGTGCCGTCGTACGAAATGTTTGCCAGCAAGAGCCTGCTGGCAGTTTCGGCTTACTATCCGGTGCCTAATAACCATGTGCTGTCCAATACCATCGACTGGGTATTCTATCAGGTGAACCCGGGGTTCTGGTTCACCATGCGGCTGCCCGTGGTGCTGGCCGCCACGATGGCCACGGGGCTGCTGTTTCTGGGCCTTCTGTGGGCACGGGCCAGCTTTCGGGTGGCATGGCTGAGCACGTTGCTGTTCAGCCTGGCGCAGCTGAGCCTGTACCATGTGGCCGTGGGCCGTGGCTACTGGCTGCTGACGCTGATGGGGGTAATGGCCTTCTTTGGGTCATTGGCCCTGGCAGATGGCACCCGGCAGCCCCGCGCCGCCTGGACGGGGCTGGTGGTAGGTGGCGTGCTGGGCCTTTACACCGTACCCACTTTTGCGCTGGTGTTGGGGTCCGCTTTTTCGTGGCTAGGGCTGGGCTACTTGCGACGGCACGACTGGCGGGCCATTGCGTGGCTGGCGGTGCTGGGGGCGGTGATAGCCGCGGGCAGCCTAGTGCTCTATACGCCGCTGATATTCGTATCGGGGCCGGCCATTTTCTTCAGCAATGGTTTCGTCGCCCCGCAACCATTAGGAGTGTTCTGGCGGGGCCTGCCGGCCTATCTGTGGGAAACGGAAGGCTTTCTGGCGGGTCAGGGCAAAGTAGGCGGATTGCTGGTACTCGCGGTATTGGCGGCGGTCCTGCTGCTGTGGCGGCGCGGGACGCAGTGGCCGACGACGCAGCGGTTGCCCTTGCAGCGGCTGGTTCCGGCGGCGCTCTGGTTCATGGCTTTTCCCTACGCCATGATGGCCGCGCAGCGGGTATTTGCTCCCAGCCGTGCGGTACTGTATAAAGCATTTTTCTTCTTTCTACTGCTGGCTTTGGTGGTCGACTGGCTCCTGCAGGCGGCCCCCAAACGCTGGCAGCGCGGCCTGCACGCGGCGCTGAGCCTGATGGGAATAATCTGGCTGGGCTACGAAGTGAACAGCCTGTGGCGCGACAACCAGCGCCCGCGCCATCGCAACGCGGCCCTGTACCAAGCCTTTCAATGGCTCGACCAGCACCCCAAGGCCCGCACGCTTATGCCCGAATCAACCCACAGCCTGTTTGTGCGAATGTACCTGCACTCGGAGCACCCCGGCCAGCGCTGGCCCATCGACCATATTCCCCAGCCGGGTATCAGCTACACGTACGTGCTGGCTTTTCCCGATTTGCACGGTTGGTTTCAACCGGGGTTCACCTTCCCACCCGTTTTTCATAACGAGCTGGTTGAAATCTACCAACTAAATCCTGCCGTGGCCGATTCGGCCAGCGCGGCAGGGGCGCTTCCCTCCTATTGGCACTTGATGGAATAATGTCATTCCGACGCAGGAGGAATCTGAGCACGATTTATCTCAGATTACTCCTGCGTCGGGATGACCGTTAATGCCCCCGCGCCAGCAGAGCAATACCGGCCACAATCAGCAGCAAGCCCCCGGCCTGAGGCAGCGTCAGGGCCTCGCGCAGCACTACCAGACCTAATATGGCCGTGAGCAGCACCGAGCCGCCCACAATCACAGGCGTACCCACGGAGGAATTCACGCCCCGCTGAAACACCACGAAAGTGAGGATTTCAGCCAGGCCCACGCCCAGCCCGGCGAGCACCGCCCAGGCCAGGCCCTTGCCAGAAACGACCAGCGGCTGGCCCTGCAGCTTCAGTTTCAGCAGCCACGCGGCCCCAAGGGCGGCAGCGACCAGCTGTAGCACCACCGCGCCCACGGCCGGCGACACATGGTCGGCGGCGAGCTTGATGAAAAAGTTGTAGAGCGCCAGGCACAGGGCCGTGAGAAGCGCCAGCGGCAGCCAGTTCATCATCGCCTTATACGAGCTTGTAGTTGCGGTACTCGCCAATTCGGTAGCCCGTCAGCAGCTCCAAGGCACGCTTGAAACGGTCTTTCAGCCGGTGCTGGTTGCGGCTCATGTCGTGCTCGTAGCGCCAGTTTTGCTGCCGGATGCGGGCCAGCATTACCTGCGGGTGCGTGCCGGTAAAGCGCTGCAGAGAGTCAACCTGGCTGTAATCAAAATCCTCGGCCGGGGCCACGTTCTGGGCCACCCACTCGTCGGAATACCACAGCTTATTGAAGGTTTCCTGCTTGCGCTGCATGGCGGCGGGCGTTTTCACCCAGCCGTAGTGGTGCACGGTGGCATCGAGCAGCTTTACGCGCAGCTTGCTGTTATCGGCCAGCCGAAAGCCCTGCGCGTCGCGGTAAGAAGCCACGCCAATATCGGGCCGCACAATGCGGATTTCGCGCCGGTACCAGCGGTAGGAATCGCCCACGTAGTCGTAAGAGCCGTAGAAATGCCGGTAGTTCAGCAGCAGGCCTTGCACGGATTTATCATCTTTCCAGCGCTCCATTCCGACCCGGATGGCCGCGTAATCGGCCTCGTGCAGCACCTCATCGGCTTGCAAATAGATGGCCCAGTCGGCATCGGCCGGCACGGCGGCCAGGGCCTTATCGGTTTCCACGGCCAGCACCCGGCCGCCCTCGCGCAAGGAATCGTCCCACACGGTTTCGATGACACGGATTTTTGGGGAGTTGATTCGTTGAATCAGCCCCAGCGTATCATCGTCTGAATTACCTACGGCTACTACTAATTCATCGCAAAGTGGCAGTAGGGAATTGATGCTTTCGAGCACGGGGTAATCGTACTTGATGGCATTGCGGACGAAGGTGAAACCGACTACTTTCATACCTGGCCCAGTCGTTTCAACAGTCCTTCCTGCACCTGTTGCCATTCGTTAGGCTCACCGCCTTCCTGCCATAGTTCTTGAAGTTCCGATTCCCGCAGTACTTGCTTGACAGCTTTTCGAGCTTTTTTTAACATTTTATCGTCAACTGTCAACCCTATTTTTTGGATTGAAGCTGGCAACTCTTCCGGCACATCAGTAGCAGCCTGGCCCAAAGCAGCAGCGACAATCTCTGCTGCTGCTAACGCTGCTGAAGCCTCATCTACTTCAATGTATTCTTCCTCCGCACCCGCCTCGATAACGACCGAAAGCGCCTCATTGATAACGTCAAGATTCGGCGATTCTATGAATTCACCGACAAAATCCATTGCCGAATCATTTTCAAAATTCTGATGTCCCCAAGCTCCCATAAACGCTGTATCTTAATTAGTTAAATGCAGATTATTTACCGCAACTTCTCCTTCAAAATCTCTAACTCCACGGCCGGCGAAATCCGCTCATACAAAATATTGAACGCCGCATCCGTTATCGGCATGTTCACTTTGAGCTTCTTGTTTAACTCGTGGATAGATTTCACGGCGTAGTAGCCTTCGGCCACCATATTCATCTCCAGCTGGGCCGATTTCACCGAATAGCCGCGCCCCACCATGCTGCCGAAGGTGCGGTTGCGCGAGAACTGCGAGTAAGCTGTCACCAGCAAATCGCCGAGGTAGGCCGAGGCCGAAAGGTCGCGCGGCTGCGGGTTGATAGCCTGCAAAAAGCGACGGATTTCCTGCACGGCGTTGCTCACCAGCACGGCCAGGAAGTTGTCGCCGTAGCCCAGGCCGTGGGCGATGCCGCCGGTGAGGGCGATGATGTTTTTCATCACCGCGCAGTACTCGATGCCGTCGAGGTCGGTAGCGGGGTGGGCGCTCACGAAACGGTTGCGCAGCAGCTCACAAAAAGCCAGCGCCAGCGCCGCATCGGGCGAGCCGATGGTGAGGTAGCTCTGCTTTTCGAGGGCCACTTCCTCGGCGTGGCACGGCCCGGCAATCACGCCAAGCTGCGTGCGCGGCAGCCGGAACCGCTCAGCCACGTAGTCGGTCACGAGCTGGTTTTTGCCCGGAATCATCCCCTTGATGGCCGAAATCACCTTTTTATGTTTCAGCACATCGCGGTCCAGCTTGTCAAGCACGGGCTGCACGAAGGCAGCCGGCACGGCCAGCACCAGCCAGTCGGCTTCCTCAATGGCTTCTTCCAGGTCGGTGGTGGGGTACACGCGGTTCAGGTCGAGCTGCACGGCCGAGAGGTAGCGCGGGTTGTGGCGGGTGCGCAACAGGTGTTGCACATCGTCTTTCGAGCGCAGCCACCAATCCACGCGGGAGCCGTTTTCGCTGAGGATTTTGGTGAGTGCGGTGGCCCAGGAGCCGCCGCCGAGCATGGCAATTTTTTCCAAAGTGGGTGACTGAATAGTGTTGCGGTGGGAAGTTGAAGCGTCAAAGAACGGAAACTCCCCTCCTTTTTTAAGGAGGGGACATTTTGCAGAAAAAAAATTGGGGTGGTGAACCCGTTGAACGATGCGGGAACGACTCGCGCAAGGCATCGTTCGGGTATCGTTCAACGAGGCCAGCCACCCCAATTTCAGCTTTAATGAAAACAACCTTCCTTAAAAAAGGAGGGGGATTTTCGTGCTTACTTACCCGCTTCAGGGTCGTCCTTCAGCGCTTCTTTATTGAGCGATTTGGCATCCTTGATTTCCACGACGGAGCCGTCTTTCAGGGTTTTGGCCACGGCCCGGAACGGCCCGGTCACCACCTGCGCCCCGGCCGGCACGCCGCTCAGAATCTCAATGTTCTGGAAGTCGCTGATGCCGGTTTTCACTGGCGTCATCACCGCCTTGCCGTCCTTAATCACGAAAACCACTTCCTGGATATCGACCTTTTTCGCGTTTGCACTCGGGTCCACGGCGGTGGCAGTGCCGCTGACCCGGCCGCCCATGCGGGGGCCGTTTTTGGTATCATCGGTTTTGGCCGAGTCCGAGCGGGTGGTTACGGCGGCCAGCGGCACGCTCAATACACCGCCCTTGCGTTCGGTGATGATGTCGACGGAGGCCGTCATGCCCGGACGAAACGGCACCACGATGTGGCCGCGCACGTTACGCAGCAGGTGCTGGTAGCTCTCGGGCAGCAGCCGGATACGCACTTCAAACTCGGTCACGGCTTCGGCCGTGAGGGCATCCTTGGCCGTATTGGCAATGTTGGTCACGAGGCCCCGGAACTTCTCGTCCTTGTTGCTGTACGCGTCTACTTCAACTTCCACCGAATCGCCGATGCTCACGTTGTTCACGTCGTTCTCGTTCACGTTCACGCGCACCTCCATGTTGTTGAGGTTGGCAATGCGCATGATTTCGGTGCCGGCCATCTGGGTGGTGCCCACCACGCGCTCGCCCTTCTTCACGTTGAGCTTGCTCACGGTGCCGCTCACGGGCGCGTAAATCGTGGTTTTGTTGAGGTTTTTGCGGGCTTCCTCCAGCGAGGCCGAGGCCGCGCTCACGGTGCTTTGCGAAGCCCGGATGGTTTGGCGGGCGCTGTTAATTTCCTCCTGCGAGGCATTGTAGGCGGCCTGGCTGGCTTCGTAGTCGGCCTGCGAAATCACCTTCTGCTTATACAGCGAGGAATTGCGACGGAACGTGAGCTCCGTTTGCTTGGCCGAGGCCAGGAGCTGCTGGAGGCGGGCCTGGGCCTGGCCCACGTTGGCGCGCTGGGTGCCCACCTGGGCACTTTGCACCGCTACCTGGGCCTGGTAGTTATCGGGCCGAATGCGGAGCAGCAGCTGGCCCTTGCGCACAGAATCGCCTTCCTGCACATAAAGCTCAATGATTTCGCCGGACACGTCGGGCGATATTTTCACTTCGGTTTCGGGCTGCACCTTGCCCGAGGCGCTCACTTTCTCTACAATATTAGTGGGGCCGGCCTTGGCCATCAGCACTTCCACGCCGGGGGTTTTGCCCACCCAGCCTTTTTTCTTTGCCACAATGTAGCCCCCGATGAGCACGAGCACCAAACCCAGCAGAATATACAGTAAACGGTTGTTTTTCATAAGGTTTCATTTAACATTTATCAATTAACACTTAACAATTCACGTGTAATCGCGCAGCTGTTAAATGACAAATGTTACTTGTTAGATGATTAGAGAGTCAGCGGCTTGCCCTGATAGAAATCGAGCACTTTACGGCGGAAGAAAAATTCGTACTTGGCCTGAATCATATCCGACTCGGCGGCCGTGAGATTGTTGCGGGCGATGTTGAAATCGGTTCCGTTCAGCAAGCCGTTGTTGAAGCGGATTTCGGCATTGCGAAAGGCCAGGGCCAACGCATCTACCTGCCGCGAGCTGGCCGCGAACCGGCGCTGGGCCGCCAACGCATCGGCGTAGCTCTGCTCGATGGACTGGCGCAACTGCAGCCGGACCTGCTCGGCCCGCACCTCGCTTTGCTGAATATTGATTTGGGCCCGCTGCACACCCACCCGCGTTTGCAGGCCGTTGAGGAGGGGGACGGTGAGGTTAAACTGCAGAAACTCGCCCCGGTTGTCGCGTAGCTGGTCCAGAAATTTGTAGGGCAGTACATCAAAGGCGGGTTGCACCGTCACAAAGTTCGAGGGCACAATTCCGGTCGGGGACGAAGGCGAAAGCTCAAAAACCGGCACCTTCGTAAACTGGTCGGTGCGCAGCGTCTGCTGGTTCCGTACCGACGAGAAGCCCGTCGAAACGCCTCCGGCCATGGTCAGGCGCGGATAGTAAGCGCCCCGGGCAATTTCGAGGTTGCGCTGGGAGCTAAGCACGCGCAGCTCGGCCGCCTTTATTTCGGGCAGCTTCTGGCGGGCCATTTCGTAGGTCGCGTTAGGGTCCAGCTCGGCATCGGAAATGGCCAGCTGGGCGGGGTCGGGCAGGGTGGGCACCACCACTTCAAAGCGGCGGGCGTTGGCCGGGTCGAGGTTCATTTGCTGCACCAGGGCCAGCTGGGCCAGGGCCAGCTGGTTTTGGGCCGTCACAAGGGTGCGTTCCTCGCCGGCCTGCTGGGCGCGGCTGTCAAGCAGGTTGCCTTCGGCCACGGCCCCGGCTTTCAGCAGCTTTTCGCTGCGGCTCACCTGCTGGCGCACGGTGCCCATGCGCGCCTCAGAGGCCCGGATGAGCTCCTGTGCCAGCAGCAGCTGCAGAAACGACGAGGCCACGTTCAGCGACAAGTCGTTGCGCGCCTTCTCCACGTCGGCCCGCGTAGCCTGCGCGTCGAGCTGCCCCTGCTTGATGGTATTGCGCAGCTGAAAGCCCGAAAACAGCGTGACCTGCCCCTGGGCCGAGAAGTTGTTGGCCCGCACATTCACGGCCTGAAACTGGTTGGTGAAGGGGTCTTTGTTGGTGCCGAAGCTAAAGCTCTGGCTACCGTTGAGAGCAGCCGTGGGCAGCAGCGCGGCGCGGTTCAGGCGCGTTACGGCCACCTGCTGCTGGGCGGTCAGCTCGCTTTGGCGCACGGTCAGGTTGTGCGTCACGGCGTATTCGACGGCCGCTTGCAGCGTCCAGGGGCCACTGGGGGCCGCCGCGGGCTGGCCCAGGGCCGGCGGTGGCGCGGGCGCGGGCGTGGTCTGGGCCTGGGCACTGGCCGTGGCCAGCACCACGCCGACCATCAGCGCCAGCGGCCGGGGCCGCACCCGATGAAAAAATGGCGTATTCCTTCGTTTCATTGCGCAGAAAAATTGGTGCTTCTGTGGAGGTGGTATAATCGGTGGGCCGGGCATTTTATTACATGCCCCAGCCTTATTCCAGCGTTGGAATGTAGGTGATGCCCTGCACCCAGCTTAATTGACGCAGATAGGCCAGGGTTATTTCTTTAATCGGGCTGTCCATTTCGATGAACTGCCGGGCGGCATCGTTGCGGCCCTTGCGGCTCACCATCATGGTGGCAATGTTGCACTGGTCGTGGGCGATAACCGAGGCGATGAAGGCAATGGAACCGGGCACGTCGTTGGCATCGATAATGAGCGTGTGCAGCGCTCCCGAAAAATCGGCCGGAAAGCCGTCCACCTCCACAATGCGAATCACGCCCCCGCCCCGGCTCTGGCCCACCACTTCCACGCGGTGTCCGGTGGCACCATCCAGCAAATTCAGCTTAATGGTATTGGGATGCATGGTAGAGGCATTGCCCACGCTCTGAAAGGTATAGTGCAAGCCAGCCGCCTCGGCATGGTCGAACGCGGTGCGGATGCGGGTATCGTCGGGCGCGTAGCCCAGCAGGCCGGCCACAATGGCGCGGTCCGAGCCGTGGCCCTCGTAGGTACGGGCAAACGAGTTGTAGAACGTGACCACCGCCTCGGTAGGCACGGCCCCCAGAATGCGAATGGCGGCCCGAGCAATACGCACCACGCCGGCCGTATGCGATGAGCTGGGCCCAATCATCACGGGGCCAATCATATCAAAAATGCTGGATTTTTCAGCCATGGGTAGATGCCTTCGGTGCGGTTTGGAAAGCTAAAAGTAGCGGTTGCGCAGTGGACCACGCCGTTATTCAGCCTGGTGCTTGGCGCGCAGAAATTTTCCGGCGCAAATTCTTTTCTTCCGAAACTCAGCGACAAAGATGCGCTTCAACCGTTTTGGTTGCGAATGGTTCGGCCCGCCACCTGAAATCGCGCTTTACAAACTCAGTATTTTAACGATATTTGTTGCGGGCCCACCCAGCCTTTTCCCACCCTCCTATCTCACTCCCCTCTTCATGTCCCCCTCTCCCACCCAGGAGGATTTTTCTCCCGCCGTGCTGGCGCAGCTGCACCGACTTCAGGAGAAATACGCCCCCGACGGCCAAGACCTGGCCGCCTACCTCGAAGGTCTCTACCACGCTAAATACATTAACTACTGGGATTACATCAAACTAGACACCCTACTCTCTCTCCAGCGCCCCCTCACCAACATCCCCGACGAGCGGATTTTCATCATGTATCACCAGATTTCAGAGCTGTATTTCAAGCTCTGCCTCTGTGAATACGAACAGATTGGCAACCTCCCGCAACCGACTTTGAGTGAAGTTGTGCTGCGCCTGGGCCGCATCAACCGCTATTTCGACAACCTCATTGACTCGTTCGATGTCATGGTGGATGGCATGGACAAGCAGCAGTTTCTCGATTTCCGCATGGCCCTGATGCCCGCCTCAGGCTTCCAGAGCGTGCAGTACCGCATGATTGAGATTGCCAGCACCAGCCTCGAAAACCTCACCGACGAGGCCAAGCGCCAGGCCCTGGGCAAGGCCTCGGACTACGACTACGACGAGCTGCTGGGCTGCATTTATTGGAAGGCCGGGGCCACCGTCGAAGCCAGCGGAGCCAAGGCCCTCACCCTCATCGAATTCGAGCGTAAATACACCGCCGACCTCGTGCGCCACGCCGAGGCCTACCACCACCGCAACGTGTGGGCCGTGGTGCAGCGCCTGCCCGCAGAAGAACGCCAACACCCGCGCCTGCTGCGCGCCCTGCGCCAGCTCGACATCAGCGTAAATGTGAACTGGCCGCTGATGCACTTCAAATCGGCGGTGCGCTACCTGCAGCGCAACCCCACCGACGTGGCCGCCACCGGTGGCACCAACTGGCGCAGCTACCTGCCCCCCAAGTTCCAGCGCCGCATCTTCTACCCCCAGCTCTGGAGCGCCCAGGAGCTGGAAGAATGGGGCAAAGGCTGGGTGGATAGTGTGCTGGAGGAAACGGTCGGCGCGTAAACCAATGGCTGCCGTAACTACTGATTATGAAACAGTTTATTAAACTTGCGCTGCCAGTCGTGCTGGTTTTTAAACTCGGAAGCGCAGCAGCCCAGGTTGCGAGCAACGGTAATATTAACCAGCTCCCCCTGTATGGCGGATTGGAGAAAAGCCGGTCCCTGAAAAAAGCTGATGCAACGTTTCTGGCCTTTTGTGACCAAAACTTTCCCACTCGCAAGGAGGCTTCAGTCTATCATTCAAAAAAAGGCTGGGATTTCTTTTATGCCAAAGACTCCGAAACGGCCATCAAACGGTTCAACCAAGCGTGGCTATTGGACAGCACCAATGCGTCTGCTTATTGGGGCTTCGGAGTAGTTGAAGGCCAACGCCAACACCCTGCCGATGCTCTGCGCTATTTCCAAATCAGCCGGCGCCACAATCCCGCTAATCGGCGCTTATTAATTGATATGGCTCAGGCGCTACTCAGTCGATATGATGTAACTCATCACTCGCCGGATTTGGATACGGCCGTAGCCAGGCTTCAGGAGTATCTGGCAGATACAAGTGATACCAAGGGCACCACCGATGCGTATATGAAAATGGCAGTAGCTTATTTTTTTAAGCGTGATTACAGAAATGCCTGGGAATACGTGGACTCAGCCAGTACCCTGGATGCAACGGCCACGCACAATTGGGAATTTATACCCGAGCTTCAGAAAGCCTCCCCACGATAAGCAATAGCGCCTAACAAAAAACCGGAACCTTTCCAGCTGTAGCTAGCGGCAGGTTCCGGTTTTCATTTTTGAACGGTTATTACTCCGCCATCCGGCCCTTCTCGGCCCGCGTTTCGCCCATGCGCCAGTACACCAGCAGCGAAAGCAGCGCGCAGCCCGTTACGTACCAGTAAAACCACTCCTCTACGCCGTGCTGCTTGGCGAAGAGGGCCACGTATTCGGCCGTGCCGCCAAAAATGGCCACCGTGAGGGCAAACGGCAGACCCACGCCCAGCGCCCGGATTTCGGTGGGGAACAGCTCCGCCTTCACCACCGCGCTGATGGACGTGTAGCCGCTCACCACAAACAGCGCCGCGATGAGCAGGCCCGCCGCCACCCACTCATCTTGCGTGTGGGCCAGCTGCCGCAGCAGCGGCACCGTGCCCAGCGTGGCCCCAATGCCAAACATGAGCAGCACCGGCCGGCGCCCAACCTTATCGGAAAGAGCACCCAGCAAGGGCTGAAACAACAGGGCCACCGCCATCACCCCGAACGAAATCAACGTAGCCTGCTCCTTGGAAAAACCGGAGGTATTAACCAGGAATTTCTGGGCGTAGGTGGTGAAGGTGTAGAAGGCCAGCGTGCCGCCCAGCGTGAGGCCCACCACGGTGAGCACAGCCCGCGGGTGCTGCATCAGCATGCGAAACTGGCTGGGCGAGGGTGCCCTGCCCTCGCCTTCGGGGTCGGCTAAAAGGGCGTTTTGCTGCTGCTCGAAAGCGGCGGTTTCGCCCATGTGCGTGCGCAGGTAAAGGGCACCCAGCGCCGCCAGCGCCCCAATCACAAACGGTACGCGCCAGCCTCAGGCTCCGAGCTGCGCTGGGCTGAGCACCTGCTGCAAACCCAGCTGCACCACCAGCGCCAGCAACTGCCCACCCATCAGGGTGAGGTATTGAAAACTGGACCAAAAGCCCCGGTACTTCGCGCCGGCCATCTCACTCAGGTAGGTGGCCGACGTGCCGTACTCGCCCCCCACGCTGATGCCCTGCACCAGCCGGGCCAGCAGCAGCAGCACCGGCGCAAGCACTCCAATAGTAGCGTAGCCCGGGGCGACCGCAATCAGCAGCGAGCCTCCCGCCATGAGCCGCACCGAGAGCAACAGCGCCGCCCGCCGGCCGTGGCGGTCGGCATACGCGCCCAGTACCCAGGCGCCCAGCGGCCGCATCAGAAACCCCACCGCGAAAATCGCGGCCGTATTCAGGAGCTGCGCCGTGGCACTGCCCTGCGGGAAGAACACGGGAGCGAAGTAGAGGGCAAAAGCTGAGTAAGCATACCAGTCGTACCACTCGACAAGGTTGCCAATGGAGCCGCTGACAATGGAGCGCAACCGCGACACCGGCGCAGAGAGGGTAGTTGTAGTCATGGGGCAAATAAACGATTCGCGGCCCGCGATGGCTGAGGCCGCCTGATTTTTTGTGTGCCGGCGACGCTGCTCCAGCGGCCGTAACTTTGCAGCCATGCCGGGCAATAACAAGCCTATACCCAAAAGGATAGCCACCTTTCATATTACACAAATGTTAAAACAAGAACTAGAAGTACTGCTTGCCCCCGAAGTTGCGTTTGATGAGCTGGCCCGCTACGAAGCCATTTTACAACAGGCCGGCCTGGCCCCGGGCGAAGCCGATTTTGTGCATTTACGCCGGCGTTCTATTGATGCCCGGGGCCGGCAACCCCTGGTACGACTACGCGCCGACATCTACAGGAGCGCCCCACCGAGTGAGCTATTTGGACCATGGTTTGTTTATCCAAATGTGAAAGTAAATAGCCCCCGGGTTCTCATCATCGGGGCGGGCCCAGCGGGGTTATTTGCGGCGTTGCGTTGCCTGGAGTTGGGTCTGAAACCGATTGTGCTGGAGCGCGGGCGAGACGTGCGCGCCCGCCGCCGCGACCTCGCTGCCATCAACAAAGACCAGCTGGTAAACTCCGATTCCAATTACTGTTTTGGCGAAGGCGGGGCCGGCACGTATTCCGATGGCAAGCTGTATACCCGCGCCACCAAGCGCGGCGATGTGGGCAGCGTGCTCCGCCGCCTGGTGCAGCACGGCGCGACACCCGACATTCTAGTGGACGCTCACCCCCACATCGGCACCAACAAATTGCCGGCTGTGGTGCAGGCCCTGCGCGAGGCCATCATCGAAGCCGGCGGCGAGGTGCATTTCGAAACCCGCGTGACCGACCTGCTGCTCGATAATAACCAGCTGCGCGGCGTGGTCACGGCTACCGGCGTGACCATCGAGGCGGAGGCCACCATTCTGGCCACCGGCCATTCGGCCCGCGACATTTACGAGCTGCTGCACCGGCGCGGCGTGCTCATCGAGGCCAAGCCCTTTGCGCTGGGCGTGCGCGTCGAGCATCCGCAGGAGCTGATTGACCAGGCCCAGTACCGCCGGATTGACCGCGGCCTGCTACCGGCCGCCTCCTACTCGCTCGTGCACCAAACGGAGGTGCGCGGCGAGCAGCGCGGCGTGTTCTCCTTTTGCATGTGCCCGGGCGGCTTCATAGTGCCGGCAGCCACGGCCCCGGGCGAGGTAGTGGTGAACGGCATGAGCCCGAGCCGCCGCGACTCGCGCTTTGCCAACTCCGGCATTGTGGCCGCCGTGGAGCTGGCCGACATGGACGTGAAGCAGCACGGCCCGCTGGCCGGCCTGCACTTTCAGCAGCAGATTGAGCAGCTGGCCTGCCGGGCGGCGGGCGGCACGCAGCGGGCCCCGGCCCAGCTGCTCGGCGACTTTCTCAAAAACAAACAGTCCGGCAGCCTGCTCGAAACGTCGTACCAGCCCGGCCTGGTGTCGGTGCAGATGGACGACGTGCTGGGGCCGGTGCTGGCCGAGCGCCTGCGCCAGGGCTTCCGCGACTTTGGCCGGAAGATTCCCGGCTACGCCACCAACGCCGCCCAGATTGTGGGCGTGGAAAGCCGGACCTCGGCCCCCATCCGCATCCCGCGCGACAAGGATACGCTGCGGCACCCGGTGGTGGCGGGGCTGTACCCGTGCGGCGAGGGCGCGGGCTACGCGGGTGGCATCGTGTCGGCGGCCATGGACGGCGAGCGCTGCGCCGAGGCCGTGCGGGCGGCGGTGCGCCGCTAGCCTTTATTGCTCAGCCAAACGGGCACCCTTCGGCGGGCCCGCGCGTTAGGCTGGCCGATGCGGTGGCCTTTTCGTACTACTGAACTTACCTCAACAATCCGCACCCGCCCGCCGGGTGCCCGTTACTATCCAATTATGAAAAAGACTCTTGTTCTCGGCGCCTCCGATAATCCGGCCCGCTACTCGTACCGGGCGGCGCACATGCTCAAAAACCACGGCCACGAGGTAGTGCCCGTCGGCATTCGCAAAGGCCAGGTGGCCGGGCTCGACATTCACACCGACCGGCCCCAAGAAACGGATATCGATACCGTGACGCTCTACGTGGGCCCGCAAAACCAGCCCACCTGGTACGACTACATTCTGGACCTGAAGCCCAAGCGCATCCTCTTCAACCCCGGCACCGAAAACCCCGAGCTGGAACGCCTGGCCCAGCAGCGCGGCATCCAGACGGAGGAAGCCTGCACGTTGGTACTGCTCTCGATTGGGCAGTATTAATAGAAGCAAAATTTCGAATCGCGTACCCCCCGAAACCCAGTTTCGGGGGGTACGACTGCTTTTATGGGTTTGCCAAAGGCACTTGGCAAGGGTCTAATGCTGCATCTTTTTGGCCTGATTACGTATCGTAGCCGGGGCTATTGCGCCCGAATTTTGTACCGTCAAACTGAGGCTATCCGAAATGCCGGCAGCCCGCGCAAATACCTATTCCTCATAGTTAAGTAGTACATCGTACTCCAGGGTGGTTGGCCTGCCAAGCAGTATAGCTCCCAAACAGCGTAAGTGCCTACGATTAGTCAACCCTGCCAACTCACTCTATTTATGAAACCGCTTCTTCTCACTTCTTTGGGCCTGTTGCTGGGCACTTCGGCCTTTGCTCAGCACACCAACATGCCGGGCATGGATATGTCGACGCCGATGCCCGCACCCAAGGCAAAGGCCAAGTCGGCCGCGCCGGCCATGCCGGAAATGAATATGCCCGGCATGAACATACCCGCCCCGACCGCCACGCCGACTACTCCACCCGCGCCGGCCATGTCTGCAATGCCAAGCATGAACATGGGCACGGCCGCCGACAGCAGCGGCGACACGATGATGGACATGCGCAACTCGTTCTCTAAAAACCTGCCGATGACGCGCCAGGGCTCGGGCACGAGCTGGCACCCCGATTCCTCGCCCATGTACATGCAGATGTACCAATCGAAGGGTTGGGACGTGATGCTGATGTACTCCGCATTCCTACGCTACACCAGTCAGAATTTCAACCATAGCCAGCTACGTGGCGATGCTAATTTCCGCGCTAACACCTACGTAATGGGCATGGCCAACCACCTGGTGGGCCAGCGCGGGCTGTTCAGCATCCAGGCCATGGTGTCGGCCGATGCGCTGACGGTGGGCGGCGCGGGCTACCCGCTGCTGTTCCAGACCGGCGAGTCGTGGAAGGGGGAGAAGCTGCACGACCACCAGCACCCGCACGACCTCGTGAGCGCCCTGGCCGTGGGCTACACCTACGCCGCCAGCACCGACGTGGACCTGACCGCCTACCTGGGCTACCCCGGCGAGCCGGCCATTGGGCCGCCCGTGTTCATGCACCGGCCCTCGGCGGCCAACCTGCCGGCGGCCCCGCTGGGCCACCACTGGCAGGATGCCACCCACATTCAGTTCGGCGTGGCCACGCTGGGCGTGCGCTACCGCAACGCCAAGCTCGAAGGCTCGCTCTTCACCGGCCGCGAGCCCAACGAAAACCGCTATAGCTTCGATAAGCCGCGCTTCGACTCCTACAGCGGGCGCCTCTCGGTGAACCCTTCGGATAATCTGGCGCTGCAGGTTTCGGCCGCCCACCTCCAGAGCCCCGAGGAGCTGGAACCCAACGACAACGTGGACCGCACCACGGCCTCGGTGCTGCACAATGCGAATGTGGGCAAGGGGAGCATCCTGTCCTCCACCTTCGTGTGGGGCATGAACCGGCACGACGGCAGTGGCGAGGAAACGACGTATTCCAATTCCTTCCTACTGGAAAGCAACCTGCAGGCCCGCCAGTTCAATCTGTTCACCCGCCTCGAAACCCTCCAGCTGAATTATGGCGAGCTGCTGCTGCCGGCCGCCACCGACGAAGCCGGGCACGCGAACCGGCAGGTATCGGCCTTCACCCTCGGCGCGTCCAAATACATCGCCAAAACTAAAGCCGGCTGGCTCGACCTCGGCCTCACCGGCACCCTCAATACCTATAATACCGACAACACCGCGCTGCTAAATGCCTATGGCAAAAACCCGCTCTCCTTTGAAGTATACCTGCGCTTCATCGCTCCGCGCATGAGCATGAACATGGGCCACGGCGGCATGAAGCACGGCGGCATGAAGGGCATGAAGGGCATGAAGGGCATGAAAATGTAGCGCTGATAACCGGTCAGAATCTAAAAGCAGCGCCCGAGTCCTGGCGCTGCTTTTTTGTTTACTCCGAGGCCAATGCAATGCCGACAAACGCCGTTTATATTTGCCCCCAGAATACGGTGATGGATTGCCACCGCGAACCGCCGGAGCCCCGCGCCCCGCGCTGATGATTCCTACGAAACGGGCGGCCACCGGGGCCGCGCCGCATAGCTCATCATACCGTTCGCCCCCGTGACCCCACGCTTTGCCCTCGCCCGCCTGCGCACCCTCGGCACCACCGCCACCCTCCTTTTCCTACTGCGATGGCTGCTGATTTGCGGCCTGATTGGCGCAATGGCCGGCACCGCCTCGGCGGGGTTTCTGGTGGCCCTCGACTGGGCCACGCGCTGGCGCGAAGCGCATCTCTGGGTTTTGGCGCTGCTGCCGGTAGCGGGTCTACTCATCGGCGGGGCCTACCACTATTTCGGCAATAGCGTGGTGCGCGGCAACAACCTTATTCTGGATGAAATCCACCGCCCCAGCCAGCGGCTGCCGCTGCGCATGGTGCCGCTGGTGCTGGGCGGCACGCTGGCTACGCATCTGTTTGGCGGGTCGGCGGGCCGCGAGGGCACGGCCGTGCAGATGGGCGCGGCCCTGGCCGACCAGCTCACCCGTTGGCTGGGACTGCGCCCCCGCGACCGCCGCCTGCTGCTCATCGCGGGCATGAGCGCGGGGTTTGCTTCCGTGTTTGGCACGCCGCTGGCCGGGGCCGTATTCGGGCTTGAAGTTTTTCTGCTAGGCTCCATTCGCTACGAAGCCGTGCTACCCAGCTTCCTGGCGGCTGTCATGGCTGACTTTGTGACGCGGGCCTGGGGCGTGGGCCACACCCACTACCCCACCCTGGGCGAGCTACCGCTCACGCCACTCCTATTAGGCTGCACCCTGGTGGCGGGCGCGCTGTTTGGGCTGGCGGCCAGGTCATTTGCCACGCTCACGCACACAATCAGCAAGGTTTTTAGCCGCATTGCCTACCCGCCGCTGCGGCCGGTGGTGGGCGGCGTGCTGGTGGCCGGGCTGCTGTGGGCCGTGGGACCGGTGCGCTTTGGCGGGCTGGGCGTGCCGGTTATCGTCGAGGCCTTTCAGCACCCGCTCGCGCCCACCGACTGGGCCCTCAAGCTGGTGCTCACGGCCCTCACGCTCGGCTGCGGCTTCAAGGGGGGCGAGGTCACGCCGCTGTTTTTTATTGGCGCGGCGCTGGGCAGCGCGCTGGCCGTGGTGCTGCCGCTGCCGGTGGCGCTGCTGGCGGCCATGGGCTTCGTGGGCGTGTTTGCCGGCGCGGCCAACACGCCCCTGGCCTGCACGCTCATGGGGCTGGAGTTATTCGGGGCGCATGCTGGCGTGTACCTGGCGCTGGCCTGCGTGGTGGCTTATTTATTTTCAGGCCACCACGGTATTTATGGGTCGCAAGTGGTGGGGCAGGCCAAGCATTTGCGCCTGGGACGGCAGCAAGGCCGCCCGCTAAACGAGCTGCCCTAAACGGGCCTACAGCAGAATATCAAACGTAAGGGCGGGCATCACGAGCAGCTTCCGACGCACGACGCGCATATCATCGGCTTGATAATCAGCTACGAATCCGTTGGTAAACAACACGTTGATACCTGCCCGAAAGTCATTGCTGAAGCGCAGGTTCAGGCCCATGCCGCCGCCCACGTTGAAGTCCGTCAGGGTGCCTTTGTTGTAGCCAAGGTCCCAATGGTAGAGCGAATAAGCGCTACCGATTGCGACGACTGGTTCCAGGCGCGGGTTTTTCAGGGGAATATAATAGGTGAGCAAACCGAGGCCTCCGGCACTAAATTCGTTTTGCCGGTGCGAATCAAACACCTGCGTGGCCACCAGCCGCCCGCCAAAATGCTACCCAAAACGACCTTCCGCCTGCACGCCCAGCACTTTGGGGTTTCCCAAAATGCCCAGGGTAACGGTGTAGTCTCGATAGATAGCGGGCTGAATGGGGGCCTGCTACGCCGCCAGTCGTGAGACAGCCAGCGAGAACACAAGGAATGGTAGCAGTTTTTGCACAATAGTATTGATTAGCGCTTGCGAAACTACTGATTCGAATCAAACAAACGGGGTGCGGCAAAAAACTTCCTCCTCCAGGCAACCTTTCCCGCACTTTCCGCATCTGCCGCCCTAACTCACCATCCTTTCTGCTCCCGTGCCCACCCTTACCGTGACGACCGAAGCCGACCTCATCGCTGCTTGTGTGCAGGGCGAGCACCGGGCCCAGCGCCAGCTCTACGACCAGCTGGCCGGGCTGATGCTCACCGTGTGCCGCCGCTACCTCAAGCGCCGCGAAGATGCCGAAGAAGCCCTGATACTGGGTTTTGCCAAAATGTTCCGGGCCCTGCCCAACTACCGCTTCGAAGGCAGCTTCGAGGGCTGGGTGCGCCGCATCATGGTGAACGAGGCCCTGATGCAGCTGCGCCAGCGCGAGTTGATGACGGTGTCGTTTGAGGACTTTGCCCAGCCTGAAAACCTGGCCACCACCGCCGCCACCGCCGATACTCAGCTCCAGGCCGAAGACCTGATGAACCTGCTGGCCACGTTGCCCACCGGCTACCGCACCGTCTTCAACCTCTACGCCCTGGAAGGCTACGGCCACCAGGAAATTGCCGAGCTGCTGGGCATCAGCGAAGGCACCAGCAAATCGCAGCTGAGCAAGGCCCGCGCCATGCTCCAGCGGCGCGTTCAGTTTTCTACTATAACGACCAACTAGCCTTATGCTACCCGAAAATATTGACGATTTATTCCGCGACAAACTGGACGGCCACGAAACGCCGCCCGGCCACGACCTGTGGACCCGCCTGCAAGCCGGCCCCACCGCGCCCGACGCCCAGCCGGAGCCCGAAGCCAACCGCCTCGACCAGCTTTTCCAAAACCGGTTACACGCCCACGCCACCCCGCCCGGCCGCGAGCTCTGGGAACGCCTCGAAGACGAGCACCTGCACCCACACAAGCGCCGCGCCGCCGCGTGGTGGCCCATGACGCTGGCCGCGGCCGTAGTGCTATTTCTACTGGTGGGCGGCGCGGGCCTGTGGCTGGGCTTTCCGACTGGCAATATTCAACAAACCACCGTTGCTTCGAACCCGGCACAGCACCCCAACGCTGACGCCGACCGTAAAGCCCGCAGTGGCTCGCCTCAATCTGCTACGCCTGACGGTACCACCGGCCCAGATAACAATAGCATAGCCGCCGATAAGCAGCAACCGGCAGTTGCTTCAGCTTCTGATAAAGCGGCTCCCGACGCTGCCGCCCCGCGCATGCCAGGCACTTCGGCAGCGGTAGCTGAAAAAAAACATTTTTTGCAGGCAACCCGCCCCGATGCCCTGGCATCTACCGCACCAAAGGCCAGGATGACCGCCGCCGAGCAGTCGCCGCGCCACCTGCTGGGAAGCCATCGGCAGCCGGACGCTGCTGCCGCCTCGCTCCCGCTCGTGGCCCACGCGCCGGCCCGGCCCACCGCTGCTGACGAGCAGCATCTCACCCCGGCCCCTACTGCCCCCACGGTGGCCACCGCCACTCCTCAACCGGCACCGGATATCATCCGCGCCATTCAGAATCCTGCCCTGGCCCACGCCACCGAGCTCATAACGGTGGATGTACGCAATGGCGCAGCCCCCACCAGTCGGCCCGCGCGCTTCGTTTCCTCGGCCCTGGCGGCAGTGGAGGGCCCCGAAGAACAACGCCGCCTGGGTGGCCGCCTGCTGCAGCAGGCCGGCCGCCTGGTGCGGGGCGAGCGGGTGAGCCTGGCCGAAGTAACCGGCCTACCCGAAAACGTGACGCTCCGGGCCACCTTTGCCGGCCATAGCGTCAGCAAATCCATTCAATTATAATTCACCCTTTTCTGTTTAGAAATCATGCAACGCGCTTTTCTCCCCTTTTTTCTGCTGATGCTGATGCTAGTGGGCAGGTTGAACGTGGCCCGCGCCACGGGCCTGCGCATCCCTGCCACGGTGAAAGACACCATAGTGGTACGGCTGCCCAACCGCGCTACCCTCACCCTGACGGTACGCGACGCAGCCCAGTTGCGCCAACTCAAGAACTACCATCTCGACTCCCTTACCTCGCAGCTGGCCACCTACATCACGCGGGCCGAAACGGCGGCCAAAACCGCCTCGACCGACCAGGTGACCATGGAATTTTACCCCGACAAAGACCAGCCCGGCAAAAATCTCCCCGAGCAGGTACGCATCACCACCCATAAGAAAACAGAGAACTCCAGCAAAGTGGACGTTGTGCTGAACAAGGCCTTCGGCCTGACCGTCACTACCGACGAAAAGGGCGTAAAGTCCTACAATACGGCCAATACCAAAACCCAGGAGCAGCGGCAGGCCAAGCGCGACTCGACCCGCCTAAAGGAGCTTGAACGGAAGAGCATCAGCACCAGCTTGGTGTTTGATTTGGGCCTGAATTCCCTTGTCAACCAAAAGCAATATTTCACAGCCGAAGGCAAGCCTGAAACCGTTGACCTACGCCCCGGGGGCTCGCGCTACGTCAGCATTGGACTCATCACCTATGCCCGTCTTTTTGGCAAGCGTAGCCCGATGCTTTTCTCTATCGGCCCGGAGTTTTCCTTCAACAACTACATGCTGAATGGCAATGACAAGTGGGTGATTACCAATGGCCGTACCGACGTCGTGCGCGAAATCAGCGGCCGCCAGTTTGAGAAAACCAAGTTGGCTACATCCAGCATCAATGTACCACTCATGATTAACCTCCAGCTGCGCGACGCGCACTACAAACCGACCTTCACCCTAGGTGCGGGGGGCTTCGTAGGCTATCGGCTCTCGTCTTGGACCAAACTCAAGTATACCACCGAGGGCACGACTTACAAAGACAAAAACCACGACAACTACAACCTGGAAAATTTCCAGTATGGCCTGCAAGGCACCATCGGCTATCGGGGGCTAGAGTTCTTTGGGAAGTATAACATGAATGGCCTGTTTAAGGCGGGCGCTGGACCCGACACTCAGGTGCTCAGCTTCGGTATACGCATCTTCGGCCTCAACTAAAGCAACGCGCATCACAGCCATAGAAGCTGTTTAGAAAGTCTCCGAACGGTCATGCTGCGCTGCGCGCTGCATGACCGTTCGCATCGTTGAACGGGCCTGACGATGCGAGCAAGATGCTGCGCTGCGCGCTGCATCACCGTTTGAGTACCTTTTGTGACTTTCTAAACAGCTTCATAAGCTATCAGCTAATCATCCTAATAGACTTGTTGCGAAGTGAGTGAAGTGAGTGAAGTGCGGAATTTTCGACAAACTGTACTTAAATTTAGAACATGAACTTTTCCGTAAAAAACCTCACTACTTCGCGTAAATGGCGTGCTGCCACGGGACTCACGGCGGAGCGTTTTGCGCAGCTTTTGGCGCATTTTAAGCAGGCGTATTTTCGGTTGAATGGAACAGATATGATTGAACGTAGGGCTTTTGCGCCGTATGAAGTAGCCCTTAAAACAGAAGAAGAATTACTGCTTTTCACCCTATTCAGCTTCAAAGCAAACTTGACGTATGATTTGTTGGGATTGGTCAGTGGGATGGACGGTTCCAACGCGAAACGCAACCAGGAATTAGGCATTACGGTGCTCCAAGAAGCGCTGGAGCAAACCGGGCATGCGCCAAAGCGGGAATTTACGACAGTGGCCGAATTTGAAGCCTATTTTCAGGAACACGAGACGTTATTGGTCGATGGAACGGAGCAACGCAAGCAACGACCAGGAAATAAAGAGATGCAAAAAGACTACTATAGCGGTAAAAAAAAATGCACGCCGTAAAAGAGATAGTTATTTCAACGACCATTCGCTGGATTGGTTTTATCAGCCGTTGTTACGGGTGCAACCCAAATTGTCGCTAAATTCGGATTAACTTGTGTCATGACAACAGCACCTACCACCGCCATGAGCAAGGCTGAATATCTGGCATTGGCCGAGCAAAAATACGACGATTTGCAGGCGCTTGCGACCCAGCCAACGTTTTACGGTTACGAGAAATCCTTTGAAGCCATCTGGATGGATTTGGGCCGTCAAGTGTTGGAGCGCAACGTCGGCGTTGTGCCGGCTGACCGCCGTAAAAAAAGATGACGACCCGCTTTGGTCAGATTCACATAGCGAACAATCAGGCATTTAGCCATCATCCGAACGGGTTTGGTATCAGCCCCTACCTACAGGAGAAACTGGTTTTTTTGGGGCAATTCGAGGTCTATCAACAGGCCGCCGCGTTGGTCGAAATGTTGCTGGGCCTATCCGTGGGGGCCAGCCAAATTGACCGCCTGACGCACTTTTACGGCGGGGCCATCGCCGACGATATAGACCTGGCCGCCGCCGATGCCGCCGCCGATGCCGCCGCCGATGCCGCCGCCGATGCCGCCGCCGATGCCGCCGCCGATGCCGCCGCCGATGCCGCCGCCGTGGGGGTCGTCTACGCGCAGGCGGACGGGGCCATGCTGCTGACTGACGAAGGCTACAAAGAAGTGAAACTGGGCCGTATTTTTGCGGCTACAGCCCTGCAAACGAGCGCCGTAGAGGAGCGGGGCGGGCACATTGCCTCATCCGTTTTTGTGGGCCATCTAGGGAATGCGGCGGCGTTTGGGGTCAAATTAGCGACGCAACTCGCCCCCTACAACGGCCGGGGGCGCGACCTGGTTTTTATCAGCGACGGGGCGCTGTGGCTGCGTCAGCTGATGGAAAAAACGTGTCCGCAGGCAACGCTGATTTTGGACCTCTACCACGCCATGGAACACATTGGCCAAGCCGGAAAGGCGGGTCTTGGGACCGGACAAGCGGCTGCGTACTGGTTTGATATACAACGCAAATTACTATCAGACAGTAAGTTATACGAAGTATTGGCAAACCTCCAGCAGTTGAAAATAGCCCCTGCCTTGCGCCATTCCGTCGGTGCGTACCTGCAATCAAACCGCGACCGGATGGATTATAAATCGTACCGCGAACGCGGGTTGTTGATTGGCTCGGGGGCCATCGAATCCGCTCACCGCACGGTGATGCAACGGCGCTTAAAGCGGGCGGGGCAACGCTGGAGCAACAACGGCGCACAGCGGGTCTTGACCCTGCGCGTTTGCGCGATGAGTAATCGGTGGCACTTGGTACGACAACGCATTGAACCCTGCAACTCACTCAGGCAGGCATAGCGACAATTTGGGTTGCACCCGTTGTTACGGCGGAAGACACCACGACTATAGTGTACTAAAAAGCATTTTGCCAGTTGATAAAGAGTGGTTTAAAAAGTTCAAGGTGCGGTTGGACCTGGGGTTTTTGGGCTTCGCGAAAGACTACGTTTGCCGGAAAGTTTTTATTCCTATCAAAAAGCCGAAAGGGAAAGAACTCACCGATGAACAACGAGAAATAAATACAAAACAAGCAAGTGAACGAATTACCGTAGAGCATAGCATTGGCGGATTGAAACGTTATCGAATTTTGGAAGACCGATTACGTTTGCATAATTTGAACCTGTACAATGATGTGCTGGGAGTGTGTGCGGGCTTGTGGAATTTCAGCTTAAATCTTTGATTAATAGCTCGCAACAAGTCTAATATAAATATTTTTCCAACGAAGCTCTTTAAGAAATCAATAGAACGTCAAGCTGAGCTTGTCGGAGCATCTCTAGCGCTTCATACGAACCGTCAATGAAGCGCTAGAGATGCTCCGACAAGCTCAGCTTGACGTTCCAGCAGGTTTAACTAACTTCCTAAATATATTCAACCTCGCGCAAGAAGGCTGCTACTGATTCCGAAAGAAATTATCCAGCAGAATAGCCGCTGAAATGGCCACGTTCAGGCTTTCGGCCTGCCCGCCGGCCCCGCGCGGAATATGCAGCCGGCGCGTGAGGGCCGCCCCAACGCCCGGCGTAAGGCCGTGCGATTCAGAGCCCATCACGAGCACGCCGGCGGGGCGCAGGGTGAGGCGGTGCACGTTGTCGCCCGCCAAATCGGCTCCGAAGATGCCCACGGCGGGGGCCAGCGTGGGCAGCCACTCGGTGAGGTCGCGCTCCCAGACGCGCACCCGGGCGAAGGCGCCCATGCTGGCGGCCACGGTTTTGGGGGCGTAGGCATCGGCGCAGCCGGGGCTGAGCACCACGCCGGGCAGGCCGTACCAGTCGGCCAGCCGCAGCAGGGTGCCGAGATTGCCGGGGTCGCGCACTTCGTCGAGGGCAAGCAACAAACCGGTTTCGGGCAGCGTTAGGGGCAGCGGGGTTTGGGCGGGCAGGCGCACCACGGCCAGGGCGGTGGTGTTGGTGGCCAGCGTGCCAAGCTGGGTGAGCTCGGTTTCGGTGGCGGGGCTGAGCAGCAGCCGGGCGGGCAGGTGGGCACGGTTTTGGTCGATAAATTCGGCCGTGGCCAGTACGTGTTCGACTTCCAGGTCGGAACTTAGCAGCTCTAACACACTTTTGCCCCCTTCCACCAGGAACGCCCCGTGGCGGTGCCGGTACTTCTTCTGGTGCAGCGACTGCACGTATTTGCCAAGTGCTTTTGAAACCATTACTCGTTACTTGTTTGCCAAAACTACGGCCTGCGCACCGGCTCGGACCGCTACTCATGCTGCTGGGGCTGGCGGCGTGCTCACCGTTTGGGCTGTTGCGGCCCAACCAGCGCCTGCTCAGCCGCGTCGAAATCAAGGGCGTAGAGCAGGCCGACAAAGAACGGCTGACCGCGCTGGCCCAGCAAAAGCCCAACACCCGAATTCCGCCCAAGCTGGACATCTACCACCTAGGCTTTGGCTTTTATGATTCGGCGCGCATCAAAAGCAAGCTGCGCGCAATTGAAACGACTTACGCGGCCAAGATGCAGGCCGCCGGCACCGACTCGGCCCAGCTGGGCAAGCTGCTGGCCCAGCGCGAGCGCAAAATCAAGCGCAAGCAGCTGGTGCTCGACAAGGGCAACGCCATCATGCGCCTGGGCGAGCCGCCCGTTATCTACGACTCGGCCCTTACCAGCCGCTCGGTAGAGCAGATGACCACCTACCTGCGCTCGCAGGGCTTTTTCCGGGCGCGGGTGTCGGCCACCGACACGGCCCGCTTCCAGCGCAGCATCTTGTTTCGGGCGCTGAATGCGGTGGGGTCGGTTTTTTCCGGCAAGTCCGATTCGCTCGATGCTGCCAAGCAATACCGCCGCGTAACGGTGACCTATAACATCACCGAAAACCAGCCTTTTCTGTATCGCCTTCAGGCCCCCAGCATTCCCGACTCGGGCGTGGCGGCCATGGTGCGCCAGGGCCAGTCGGCCACGCTGCTGCACGAAAACGACCGGTACAACGAGGCCCTCATCGGCCAGGAGCGCACCCGCCTCGAAACCCTGCTGAAAAACGCGGGCTACTTTGATTTCCGCCAGCAGTACATCACCCTCGAAGCCGATACCAGCTACGAGAAATTCACGGTGCGGCTGCGCACCTTCATCGCCAACCCCGGGCCGGACCAGGGCCACCGGCTGTACACGCTGCGCCAGGTGCGCTTCATCACCGATGCCGGCGTGGGCCGCACCCTGCGCAGCGCCACCGGCGACACCCTGCGCCGCGCTGGCACGCCCGGCGCGCTGCGCGCCCGCCCCAGCCTGGGCGTGCGGATGGATACCGTGGTCACGGACTCGATTCGCTTTGCCGCCTATCAGCAGAAATTCAGTACCGACCTGCTGGCCAACAAGGTGAGGGTGCGCCCCGAGCAGCACTACAGCCTGGCCAACACCCTGCAAACCCAGCGCCTGCTGGCCGACCTGGATATGTTCCGGTTCAATACCGTGAACTACCGCAAGCTGCCCGACCCACCCACCACCGACAGCACCAGCCGCACCCCCAGCACCGGCGAGCTAGTAGCCGTCATCAACGCCTCGCCCGCGCCCAAATTCTCGCAGACCGTGGAAGTGGGCGCTACCTACGTGGCCTACCTGCCGGGGCCATTTTTGAATTATCGCCTGAAAATCCGCAATCCCTTCGGGGGGGCCGAGGTGCTGGAATTTGGCGTGCGGGCCGGCTTCGAGGGCCAGCTCACCCGCGTGGCCAGCATTAGCGACACCACGGGCAACACCACGGACAACGTGTACACGACCCAGCTGGGGGCCACGGCGGCGCTGGTACTGCCGCAGTTTCTGGTGCCCTTCCGCACCAACTATTTCCTCACCCGCTACAATCCCAAAACCCGTTTCTCGCTCTCCGAAACCTACGTAAAGCGCCCGGAATACATCCGGTCCAACTTCGAGTTTGCCTGGGACTATATCTGGCAGCGCTCGCCGTTCCATCAATACGTGTTTTCGCCGGTGGTTATCACCCTGGTTAATACGCCCTATACCAGCCCGGCCTTCGAGGCGCGTCTCAAAGCGCTTCAGCTCACGGAGGGGTCCTCGCTCTACCGGTCGTTCAGCAAGCAGGTCGAGCCGAGCTTCAGCTTCACGTCGCTCTATAACTCCAACGATTTCAACGAAACCCGCAATGCTTACTACCTGCGGCTGTTTGCCGAAGTCGGAGGCCTCACGCGTGGGCTCTATCAGAAAGCCCTTTTCGAGAGCACGCGTCTGAACGTGTATGACTTTGCCCGCATTAGTGTCGATTACCGGCGCTACTACCGCCTCACGCCCCAAACATACTTCGTGTGGCGCCTCAACGGCGGGGCCGTGCACGCCCTGAACCGCACCAACGACCCTACTACCCCCGAAAACGACCCGCAGTACATTGTGCCCTACGATAAGTCGTTTTTTGCCGGGGGCTCTACCAGCCTGCGGGCCTGGCAGCCGCGCCGCCTGGGGCCGGGCGGCTACACGCCCCTGCGCCCCAGCAACGGCCAGCTGGTGCGCGACTACCTCACCGAGCAGCCCGGCGAGCTGCTGCTGGAAGGCAGCGCCGAATACCGCTTCCCGATATACGGCTTCTTCAAAGGGGCGCTGTTCACTGATTTTGGCAACGTGTGGGGCCTGCAGGAAAGAAAAGACCCCAGTACCGGCGACTACCTCCGCCCCGGCGCACAGTTTCAAATCAACAATTTCTACCGCCAGATTGCCGTGGGTTCGGGCTTTGGCCTGCGCTTCGATTTCACGTTCCTGATTTTGCGCCTCGACATCGCCACCAAAATCTACGACCCCACGGCACCTACCACCGCCGATAAATGGGCACTGCGCAACTTCGACACCAGCGCCAACCCCGTTTCCTTCAATCTGGGCATCGGTTACCCGTTCTAGAGGAGTGGCGGATTGGTGGAGTAGACAAACTGTTGCTTGTAGATTGAACACTCCACGGCTAGCCGCTGGCCCCGCTGGCCGTGGGTTGGGCGAATCGCTGGTTACAAATTGACCACTCCACTAATCCACTTAATACCCCAGCAATTCGCCCAGCGCCACCGCTACTTTGGCCGCGCTCGGCAGCATTTGCTTCTCCAGCTCCACGTTGAGGGCAATGGCCGGCAGGTTGGCCGCGCCGAGGGTGAACACCGGCGCATCCAGCGCCGTGAAGCAGTGGCGCTGAATACGCCCGGCCAGGCTTTCGGCAAAGCTGTTCATGAGCGGTTCTTCGGTGAGGACGAGCACCTTGCCATGGCGGCGGGTGGCGGCCGTCACGGCATCAAAGTCAAGCGGGTTGAGGGTACGCAGGTCGAGGATTTCGATTTGGCCGGGGAAGTCGCGGCTGGCGGCTTTGGCCCAGTGCACGCCCATGCCGTAGGTCACGACCAGGGCCGTGTTGCCCCGGGCGAGCTGCTCGGCATCGGCGGCCTGCGCGATGGCGGCCACGCCCAGCGGAATGACGTAGCCAGCGGCCGGCTCCACGGTTTTGGCTTCCTCGGTGCCGGGCACCTTGCTCCAGTACAGGCCCTTATGCTCCAGCATGATAACCGGGTTGGGGTCGAGAAAGGCAGCGCGCATGAGGCCCTTCATGTCGGCCGCATTGCTGGGGTACACCACTTTAATGCCTCGAATGGTAAGCAGCGTGCTTTCGATGGAGCCCGAATGGTACGGCCCACCTCCGCCATATGCCCCAATGGGCAGGCGGATAAGGGCCGGAATCGGAAACTTGCCCATGGTGAGGTAGCAGGATTTGCTGAGCTCCTCCACCAATTGGTTCAGGGCGGGCCAGATATAGTCGGCAAACTGAATTTCGACGATGGGCCGGGCACCCACGGCCGCCATGCCCGCCGTGCTGCCCACAATGTAGGCTTCCTGAATGGGCGTGTTGAAGACCCGGGCTTCGCCGTATTTCTTGGCCAGCAGCGCGGCCTCGCGGAACACGCCGCCCAGCTCGCCACCCACGTCTTGCCCGTAGAACAGCGCTTCGGGGAATTCCTGCAGGATGTCGTCCACCGCGTGCAGGGCGGCATCCACCATCAGGGCTTTTTCGGCCCCGGCGGGGCTGCGCTCGCCGGCCTCCTCGGTCACGGCGGGCGGGGCAAACTCGTGGTCGGCGAAAGTGGCGGGGTCGGGGTTGGGCGCGGCCAGGGCTGCGGCCCAGTCGGCGCGCACCGTAGTGCGGGCTTCAGCCCGCAGTCCGTCCAATTCCTCCTCTGAAACCCCGAGCGCCAGCAGGCGCTGGTGCAGGCGCGGCAGCGGGTCCTGCTCCTGGTGGGTGCTCAAATCATTGCGGTACCACTCGCGGCGCACGCCGCTGGTGTGGTGGCCCAGCAGCGGGCACTTAGCATGCACCAGCACCGGCCCGCGCCGGGCGCGGACGTGGGCAAACGCCTCGGCCAGCCCGGTGTGCGACGACTCAAAATCGGCCCCGTCCACCTGCATCCGGCGCAGGCCCGGGAAGCCGGCGGCAAACTCGTAGGCATTCATGGCGCGCATCTCCCGGCCGGTGGCCGAGATGCCCCAGTCGTTATCCTGCACCAGGTACACGATGGGCAGCTGGTGCAGAATGGCCATTTGCAGGGCCTCCGCCACTTCGCCCTCCGTCATGGCCCCGTCGCCGATGGAACACAGCACCAGCGGTTTCTCGGCCAGCCAGCCCGCCGATTTATTCAACGACACAATCGCCAACCCCTGCTTCTCGAAGTAGCTGATGGCGTGGGCCATGCCCGTAGCCGGTATGGCCTGCATGCCCGTGGCCGAGCTTTGGTGGGGAATAACCGGGATGCCCGCCCGCCGCAGCGAGGGGTGCGAATAATACGTGCGCCCGCCGCTGAACGGGTCATCGGCCTTGGCCAATAGCTGGAGCATAAGCTCATACGGGCGCAGCCCCAGGCCCAGCAGCAGGGCGTCGTCGCGGTAGTAGGGGGCGGCGTAATCGTTGCCGGTGAGCAGGAAGGCGGCGGCCAGCTGCACGGCCTCGTGGCCACGGGCGGTGGCATGCACATAACGCGAGGCGGTGGCCTTTTCTTCTTCGAAGAGCGTGGCCATTTCGGCGGCCGTGTGCATCAGGCGGTAGGTACGGCGCAGTAAGTTGGCATCGTGCGCGGGCACGGCGGTGGCGGGCGCAGTGAAAGCCTCGGCGGCGGCCGCAGCCGCAGCGGCTACGCGGGGGTTGGCAAAGTCAGTGGTATCGGAAGCGGCGGGAGCAGCAAAATCGGACATTGGGAGCAGGGCGGAGTGAGACTGCAAAAGTACGCCCCGCGCCCTCGTCCGTATCTTTGGGCAGTTGTGAGTTAAGAGTTAGGAGTTAAAAGTTATGAGTTGATAATTACGAACTGCTCACTAATACCTTTTAATTCATAACTCTTAACTCCCAACTCCTAACTGCCAACTCACACAATGCCCTCTCCCACCATCCGCCCCGAAATTGAAGCCTGGCTGGCTGATTTCCAGCTTCGCCTCTGCCAGCAGCTCGAAACCGCCGACGGCGGCCCCGCCACTTTTCTCACCGATGCCTGGCAGCGCGAGGGCGGCGGCGGCGGCCGCTCCAAAGTGCTGGAGCACGGCGCTATCCTTGAAAAAGGCGGCGTGGGGTTTTCGGCCGTGTGGGGCGAGATGAGCGAGGCCGCCGCCCGGCAGCTGCACATGCCCGACCCGCATTTCTACGCCACTGGCGTGAGCGTGGTGCTGCACCCGCGCAGCCCGCGCATCCCCATCATCCACATGAATGTGCGGTATTTTGAGGCCGGCAACGGCGAAGCCTGGTTTGGCGGCGGCATCGACTTGACCCCGATTTATGTGGATGAAGCCCAGGCCCGCCGCTTCCACGCGCAGCTGAAAGCCGTGTGCGACCGCCACAACCCGGCTTACTACCCCAAGTTCACGCGCTGGGCCGACGACTATTTCTACCTCCCGCACCGCCAGGAAACGCGCGGCGTGGGCGGCATTTTCTACGACCGGCTGACCATAGGCCAGGACGGCACCGTTGAGGAATTATTCGCCTTTATGCGCGATGTGGCCGAGCTTTTCGGTCCCTTCTATACCCAGCTCATGGCCGAAAACCACGCCCTGCCCTTCACCGAGCGCGAAGAAGCCTGGCAAAGCCAGCGCCGCGCCCGCTATGCCGAATTCAACCTGGCTTTCGACCGGGGCACGCGCTTCGGCCTCGAAACCGGCGGCCGCACCGAGTCCATACTCATGAGCCTGCCTCCGCGCACCGGCTGGGCCTACAACCCCGCGCTGCCCGCCCCCGGCACCCCCGAGGCTAGCACCCTGGCCTGGCTCCGCAAGGGCGTAGACTGGCTGGCCGATGCTTGAAGCCATCCAATACCTTGACCGGCAGCTGCTACTGGCCATCAACCACGCCCACCACCCCGTGCTGGATGCAGTGATGGCTTTTGCCTCCAACCGCCTGGTTTGGTTCCCGGTGTACGCCGTGCTCATTGGCTGGCTGATGTATCATTTCCGGTGGCGGGCGGCCCTGCTGCTACCACTCGTAATTGCCGCCGTGGGCCTGGCCGACAGCATCACCAGCCGGCTGTTCAAGCCGTATTTCGGGCGGCCCCGCCCCTGCCACGATGCCTCCCTGGCCCACCTGCTGCACCTGCCCGATGGCTGCGGCGGGCAATTCGGCTTCCTTTCCTCGCACGCCGCCAATTCCATGGCGCTGGCGGTTTTCCTGGCTGTGGTGCTGCCGCCGAGGCGTTTTCGCGGGCTCAAAATCGTGGTTTTTGGCTGGTTTGCCTTGTTATCCTACAGCCGCATGTATCTTGGCGCTCACTACCCCACCGACGTGCTGGGCGGAGCTGCCGTAGGGGCGCTGATGGGCTGGCTGGCGGCCGTGGCCTACCGGCGCTGGATGCTGCGCTGGTGGCCCGCCCAGGCGTAGCTTACCTCTACTATGAGCCACTCAAAACGGCGCTTTCTTTTCCTGCTGTGCAGCACCCGCCGGCTGGGCAACAGCGAGCAGCTGGCCTACTGCGCCGCGCACCCGCTGCCCCCGGGCACCGAGCAGCAATGGCGGCACCTGCTCGATTTTCCCCTGTCTGACTTCTTGGACCTGCGCCACAGTGGCTCATTCGAGCCGCCTACCGGCAATGCACAGCTGCTGCTCGAAGCCACGCTCCATGCCACCGACCTGGTGCTGGTGGCCCCGCTCTACTGGTACAGCCTGCCCGCGCCCGCCAAGCTGTACCTCGACCACTGGAGTGCCTGGCTGCGCACCCCAAGCATCAATTTTCGCGAGCGCATGAAGGGCAAGACCCTGTGGGCCATCACCGTGAGCAGCGGCGAACGCGCCGAAGCCCAGCCCCTCGAAGACTCGCTGACCCTGACGGCCAACTACCTGCACATGCACTGGGGCGGTCTGCTGTTCGGCACCGGCTCACGGCCTAATGACATTCAATTAGATGGGCTGGCCCAGCACCGAGCCAAATCTTTTTTCACCGGGGCAGAAGTCACAGCCCCAACCGGCCCGACCGTTGACCAGCTAATCAGCTGCCCTCCCAAATAAACCAGCAGCTTGTCATTCAGCCAAAGGAGAAACCTGAGAACTGTACGTTAAAGAGTACACCTGGATTCCTCCTTCGGCGGAATGACAACACCCTCAGGCCCTGCCCCCGCCTACCGGCCTAGCAGCTTCGCCACGTACTTACCCACGATGTCGAACTCCAGGTTCACCGTTTCGCCAGCCTTCAACTGCTGAAAGCTGGTGTGCTCGTAGGTATAGGGAATGATGGCCACCGTGAAGCCCGCATCGATGCTCTCGAAGCAGGTGAGGCTGGTGCCGTTCACGCAAATGGACCCTTTCTCGACGGTTAGGCGGCCGGGACCGGCTTCGTGCCCAAACCGGAACAGCCAGGAGCCGTCCTGGTCGGTCACGCTCAGGCAAGTAGCCGTGGCATCGACGTGGCCCTGCACGATGTGGCCGTCGAAGCGGCCGTTGGCGGCCAGGCAGCGCTCCAGGTTTACGTGGCGGCCGGGCTGCCACTGGCTCAGGTTGGTCACGCGCATGGTTTCATCGATGGCCGTGACAACGTGGGTACCGGCCGCCGCGTCCACGGCTACCACGGTGAGACACACGCCGTCATGAGCCACGCTTTGGTCGATTTTCAATTCCGCCGCAAAGGGCGAGGCCACGGTAAAATGGCGGTTGCTGCCCTGGTCTTCAACGGCGGTAATGGTCCCCAGGGCTTCAATAATTCCAGTAAACATGAATCGCGGATTTAGTCGGTTTTTCGGAGTTCGCGCAGGCCAATGCTGCGCCCATAATGCAAAGAACGGCTCCACCACGCGGTAGAGCCGTTCTGCTTGTAACCGCCCGGTACGGGGCGGGGTTATGCGCAGCGCTTATTTATCACCTTTCTCGAAGGGCCGCCAGTCGAGCTCACCGGGCAGGCCGCCGGTCTTTTTGCGCAGGAATACGGTCTGGTCGTCGTCCTCCCGCTTGCCGAAGGTTACGTCGGCCCGGCACTCCAGGCAGCGCACCGAAGTGTACTTGAACTTGCCCTGGGCCACGCGGCTGGTGAGGTCCAGATTGTCGGACCCGCAGATGCCGCAGGCCGCCACGTCGGCGAAGCTCAAACGCTCGTATTCGGCCACCGTTTCGTGAAAGTTATTGCCCTGCACGGTAAAGTGAAACTGGCGGCGCCCGATGCGCTTAGTCGTCATCATTTGCAACATTCTACTGCAATAAAAGGGGTTAATTAATGCTTTAAAATTACGAATTATCACCCTCAAAAACAAGTCGATATCCTGAGAAAACCGCACAAAAAAAGGTGCCGCGAAGCACCTTTTTTTAGTAGCTGAGAATCTGCCTATTGCTGCACAAATTTTACCGTGCGGCGGATGCTGCCCGTGCTCACTTCGCAGCTGTAATTGCCTTTGGCCAGCGGCGCGAGGCGGAGCGATGCTTCGTCGCCATCGGCGGCCGGCAGCTGCTGTTGCGCCACTACCGCGCCCCGGGCGTCGAGCACGCGCACCTTCAGCGGCTGGCCGCGCAGCGCGGCCGGCAGCACCAGCGTGAGCAGGCCGCTCCCAATGGGGTTGGGGTACAGGCGGAGGGCATCGGTGGCACCGGCCGCCGCCGGACTGGTGGCCAGCGGAGCCATGGGATGCAGGGCATTATAGGCCGTCACAAAATTCGGAATGCCGTAGCCCAGCGTGTTATCGGGAGCAATGGCCTGGGTGGCGGTGCTGCGCAGGGCCACAATCACCTGCTGGGCCGTGAGCGTGGGATTGGCCTGCCAGAAACCGGCCGCCATGCCCGCCAGCACGGGACAGGCAAAGGAGGTGCCATTGCCCCGGTAAGCGCCGCCATTGGGCGAGAGTACCGCCGTGGCCTGCCCCATGGCCGACAGCGTGGGCTTGATGCGGCCATCGGCCGTGGGGCCGTAGGAGCTAAAAAGCGCGTGGTTACCCAGCGAATCCACGGCCCCAACGGACATAATGGAATCGGCATCGGCGGGGGCCGAAACGTAGCGCCAGGCGTGGTTGCCCTCGTTGCCGGCGGCGCTCACCACCAGCATGCCCACGCGGGCGGCCATGGTAGCGGCCCGCGAGCTGATGGCGTTGCGGCCGGTCAGGTCGGCGTAGGTGTAGGACACCGACGGCGCATCGAAATCCGTGTAGCCCAGCGAGGAGCTGATGACGTCCACGCCCACCGAGTCGGCGTATTCGGCGGCGGCCAGCCAGTTGGCTTCTTCGATGGGATGCTCGGAATACACATCCTCCGTGATGCAGAGGTGGAACGTGGCCTTGGGCGCGGTACCAATAAAGAAGCCCGGCTTATTGGCCGCCATCGTCGATAAGCAATTGGTACCGTGGTCGCTGCGGCCATACACGCTGGTGCCGCCGTCCACAAAGTTGCGGGTGCTGGCCAGGCGCTGCTCCTGGAACAGGGGGCGCAGAGCCGAAATAGTATCGGTGCCGGGAAAGCCGGCGTCGAATACGGCGATTTGCATGCCGTCGCCCCGGAAACCGGCATCGTGCATGGCCAGCGCGCCAATCTGCTGGTTCTGACGGTAGGCCGGGCCGTAGAGGGCGCGGGTGGCCAAGGTGCCCCGGGCGGCCGGCTCGGGCAGCTGCGCGGGCGCGGTGAACGGGGCCGGTGCCCGGTAACTTCGGTTGAGGGTGCTGGCGCGGCTCACCTTGGGCAGGGCCATAATGCGGGTCAGCGTGAGGGAATCACAGGAAACCACGGCCGCGTTGAACCAGCGGGACGTGTAGAGCACCTGCGGCCCACCACTCACGGCCCGAATCTGGACCACGTAGGCGGGATTCACGGGCAGGTCGCGGGGCAGCACGGCGATGCCCTGCCGGGTGCGCCGCGCCAGCGACCGGGCCGACAGAAACGCTTGCGGCTGCGCCACCGAAAAGGGCGTACCCGCCTTATCCCGAAAATACACCAGATGGCGGCGCACAGTGCCTTGCGCCGCCGCCGGAGCGGCGGCCAGGGCGTTCAGCGCGCCGGCCACCAAGGCCAGGCTTACCCATTTGAACGAAAGTGGCACCATAGGTTGCGAGGAACAGCGAGGGGAATAAAATCAGCCGCGGGTGGCTTAATTCACTTTGTATTCAATCAGGGTTTCGCGGCGCGAATAGCCGAAAGTGTATGACTTGGGCACGAAGACGACATTGCCCCCGGAACCGACATAATAGAAGTTGGAAAAGCGTCTCTTCCGTCGGAATACCGGCCCCACGCCTTTCGCGAACACCTGCTGGTAGGTGTTCACATAGTAAGCGTCGTCGGCCTGGGCCAGGCCCTCGTTGGTGGTAGTGGCCGTGGCCGGGTAGGTTTTCGAGGTACCATTGGCGGCGGTGCTGAACGGCTCCCCCACGCGGCGGTAGCGGCGGGTTTCGGCCGTCACCGTATCTGCGGAATTGTTGTTGTAGGCGTTGAAATTCCAGAGGCGGCCTTCGCGCACCGGAAATATCAGCTCCAGCGTGCGCCGGTTGTCGCGGTTGAGAATGACCGACTGCGCCGACGGGCTCAGGGTGAACACGCTGTCGTCGACCCAGGCGGCGGCGGCCGTCAGGCGCTTGGAGCGCACCAGCCGGTAGGATGTTTTGCCGGCCGCATCGGCGAATGCGCTGGCAATGGTTTCCTTAAATTGGAAAGCACTAACTGTGGGCACGCTGAGCGTAACCTGAGAGCCCTGGCCGTTGGCCCGGCTCCAGGTAGTGTCAGATACGGCGTAAATCCAGTAGTTGCCCACGGCCACCGGGTAGTAGCCCAGGCCCGCATCGGGCAGGGCCTCCACCGTATTTTTGCAGCCGCCGAAACCCATTGCCAGGGCACCCGCAGCCAAGGCCAGACCAGCCCGGCGGGTAGCCACCGGCAAATTCCAGGAAGAAAACAGTCGTTGCATGAGCAGTGCGCAGCGGGTGATTAGAAAGGAAATAAGTAGGTAGTTAGTAATAAGTAGTCAGCAATCAGATTTCAGCTGTTTAAAAATCAGTCAATTGATTTCTGTCTGACTACCGATTACTGATGACTGACTACTTAGAGGCCAGCGGTGGCCGTGGCGGCAAAAGGTAAGGGGAATTCGCCGATGACGTGGCGCTCAATCCAGCCGCCGCCCAGCACGTCGTTGCCGTCGTAGAACACAGCAGCCTGCCCGGGCGTAATGGCGTGCACGGGCTCCTCGAAGTACACGCGGATTTTGCCATCCACTTCTTCCAGGAAAGCCGCTGCACCGTCGTGGTTGTAGCGCACTTTCACCACGGCTGGCACCAGGCCACGCCCCAGCAGGGTGGCTTCTTTGCCCATGTTGAGCTTGCCCACCACGGTAGCCGTACTGGCCAGCTCTTCGTAGTTGCCCAGCACCACCTCATTGGTATCGGGGCGAATTTCGAGCACGAACGCGGGGTAGCCCAGGGCCACGCCCAGCCCCTTGCGCTGTCCGATGGTGTAGAACGGATAGCCCTCGTGCTTGCCGATAACGCGGCCGTTTTTGGTCACGAAGTTGCCGCCGGCCACGCGCGCCTCCAGGCCCGGCACGCGGCGGCGCAGGAAGCCCCGGTAGTCGTTGTCGGGAATGAAGCAGATTTCGTAGCTCTCGGGCTTGTTCACCAGCTCGGTGAAGCCGCGCCGGCGGGCTTCGTCATAAATTTCGGTTTTGCGCATGCCGCCCAGCGGAAACAGCGTGCGGCTCAGGCTCGCCTGGCTCACGCCCCAGAGGGCATAGCTTTGGTCCTTGTTTTCGTCGAGGCCTTTGCTCACCACGAAGCGGCCGGTTTCGGCATCCTTGCGGATATTGGCATAGTGGCCCGTGGCAATGAACTCGCAGCCGAGCTGGTCGGCGCGGCGCAGCAGGGCATCCCACTTAATGTGCGTGTTGCAGAGCACGCAGGGGTTGGGCGTGCGGCCGGCCAGGTATTCTTCGGTGAAGTTATCAATCACGAAATCGCCGAACTCGTTGCGGATATCGATGATATAGTGCGGAAAGCCGAGCTGCACGGCAATGTCGCGGGCGTCGTTGATGCTGTCGAGCGAGCAGCAGCCGGTTTCCTTTTTGGAGCCGCCGGCGCTGGCGTAATCCCAGGTTTTCATGGTCATCCCCACCACTTCATAGCCTTGCTCGTGCAGGAGCACGGCGGCCACGCTGCTATCAATTCCGCCGCTCATCGCGACGAGGACTCTTCCTTTTACTTCGATATTCATAGTGGTTTGCAATTCACCCGGAGCTTGAAAGGTTCCGGCCGGCAACTACAAAGGTACGAGCGGTGAGATGGTGAGGTGTGAACTGGTGAGTTTGATGTTCCAATTGCGCATTTAGCGCAGTCCAAACATCAAACTCACCAGTTCACACCTCACCTTAGTGCTGATGCGGCAAAGTTAGCTATACTGGTGCGTGAGACCGGGCCGTACTTTTGGGGATGAATTATTTGGCCCTACGCGAGCGGCCGACGCAGTTTCTGGCCTTAACCAGTCTGCTGCCCGCCGAATTTGACGACCTGCTCACCGACTTTGCGCCCCGTTGGGAACGGCATCAGCGCTACCACACCCTCGACGGCACCCGGCGGCGCATCCCGGCCCATCGGGAGCGGGCCAATGCGACCTTGTCCGGTACCGACACGAAGCTTTTCTTCTTGCTGACCTATCTCAAAACCAATTCGTTGCAAGAGTACCAAGCCGCCAGCTTTGGCGTTTCGCAGACCCGCGTCAGCCGCCTGACGGGCCCGTTGCTCAACGTGCTCAACCAAACGCTGGCCGCCCGCGGCCTGTCGCCCGTGCGCGACGGCGCGCAACTGGCCCAGCGCCTGGCCGCGCACCCCGATAAGATCTTTACCTACGACGGGGTGGAACGCGGTATCCCGCGCAACGCGGACCGGGAAGGGCAAGAAGAAGAGTATAGTGCTAAAAAAAAGTCCATACCTTGAAAAACAACACCTTGTGCGACGATACGCAGTATCTGCACTACCTCTCGCCCACGGAATCAGGGCGCATGCACGACAAAAAAGTGGCCGACGAATACCCCTTGCACCTGCCGGCGGGCAGCGTGCTGCGGCAGGATTTGGGTTTGCTCGGCCATCGCCCGCCGGGGGTGCTGGTCGAGATGCCGCACAAGAAGCCCCCGAAGGGCGAACTGACCTTTTCCCAGAAACTTTACAACCAGCTGCTGAGTCCCTTACGCGTGGTGATTGAGCACGTGCACAGTGGCATCAAACGCTTGCGCATGGTGCGCGACAAGCTGCGGGTCCGCGGCGACTGGTTTCGCGATACGGTCATGGTGGTGGCCTGCGGGCTGCATAACCTGCGCGTCCGCAGCCCACACCGGGCTTATCTAGCACACGAGCGCGCGAATCCCGCTAATTAAGCCGCATAAGTTTTCTTACTTCCCCCGCCCTTCCACAATAATCTTGAGCGTGTAGAGCAGCACCCGAAAATCCATGGCCAGGCTCATGTTCTCGATGTAGAGAATGTCGAATTTGAGCCGCTCCACCATCTGGGCCACGGTTTCGGCGTAGCCATATTTTACCTGACCCAGCGAGGTGAGGCCCGGGCGCACGCGGTGCAGGTGCCGGTAGTGGGGCGCTATTTTCACAATCTGGTCGATGAAAAACTGGCGTTCCGGGCGCGGGCCTACGATGCTCATATCGCCTTTCAGCACGTTCCAGAACTGGGGCAGCTCGTCGAGGCGCACCTTGCGCATGAAACGGCCCCACTTGGTGATGCGCGGGTCGTGGTCGGAGCTCAGGGCCGGGCCCATTTTCTCGGCATCGGTGAACATCGACCGGAACTTGATGATGCGGAACGGGTGGCCGTCGCGCCCGATGCGCTCCTGCCGGTAAAATACCGGCCCGGGCGACGACAGCTTCACCATGACGGCCGTGAAGGCGTAGACCCAGCAGGCCAGCAGCATAAACAGCGCCGAGCCCACCACATCAATCACCCGCTTGAGCACCACCTGCCACACGGGCAGCAGGTCCTGCTTGATTTCGATGAGCGGCGTGCCGAATAAGTGATTGACTTTCACCGAGCCCAGCAGCATTTGGTACAGGTCGGGCAGGATGCTCACGCGGGCCGGCGTGCCCTCCAGCAGGGCCAGAATATCCTGAATGAGCAGGTGCTCGCTGGGCTCGATGGCAATGACAATCTGCTCGATTTTGAGGGCGCGCACCAGGGCCGGCAGGCGCTGGTAGGAGCCCCGCGCGGGCAGCTCGGCGGCCAGGGTCTCATCAATGGTATCGCCCACCGGCGCAAAGCCCACCAGGCGCAGACCCAGGTGCCGGCTGGTGCGCGAGAGCTCATAAAACGTGTTCAAGGCCAGGGCATTGGAGCCCACCAACAGCGTGGGGAAGAAAATCCGCTGCTTGCGAATCTGGCGCTGCACGCTGCTCACAGCTAAGGTGCGCAAAATGGCCGTGATGAAAAAATGCAGCAGGTAGTAGGCCGTAAATGTCTTGTAGTAAGCTCGGTAGTTCACCACGCCCTGGTCGTCGAGCAACAGGGTGAAGAAGATAACCACTGCGCCCAGCATGGCCACGCGGGCCAGCCGCAGAATTTCGCCGAGGCGCGACTTGCGGTAAATGTCGCGGTACTCGCCCACCAGCGTGTAAAGCACCGTCCAGAAGATGGCGATGAATATGGCCGACCCGGTGAGGTCAAACAGCACGCCTTCGGTGAAGTGATAGCCGGTCAGCTCGTTGAGCAAATATTTGCGCACGAGATAAAAACACATCCAGGCAAACAGCGCCGCGCCAAAATCGGCGGCCACTAGCTTGATATATTGAAAGCGACGAATTAACTGCAAAACGGTGGGCGGGGTAGTATTTTCGCGGCCTGTGGAGACATACCGCTCCCGGCAAAGGTAGGGAAAGCCGGTAGTTGTCCGGCGGCTTCTTTTTGGGTTGGCAAATGTGCCTCCGGACCCCTACGTCCGGCTTTTATTCATTTTTTTCAGTCTTTTATCATCTCACCGCTTCAGGATTCATATCGCCACCAGGGACAGCGGCGGGCGCTGGCCCGCGAGCTGCGGCTGCGCGGCATTCACGACGAACGGGTGCTGCAGGCCCTGGCTACCGTGCCGCGTCACCTCTTTTTTGCGCCCGCCTTCGAGGCCCACGCCTACCAGGACAAGGCGTTTCCCATTGGCGAGGGCCAGACGATTTCACAGCCCTACACCGTGGCTTACCAGACCCAGCTGCTCAACCTGCAGCCCACCGACCGGGTACTGGAAGTGGGTACCGGCTCGGGCTACCAGTGCGCCGTGCTGCTCCAGCTCACGCCCCACGTCGACAGCATAGAGTTTAACGAAGTGCTGTTTGCCCGCACCCGGCAGCTGCTGGCTACACTGGGGGCCGGCGGGGCCGGGCTGCATTGCGGCGACGGCTCGGTGGGCCTGCCCGACCGCGCCCCGTTCGATGCCATCCTCGTTACGGCCGGTGCGCCGGGGCTGCCCCCGGCCCTGCTGCGCCAGCTGCGCGTGGGTGGCCGCCTCGTGATACCCGTGGGCGACAGCCAGACCCAACGCATGGTGCGCGTGACCCGCGAAGGGGCCGAGGCCTTTGTGCGCGAAGAATTTGAGGAGTTCCGGTTCGTGCCGCTGCTCGGGGCCGGGGGCTGGCGCTCGTAGGAGTTCGCTTCGTTCTTTTCCCAGTTTCCCGGGTGTAATTTGCCTGCGATTATTCCCCGGCGCTCTTGCTCCCCCAGCGGCAAGGTCGCCGGGGGTATTTTTTTCTCACCCCCGCTTTCCCGCTTCTCCAATTTTCTGCTTATGATAAAAATGTTACGCTCTTTTACAAGTGGGCTGCTGGCTGTGGCCTTTGCCCTCGGCGGTGGCTTCGTGGCCCTGGCCCAAACGCCCGAAGGCGTGGTGCGCCAATACCCCGAGCACCAAACCGGCTACCGCTGCGCGTTCGACAGCGCCCAGCAGGCGGCGTTTGCGCGGCAGCCGGGCGCGGCCGCCGCCTACCGCGCCTTTCTGCAGGACGTGGCCCGCATGCCCACCGCCACCCAGGCGCGCCTGCTGGCCACCCCCGACGTGACGGTGCCCGTGGTGATTCACATCATCCACACCGGCGGCAGCAATAATATTTCGGACGCGCAGGTGAATGATGCCCTCCGGGTTATTAACGAAGACTACAGCAAAACCAACCGCGATACGGCCGACGTGATTCCGGCCTTCCAGGCGCTGTATGCCAACATTGGCTTTCGGATGAAGCTGGCCCGCCGCGACCCCAGCGGCAACTGCACCACGGGCATCACCCGCACGTATTCGACGGATACCAACATTGGCGACGACCGGGTGAAAAGCCTGATTACCTGGCCGCAGGATAAGTACCTCAACATCTGGGTGTGCACCAGCGCCAACGGGGCCGGCGGCTACGCCTACCTGCCGTGCTCGGGCGGCGCGGCCGATGGCATTGTGATTCGGAATGCTCAGTTTGGCAGCGTTGGCACCTCTGGCGGCAGCAACCTGGCGGTGCGCTCCCTCACCCACGAAATCGGCCATTACTTTGGCCTGCCCCATACCTGGGGCGGCAGCAACACGCCGGGCCTGGCCAGCAATTGCAGCCTCGACGACGGCATTGCCGACACGCCCAATACCACGGGCTCGCAAACTAGCTGCTCGGCGGCCTACGGTACGGGCACGGTGCTCACCAGCTTCAACCCCTGCGGCCCGCTGGCCAACGTGCAAAACTACATGGACTATTCCTCGTGCACGCGGATGTTCACGCTGGGCCAGCGCGCCGTGATGCGCGCCTCGCTGCAGCTGAGCTGCCGGCAGGTGCTCACCAGCGCCGCCAACCTGCTGGCCACCGGCACCAACGATGGCTACGCGGCCCCCAACTGCGCCCCGATAGTGGCGTTCCAGTCCTCGGCCACCACCGTCTGCGATGGCTCGACGGTGACTTTTACCGATTATTCCTACAACGCCAGCCTGACGGCGGCTACCTACGCGTGGCAGTTTCCGGGCGGCGTGCCCGGCACTTCTACCCTGCGCAACCCGGTGGTGACGTACCCCACGGGCGGCCTGTACAACGCCACGCTGGCCGTGACGGCCGGCGGCGCCATGGGCATGACCACGCGCACGGGCCTGGTGCAGGTAGTGGGGCCTGGCTCTGCCCTGGTGGGCGCGGTAGCGGAGTCATTTGAAGCCGCCGGCTTTCCGGCCAACTTCACGGTCCCCGACCTGCGCAACTGGACTAATTCCTCGAACACTGCCTCGACGGCGGCGCGGTGGATTCGGCGGGCCGGCTCGCCCGGCGGCCTAGCCGTGAGCGACGGCGCGGCCTGCGTGCTGGTGGCCAGCTCGGTGCTGACGGCCGGCACCCAGACCATGCTTACCTCGCCCAACATCAACCTGAGCGGCCTCACGGTGGCCGACCAGCCGGCCGTGACCTTCGACCGGGCCTACGCCCTGCGGGCGGGCCAAGCCAATGAGTCGCTGGCTGTCCAGTTCAGCAACGACTGCGGCCAGACCTGGGCCACGCAGCGCAGCTTCTTCTCGCTCGTACTTAATACCCGCGACACGCTGCGCACCTACGGCTACACGCCGCTGGCCGCTTCGGAGTGGAAAAGCCTGCGGGTAGATATCCCGGCCGGCTACCTGACCGGCCACTTCCAGGTGCGCCTCACATTGCAGAGCAACGGCGGCAACTACTTCTACCTCGACCACCTGGCCGTGGGGGCGGCGCCGCTCCTGGCCACGCGCCTGAGGGCCGGCAGCCTGCCGGCACGGGTGTACCCTAACCCGCTCACCGCCGAATCGGTGGTGGAGTTTACCCTGGCCGTTCCCGGCCCGGTTGAGCTGCGGCTGACCGACTTGCTGGGTCGACCGGTGGGCGCGGCTACGCGGGCTACCGGCCGGGCCGGCCTGCAAACGCTGCCGCTGCTGCCGACCGGAGCGGCCCGCCCGGCCCCCGGCATTTATCTGGTTGAACTGCGAACCAGCGTTGGGCGTTCGACCAGCAAAATCGTAATCCCCTAATTAATAACTCACCCGTTCTACCACTGGAACGTGTTGGATTCAGGGTTTTTAGGTAAATTTGAAAGTCCAGTCATCGGCTTGTTTTTTTATGTGGCCCCAGCCGCACGTTTTCTCCCCTCTTTTCTAATAAACCTACGCTTTCTCCTAAATTTTCTCATGTTGAAAAAACTATTACCCACGGCGCTGACCCTGGCATTGGCCCTGACGGGACTGCGTGCCAGCGCCCAAAACTTAATTAGCGAACGCAGCCCCAACTGGTGCGGGGCCGTGGCCGAGCAGGAGCGCTACTTCGCCGAGCACCCCGGTGCCCGCGAAGCCCAGCGCGCCATGTACAAGCAGATGGAAGCGCTGGCCGCCACGCAGCAAAACCGAGTGTCGTACGTAACCGATGTGACCATTCCCGTGGTCGTGCACATCATTCATGCCAGCGGCCCTGAGAACATCAGCGACCGGCAGATTAACAGCGCCATCGACCAGCTCAATACCGACTACCAGAAGCTGAACCCGGATACGGCCAACACGGTACCGGTTTTCCGGGCGCGCGCGGCCTCCATCGGCTTCCGGTTTCGGCTGGCCAAGAAGGACCCCAACGGCAACTGCACCACAGGCATCACCCGCCACTACGCCCCCAGCCTGATTAATGACGACCAGAGCGGTTCGGTGCAGTCCCTGGTTATCTGGGACCGTCAGCGCTACCTCAACATCTGGATTGTGAGCAGCATCGGTACGTCCACGTCGGGGGGCGGCATTGTGCTAGGCTACTCCAACCTGCCGCAGAACTCCACGGCCCAGCGCGACGGCTTTGTGGCCCGTGGCGACTGGTTCGGCAACCAGGGCACCAGCTCGCCCGCCCGCGCCCAGAGCCGCACCGCCACCCACGAAATCGGCCACTACTTCGGCCTGAGCCACCCCTGGGGCCAGACCAACAACCCCGGCACCGGCAACTGCAGCGGCGACGACGGCGTGGCCGATACCCCCACCACCGACGGCACCTTCAACTGCGACCTGACGTACTCGCCCTGCACCGACCCGGCTACCGGCCAGCGCATTCTGGCCAACGTGCAGAATATCATGGACTACGCGTCGTGCCCCACCATGTTCACGCAGGGCCAGAAGACCCTGATGCGCAACGTGCTGGCCCTGCGCCCCGAGCGTACCGGTCTCACCACCCAGGCCAACCTGGTGGCCACCGGCACCAACGACGGCTACATCGCCCCCGCCAGCTGCGCCCCCGTGGCCGCTTTTGCCCCCGCCGCCGGCGTGAGCACCAGCGTGTGCATCAACACGCCCGTCACGCTGAACGACTACTCCTACAACTTCTCGTCGGGCGGCGGTGCAATCACCTACGCCTGGTCGTTCCCCGGCGGCACGCCTGCTACGGCAACCGGAGCTTCGGTTTCGGTATCGTACGCGGCGGCCGGCTTCTACCCCGTAACGGAAACGGTGAGCAACACCTCGGGTAGCAGCACCAGCAGCGTGACCAACTACATTCGGGTAGAAGGCCCGACGGGCGGCGAAGTGGCCCCCTACGCGGAGTCGTTTGAAGATGCCAACTTCCCGAACTTGTTTGCCGACCCCACCCTGCGCAACTACATCACTTCGGGCTTTACCAGCACCGGGGTTGCGGCCCCAAACTACCGCTGGGTACGGCAGGCCAACGTGCCCGCCGCCACCGGCACCGGCTACCTCATTGTGCAGGACCGGGTGATTCCGGTGGGTGCTACCTCCCAGCTCATCACGCCCAACATCAACCTGGCCTCGGTGCCCCGCCCGGCTTCGCTGAGCTTCTCGCGGGCCTTTGCCCTACGCACGATTACCAGCAACGAGCAGCTGCGCATTTCGTTCAGCAGCGACTGCGGCGTAACCTGGTCGACGCCCACCGTGCTCGACGTCACGGCGCTCACCACCCAGGGCCTCACCCCCACCGACGGTTACGTGCCCACCAGCAGCGCCAGCTGGCAGACCACCACGGTGGCCATTCCGGCCCAGTTCCAGGGCAGCGGCTTGTTCAAAGTGCGCTTCCAGATGGTGAACGGTACCACCGCCGGCAACAACTTCTACTTCGATAACCTGCGCATTGCCGGCCCGCTGGCTACCAAGGCCGATGCCCTGGCCAGCCGCGGCATCAGCGTGTACCCCAACCCGATGACCAACGAAACGGCTGTGCACCTCAACCTCACGACCGCCACGCAGGTGCAGGTGCGCCTGACCGACGTGCTGGGTCGCAACGTGGTATCGCTGCCCGCCAAAATGTATGGCGCCGGCCAGCAGAGCGTATCGCTGCAAAGCGGCGGCCAGACCCTCAAGGCTGGTATGTACGTGGTGCACATCTCGCTCGATGGCGAAACCTTCACTAGCAAGCTCAACGTGGAATAGTCCCGCGCCCGGCAGCTTCTTGCTGATTCAAAATACCCCGTCCGAAATCGGACGGGGTATTTTTTGGGCCTACCCGCAGGCCTTCGCGTCCTGCAGGCCGTACCTTTATGCCACTATTTTCAGCCTCCTGCAGGCCGTTTTACTTTTTCTCCATGCGCAAGCAAAAACCCGTTTCCGACTCGTTCGTCATCATGACCGAGCTGGTACTGCCCAACGATACCAACACCCTCAACAACCTCATGGGGGGGCGCATGATGCACCTCATGGACATTGCCGCCGCCATTGCGGCCCAGAAGCACTCCAATCGCATCGTGGTCACGGCTTCGGTCGATAACGTGTCGTTCCGCGACAGCATCCGGCTGGGTAACGTGGTCACGCTCCAGGCCCAGGTGACGCGCGCATTCAACTCCAGCATGGAAGTGCACATCGATGTGTGGGCCGAGGACATTCCCAACGGCACCAAGCTCAAAACCAACGAAGCGTTTTTCACCTTCGTGGCCGTGGACCAGAGCGGCCGGCCCATCGACGTACCCGATGCCGTGCCCGAAACCGAGGAGGAAATCCGGCTTTTCGACGGGGCTCTGCGCCGCCGGCAACTGCGCCTGGTGCTGGCCGGCCGCATGCAGCCCGCCGAAGCCCAAGAGCTCAAAGCCCTCTTCGATTTGAAATAGCGGGCATAATTGCCCAATCAGCCTGTTTTTTCTCACCCCAACCACCGCGCCATGTCTGCCGAAAAGCTGGCCTTTCTGCAAAACTTCTACACTGATGTGACGCTCTACGTGCCCGCCGAGCCGGCTGCCGAAGCGCCCGTTGCCGCCGCGCCGATTGCGCCGGCAGTTGCCGCCCAGCCCGCGCTCGCGCCACCGCCGGCCCCAAAACCCGAGCCGCCCGCGCCAACCCGCACCTCCAGCATGCCGCCCATGGCTTACAGTAAGCCCTCGGCCGGCCTGGAGCGGCTCACGTCCAGCGCCCTGCACCCGGTAGCGGCGCCGGGGCCGCCCGCGCCGGAAACACCGCGCCCGGCCCCGGCTGCTTCGGCCGTGCCGCCGGTTATGCGCACGCCGTTCACGGTGATGGGCGATAATGCGCAGGGCGTAATCCTGCTGTTCCGCCTGCCGTCGGACCAGTTTCTCAAGATGCACCGCAACGTGTTTCTAAACAAGATGCTTCAGGCCCTGAGCCTAGTGATGGCCGACGTGCTGCTGGTGAACGTAGAGTCGGACCTGCCCGTGGCGCTGGTGAACCTGCGCCGGGAGCTGGCCGCCACGCGCATCGTGGCCTTCGGCAAAAACCTGCTCGATACCACTATCCGCAACACCCAGATTTACGAGCCGGTGCAGTTTCCCAGCTTGGGCCTCTCCTATCTCGCATCGGCTACCGTCGATTTGGTGGAGTACGATGTCAGCCTGAAAAAGCGCCTTTGGCCCGGCTTGCAGCGCATGTTTCTGGGGTGATTTCTGTTTTATTTTCAACTAAAGACCAAGGTGGCAGAGTGGAGATTGCCGTCGTGCGTAAGCCCGCCGGAGGAAGCTTTTAGCGGTTCCTCCGGCGGTTCGAATCCTACCCCTGGTCCAACAAAAACGGCCCGTCTGAAATCAGACGGGCCGTTTTTGTTGGTTGCTAATATGCCTATTTCAGCACCTCAGCCAGCTTGGCCGACAGGGCTTCGCCGCGCAGGTTTTTGGCGATGATTTTCCCCTGCGGGTCAATCAGGAACGACTGCGGGATAGCCTTCACGCCGTAGGCCGCGCCGGCTACGCTTTGCCAGCCGGCCAGGTCCGAAACGTGGTGCCAGGTGAGGCCGTCGGTGGCAATGGCTTTTTCCCACTTGCCCTTCTCCTGGTCCAGCGATACGGAGTAGATGGTAAAGCCTTTGCCCTTGTCCTTGAACTGGTTGTAGGAACGTACCACGTTGGGGTTTTCCTGGCGGCAGGGGCCGCACCAGCTCGCCCAGAAATCAATAAGGACGTATTTGCCACGCAGGCTGCTCAAGGCCAGCTTGGAGCCGTCGGGCTGGGGCAGGTTGATTTCGGGGGCCATGGCGCCCTGGGCGGTGGCGCGCATCGGCTCGAGGCGGGCCGTGAGCTCCTTGGTGAAGGGCGAATTGGGGTTGGCCTTGCGCTGAATGGTTGCCACGGAGTCGGCAAACATGAACTCCTCTTCGGGATTGATGAAAGCGCCCACCGCAAAGCCGCCCACTACAGACGTCACGTTGCGCCGGACAAGGGCCTTAATCTTGGCCGTATTACTGCCCTGAATGGCGTAATACTCCTTCTCGATGGCCTTCATCTCCTCGGTTTTGCCGGCCTGCCCGGCCGCGCCGTAGCGCTTGCTGATGTCTTCAAGCTGGCCCTTGCTGCCCTCCATCACCTGCGTGAGCTGGCGCAGTACTTCGGCATCTTTGCTGCCCTTTACGCTGTAGGTGGTGGGCAGGCTTTTGGCGTCGCCGCTGAGCTCTACGCGGGTTTTATTATCGAGCAGCAGCAGCACCTGGTTGGCATCGTCCAGCTTGAGCTGGTAGATACCGGGGGTCGCGGTGGCACCTTTCAGGGTAAACTTACCGGCGGCATCGGTTTTGGCGGTGACCTTCTCTACAAACTGGTTGGAGTTGAGCTCCGAAAGGTGCAGCACGGTACCGTCCGGGGCGTTTTTCAGCTGGCCCGAAATCTCGTAGCCATCGGCGGCGGCGGCATTCTGGCAGGCGTTGGCCATGCCCAGCACGGTGGCAGCCAGGAAAACAGATTTTATCATTGGGTGAGGCATGTGCGTGAACTTGTGAATCAGAATGGCCAACGCGAGGCCGTGGATGGTTTGTTCCTCTCTGTCATCCTTCGCAAGCTCAGGATGACAGAGAGGCTCTGGATAACAAAAGCTTGCTTACCCGTCCAGCCCGGCGCGCAGCAGCTGGTTGGCCAGCTTGGGGTCGGCCTTGCCGCCGGTGAGCTTCATGAGCTCGCCCATGAACATACCGGTGAGCGACTTTTTGCCGGCGCGGTACTCGGCCACTTTGGCGGGGTTGGCATCTAGCACCTGCTGCACCAGACCGGCCAGCTCGCCGTTGTCGGCCTGCGTGAGCAGGCCCAGGCTTTCGGCCGCGCCGGTCGCGTTGGCCGTCGGATGGTCGAGCAAATGCGGAAACAGTTGCTTGCTGGCCACCGAATAGTTGATTTTTCCGGCGTCAATCAGCTCGATGATACCGGCCAGCTGGGCGGCGTCGAGCGGAAAATCCGCCATGGTGAGGGCCCGCTCGTTGAGGTAGGACTTCACGGGGCCCATCACCCAGTTGGCAGCCGCTTTGGCGTTGGGCGTGAGGCGCGCGAGGTCGTCGAAGAACAGGGCCACTTCCTTCTGGTCGATGAGGACGGAGGCGTCATAGTCGTTCAGGCCCAGCTCGCCCACGAAGCGCGAGTAGAGTTGCTGCGGCAGCGCCGGCAATTCGGCGGCCACGCGGTGCAGCCACTCGTCAGAAATCACCAGCGGGGGCAGGTCCGGCTCGGGGAAGTAGCGGTAGTCGTTGAGGGTTTCCTTGCTGCGCTGGCCGTTGGTGGTACCGCTGGGGGCGTCGAAGCCCCGGGTTTCGCTGTCCACTTCGCCGCCGGCTTCGATGATGGCAATCTGCCGCTCGATTTCGTAGGCAATGGCGCGCTGCACGTTGCGGAAGGAGTTCATGTTCTTCACCTCCACCTTCATGCCGAACTGCGCGGCCCCGTGCAGCATCACCGAGATGTTGGCATCGCAGCGCAGCGAGCCTTCCTCCATGTTGCCGTCGCAGATGCCGAGGTACTCCACCAGCTTCTTAATTTCGGTGAGGTAGGCGTAGGCTTCGTCGCCGGTCCGGATGTCGGGCTCACTCACGATTTCGATGAGCGGCACGCCGGCGCGGTTCAGGTCCACGAGGGTTTCGGTTTCACCGGCCAGGTGCATCGACTTCCCGGCGTCTTCCTCCATGTGAATGCGGGTGATGCCGATGCGCTTCACCTCCTCACCCACGCGCACGTCGAGGTGGCCGTCGTAGCAAATCGGGGTTTTGTCCTGCGTAATCTGGTAGCCCTTAGGCAGGTCGGGGTAGAAGTAGTTTTTGCGGGCAAACAGGTTGTCGCGCCGAATCTGGCAGTTGGTAGCCAGGCCCATTTTCATGGCAAATTCCACAGCCGTGCGGTTCACTTTGGGCAAGGTGCCGGGGTGGCCGAGGGTGATGACTGACAGGTTGGTGTTGGGGGCAACGCCGTACTCGTTCTCATCGGAAGAGTACATTTTGCTGTGCGTGAGCAGCTGGGCGTGAACTTCCAGGCCGATAACGGGCTGGTATTTGGCAAGGGTGGCTTCGTCCATATTCTGAAAAAACGCGGGGTCTTACTAGGTATTCAGCCTTAAAGGTAACGGGTAGGCGGAAGCTGGCCCGCATAGCGGGGTAGCCCAGCCCCGATTTCTCGGCATAACGGCAACCGGCCGGCCCATTTTCTAGCGCTGTCGTATTCGGTAGCCGCCGTAATACGGCTGGCGCGTGGGGGCCTCGAGGGTGTAAAAAAGGGGCACGGTGAGGTAGCTGGTCATCACCTGCCCATCGCGCCGGCCGGGCACAAACTGCCGCTGGAGGCTGGCCACCGCCCGCAGCACGGCACTATTGAGGAACCCGGCCGTGGACTGCACCACGCGGGCGTGGGCAATGCGGCCGTCGGGGGCCACGGCCAGCTCTACGTCTACTTCGCGCCGCCAGCCATACTGCACCATGTCCGGCAGGTGGCCCACGGCGCGGCGCGCGGCGGCCAGCTCCTGCCTATTAAGGCGCACCGCCTTGGTGAGTTCCTTTAGCAGGCGCTCTTCGCCGCCGGGGTACAACGGCAATTGCTCGTAGGCGAAGTAGGGCACGGGGTAGCCGTTGGCATCGTAGCAGGTACCCACGCCGCAACGGCCGTCCTGGCAATGCTCGCGGCGCTTGAGGGTGCCGTCGGGATAATACGTGAGCAGGTCGCCGTGGCGCACGCCGCGCACGTAGTCCTCCTTGGTGCACATCTGGCCGCTCTCGTACCAGGTGGTGACGCAGCCGTAGCGCACGCCCCGCGCCACGTTGGCGTAAGGAATGTATTGCTTCAGATTGCCCGAAGGATAATACAGCCGCGTGGTGCCGCTGAGGCTGTCGCGGAACGTCGTTTCGGCGCATATGGCCGTGGTATCAGAGGAATTGGCGGGCTGGTAGTCGGGCGTGAAAAAGCTACTGATGGGGCTGGGCGTAGCTGCCCGGGGCGCTTGCGCCCGGCCGGCCAGCGACCCCGCCAGCAAAAGGCTCAGATAAAATAACCGTGTATTCACCAGACAAGAAAAAAAGGAGCTGATAACCCGGGAAACATTACTTGTCCTTGCCCAAAACCGTTGCGCGGGTCTGACCGCCCCAGGCGGTCTGAGCGGTTGTCGGCAGGGCGAAATCGTGCTCACTACAACCGGTCAGACCGCCTGGGGCGGTCTGACCGGCGCACCAGCTCGCCATTAAACAGTAGACAAATAGATTTGGGTAAGGACGAAAAAGCAGTGCCGGACTCTCAACTCTCCGAAATTACATACTGGTCGGCAAAACGCCAGCAACTACTTAACTCAGCGGCTGCTGGAGTAGTTGTCACTGTTTCCTTTTTCCCATACGAATAGCTTACTCGGCCGCCAGGAAGGTGACTTTGGGGGCATCGTCGTAAGCGTTAGTCATGGCCCAGCCATTTACAGGGTGTCCAATTTTAATGGGCAGGTAATACAACACCGAAACCGGCTCCTGGTCCACCATTCCAGCGGCGACAAAAGGCTTTATTGCTTTCACCGCATCCAGCACGGCCTGGCCCATGCGGGCAGTTGGAGCGCGCACCACGGTAGTCCCGATAATGGTGGCTTCGGCATCAACCAACAGTTTGATGACAACGGTCCCGAAACCATGTCTGAGCACCTCTTCGGTGGGGAGCACGGCGGCTTGCTCAATCGCCGCAATCAGCCCGGCGGTACCCCTCGGGTACTGTGGCAGCTGTTTATCGGGTTGGCATTCCCTGGTCAGCCCGGCGGCAGTGAAGCATTGCTGGCTCACTTTCTTATCATGGGCGTACACAATGGTCCGGCTCAAGGCACCAGTGGCGTCAAAGAGCTGTAGCTCGCCCTGCCGCTGCCCGCCAGAGAAATCTTCCCGCCGGTACAGCTTTCCGGCCTCGTCATAGCTCAACACTACGCCATGCCGGATACCCAGCCGAACATTGGCAAACGGGATAACCCGCCAGAGCTTGCCCGAGGGATAAAATATTCGCGCATAATACCGCTCACGCTGTCACGCATGGCTATCTGGGCCCAATGGTCGGCACCAACCGAGTTTGGCAGTTGTTTACCGGTAGCCGTCAGGTAAATGGCTACTTTCGGCGGGGCCGCCGGAGGATGAGTTTGGCCAGATGCGCCAAAAGCCCCACCTACCAAAGCGGCAGTTACAACAAACCCTTCTTGTCAAACAACAACATACGGCAGCTACAGCGGGAGAAAACGGGTAGATTCAGGACCGCAGCCGCTTACTTCAGCGGCCGCTGGAGCTGCTGCATGGCCATCATCTGCTGCAGGCTTTTATTCATGCCTTCGTTCGAGCCGTCGAGGAAAATGACGTTGCCCTGGCCCTGCTCCGCGAAGTGCTTGATGGCTTCGGTCCACATCGAGAAATAGACCATCGCCGGGTCGAGGTTGTTTTTGGTCATTTCCTCCACGGCGTGGGCCAGGCCCTTGGTTACTTCCTCGCGGAACAGGGCCACACCCTGGCCGCGCAGCTGGGCCGCGATTTTCTCGGCTTCGGCCGCGATTTTGATGGCGTTGCCCTCGGCTTCGGCCGCTTTGGTTTTGGTGATGAGCAGGGCCTGGCCTTCGTTTTCGGCAGCGGCTTTCAGGTTGTTGGAGGCCACCACTTTGGCCATCGAGCGCATGATTTCCTCGTCGAAGGCAATATCATTGAGCTGCAAATCAATGAGATGGTATCCCCAGCTTTCGAGCGTGGCATCGAGCTGGTCCTTCACGTGGAGCACGATTTCGCCGCGCAGGCTGAGCACCGCCGCCTGCCGCTGCGTGGCCACAAAGGCCCGGATGCTACCCTCCACGGTCCGCACCAGCGCCTGCATCAGGCTTTGCTCATCCACGAACTTGAAGGCCACGTTCTTGATTGCTTCCTCGCTCTGGTCGAAGGCCGCGTACACCAGCATGGCCTTGAAATTCACATTGGCCTGGTCGATGGTAATGGCCTGGAAATTAAGTTCCAGCGAGCGGTTCTGGATGGAAATCCGCTTGTACACCGCCTCAATAAACGGCAGTTTGAAATTCAGTCCCGGCGACATAATGCGCCGGTACTTGCCGAATACCGTGACCACCGCCACCGTGCCCTGCGGCACAATGACGTAGCAGAGAAACAGCGTGAGGGCAATAAGCCCGAGCAGAATGAGGGCGAAGGTGGACATGAGGCTGAAGAGTCAGTTTAGACGCTTGAAAAGTATTGCTTTTTTCCTACTGAATCGAAAAAGTTATCGGAACAGTGAAAAACACGTCCACCGTATCGCCGGAAATCTCGCCCGGCGTGAGGCGTCCCAGCGAGGCCACTGATTGCAGAACAGTGGCATTCAGAAGCGGGGAAGGTGATGTGACTATTTGGGAATTGCGAATAAAACCCGCATCATCCACCATAAAAGTCACAAATACCCTGCCCTGTACCTGCGCCCTTAATGCCGCTGCCGGATAGCGTACTCCTTGTTGAATAGCCGCCACAATAGCATCGCTGCCGCCGCCCCGGTAGGTGGGCATTTTTTCCGGCACTGCCGTGCTCTCCGTTGCCGGCGTACCATCTGGCAAATACCCCTCACTATTGACGGCTTTGCCAGTTGAGTCGCCAGCCAGATAGATACGCGAGCGAATTTTACCATCGCGGTAAAACTGTTCGTAGGCACCCACTGGCAAAACTCTGTATTCGCACCGGCTCTTCACTTCGCCCGTTTCGTAGAAGCTGGTTTCTACGCCGTACTTCACGCCCCGCCCGAAGTGCAGATAAGGGACCACCCGGCGCAAGTTACCCGACGGATAGTAAACGCGCAGGTTGCCCCCGATGCTGTCGCGATACACCAGTTCTTCGCGGTGGTCGGCCTTCTCCGCCGAGGCAACCTTCTGACCTTTGGCCCCAATGTACGATACGCGCTTAGGCGGGATTGCCCCGAGCGCACTCTCTCGGGTGGGGCTGGTCGCCGAGGTGGGGCTGGTCTGGCCCAACGCCAGGCCAGCCCCCAACAACTGCCCCGCAACACAGCAGGCAATCCATTTAAATTTCATTGCTTACGGAGTTTAGTTGCTCACTATTTCGCGGCAATCAACCCTTCCGCCTTGGCAATAGCCGCTGCCAGCCCGGCCGCGTTCTTGCCGCCGGCCGTGGCGAAGAACGGCTGCCCGCCGCCGCCGCCCTGGATTTCCTTGGCCAGCTCGCGCACCAGCGTGGTGGCGTTGAGCTTGCCGGCCTGGGCAATTTCATCGGCCAGCATCACGGCTAGTTGGGGCTTGCCGTCGATTTCAGCGCCGAGGATGGCCACCAGGTTCGGCACGGCCTGACGCAGGTTGAAAGCCAGGGTTTTGAGGGATTCAGCCGAGCCGGCCTGCACTTGCGCGGCCAGGAAATTCACGCCGTTCAGCTCCTTCACCTGGCCCACCAGCTGGTCCTTTTGCTGATTGATGCTTTGCTGGGCAAACTGCTCAATTTGCTTGCGCAAGGTGGCAATTTCCTCGTTCTGCTTCTCCAGACTGGTGAGCAGGTGCTGGGGGTTGCCGAGGGTTTCGCGCACCTGGTTGAGCAGGTCGAGCTGCTGGTCGACGTAGGCTTCGGCCCCGAGGCCGGTCACGGCCTCAATGCGGCGCACGCCCGCGCCCACGGCACTTTCCGCCGTGATTTTGAGGTAGCCGATGGTGCCCGTGTTGGGTACGTGCAGGCCACCGCAGAGCTCCACCGAGAAGTCGCGGTCAAAGGTGATGACGCGCACGAACTCGCCGTACTTCTCGCCGAACAGGGCCATGGCGCCCAGGTCTTTGGCCTCGGCGATGGGCACGTTACGGCGCTCCACCAGCGGAATTTGCTGACGGATGCGGGCATTCACCAGCTGCTCAATCTCGCGCAGCTGGGCCTCGGTCACTTTCGTGAAGTGCGAGAAGTCGAAGCGCAGCAGCTTCTCGTTCACCAGCGAGCCTTTCTGCTGTACGTGGCTGCCCAGCACCTCGCGCAGGGCGGCCTGCAGCAGGTGCGTGGCCGAGTGGTTCTGGCGAATCTGGGTGCGGCGGGCAGCGTCGGGGATGGTCAGGAAATCGGCCGTCAGGTCCTGCGGCAGCTCCAGCACGGTGTGCACGATGAGGTCGTTTTCCTTCTTCGTATCAATCACGCGCACCTTGCTCAGCGGCGATTCGAGGTAGCCGGTATCGCCAATTTGCCCGCCGCTTTCGGCGTAGAAGGCAGTTTGGTCGAGCACCAGCTGATACTCGGTTTTGCCCTTGGCGGTGGTCTTGCGGTAGCGCAGGATGCGGGCCGGGGCCTCGTCCAAATCGTAGCCCACGAAGGCGGGCTGCTCCTCCGAATCGGCCACCGTTACCCAGTCGCTCTGCTCGGTTTCCTGGGCATTGCGGCTGCGGTTTTTCTGCTGGGCCAGCTCCTTCTGGAAGCCTTCCTCGTCCACGGTCAGGCCTTTTTCGCGGGCGATGAGGGCGGTGAGATCGAGCGGGAAGCCGAACGTATCGGACAGCTCGAAGGCGGTTTTACCGTCGATAATGCCGCCGTTGGCGCGGGCTGCTTCTTCCAGCGCGTCGAGGCGGCGCAGGCCGGTTTCCAGCGTTTTCAGGAAGGCAATTTCCTCCTCCTCAATCACGCGCTGCACGAAAGCCGTCTGGGCTTTCAGCTCGGGGAAGATGTTGCGCATCTGCTCGGCCAGCACGGGTACGAGCTTGAACAGGAAGGGCTGCTTTTGATTCAACGACGAGAAGGAATAGCGCACGGCCCGGCGCAGAATGCGGCGAATGACGTAGCCGGCCTTCACGTTGCTGGGCAGCTGACCGTCGGCAATGGTGAAGGCGATGGTACGGATGTGGTCGGCAATTACCCGAATAGCGATGTCGGTTTTCTCATTTTCGGTGGTCGGCTGGTCGGTCACTTTAGCCGGGGCCGTGCCGTGGTACTCCACCCCTACTTCCTTGGCAATGAACTGAATGAGGGGCTGAAAAACGTCGGTATCGTAGTTAGACTTCACGCCCGACACCGCCATCATCAGCCGCTCGAAGCCCATGCCGGTATCAACGTGCTGGGCCGGCAGCTTCACCAGGCTCTTATCGGCCAGGCGCTGAAACTCCATGAATACGTTGTTCCACACCTCCACTACCTGCGGGTGGTCGGCGTTCACAAGGTCGCGGCCGGGCGTGGCCGCCCGCTCCTCATCGGAGCGCAGGTCGATGTGAATTTCGGTACAGGGGCCGCAGGGGCCAGTCTCGCCCATCTCCCAGAAGTTGTCCTTCTTATTGCCGGGCAAAATCCGGTCGTCGGTGGTGTATTGCCGCCAAAGATTTTGCGTTTCCGAATCAGCGGCGAGCTTATCACCCTCATCGCCTTCGAAATAGGTTACATAAAGCCGGTCTTTGTCAAGCTTATAAACGTCAGTGAGCAGCTCCCAGGCCCAGGCAATAGCATCGGTTTTGAAGTAATCGCCAAACGACCAGTTGCCGAGCATCTCGAACATGGTGTGGTGATACGTATCGTAGCCTACTTCCTCCAGGTCGTTGTGCTTACCACTCACGCGCAGGCACTTCTGCGTATCAGCGATGCGCTTATAAGGAGCAGGCTTATTGCCCAGGAAATAGTCCTTGAACGGAGCCATGCCCGAGTTGATAAACAGCAGCGTGGGGTCGTCCTTCACTACAATCGGGGCCGATGGCACAATGTGGTGGCCTTTGGAAGCGAAGAAGTCCAAAAACTGCTGGCGGACGTGGGAAGCGGTGGGAAGTGACATATTATGGAGGAGCACAGCGGCCGAAATAGCGGCAGATGCGGTTTTTTTAGGTACTTTTCGGCTGAATAGCAAAGGTAGCCATATGCCGTATAAAGAGCGCAGCATCGAGAAACAGTACTTTACCATTGGCGAGGTCGCCGCCCAGTTTAAGGTGGCCGAGTCGCTGGTGCGCTTCTGGGAAACCGAATTCGACGAGCTGCATCCCCGCCGCAGCAAGAAGGGCAACCGCCTCTACACGCCGCAGGATATTGAGATTTTCCGTACCATCTACCACCTTGTGAAGGAGCGCGGCTACACCATTCCTGGTGCCCGCGACATGCTCAAGCAAAAAGGCCCGCAGCTGAAGGAGAAGATTGATGTGGTGCAGAGCCTGGAAAAGGTGCGGGCCTTTCTGGTGAGTTTGAAGAAGGAGCTCGACGTGGCCCGGCCCGAGTAAGGTTACCCGATGACCAACGACACCCTTTTCCACGAGCTGGCCCTCACGCTGCTACCCGGCATTGGCCCACAGCTCACGCGGCAATTGATGAGCTACGGAGGCGCGGCCAAAACCGTGCTTACCATGCCGCCGGGCAAGTTGCGCCGCATTCCTGGTGTGGGCGCGGCCACCGTGGCTATCCTCACAGGCAATGCACGCGAAGCAGCCTTCCGCAAGGCCGAAATGGACTTGCGAAAGGCCGAAAAAGAAGGCGTAGAAATTCTGTTCTACACCAGCAAGCGCTTCCCCAGCCGCCTCAAGCAGATTGCCGATGCGCCCGCCATCCTCTACTACCAGGGCACGGCCGACCTAAACGCGCCAAAAATTGTGGCCCTCGTGGGCACCCGCCAGGCCACCGACTACGGGCGCGAGCAAACTGAGCGCATCGTGAGAGGACTGCTGCCCCATCAGCCACTGGTAGTCAGCGGCCTGGCCTACGGAATTGACATCATGGCCCACCGCGCTGCCCTGCAGGAAGGCCTGGATACCGTGGGCGTGATGGCCACCGGACTCGATATTATTTATCCCGCCGCGCACCGCAAAACGGCCGAAAAAATGCGAGAGCAGGGCGGCCTGCTCACCGAATTCCCATTCGGTACGCCGCCCGACCGCTACAACTTCCCGGCCCGCAACCGCATCATTGCCGGGCTATCCGATGGCACGGTGGTAGTGGAAGCGGCCATAAAGGGCGGCGCCCTCATCACCGCCGAGCTGGCCCTGAGCTACGACCGCGACGTGCTGGCCGTGCCCGGCAATCTGGGCTCGGCCGCCTCCGAAGGCTGCAATACCCTTATCAAGAGCAACAAAGCAGCGCTTTATCAGGAGCCGCTCGATTTGGAGCAGCTCCTGAACTGGGACGCGGCCCTGCACCAGTCCGGCAAGTTTAAGCCGGCGCCTTCTTACTCGGCCGATGACTTTACGGTCGAGGAATTTGCCCTCATCAGCGTGTTGGCTGCGGCCACGGGCCGCGAAGCCCAGATGGACGACCTGGCCTGGAAAGCCCAGCTGGCCATTCACGCCGTGGCTTCGCTGCTGCTGGGGCTGGAGTTTCGGGGCGTGGTGCGGGCGCTGCCGGGCAAGAAGTTTGCGTTGGTGTAATAAAGCTTCTTAGAAAGTCAATATTATGGGCATCCTGAGCGTGGCGAAGGACCTTATCGCGGCTGCATAGCCTCATTTAAGTGTAAGAAAGTCCTTCGCCGCGCTCAGAATGATAGACCCGCAAAAGACCCGACTTTCTAAACAGCTTCAATACAATTCATCGAAGCTGTTTAGAAAGTCCCCGAACGGTCATGCAGCGCGCAGCGCAGCATCTTGCTCGCATCGTCAGGCCCGTTCAACGAGGCGAGCAAGATGCTGCGCTGCGCGCTGCATGACCGGTTGAGTACCTTTTGTGACTTTCTAAACAACCCCATCTACTTAACCTTAATCGAGTCTATAAACTGCTCAATAAATTATATAGGGTCATTGCACCAAATGCGTAGTTAGCGTTGCTATGGTTGAGCTTAAAAAAACATGTGTCGATTGCTGAATCGGAAGGCCCTTTCCAGCGCCAGGATTCAGTGAAATGATTTACTGGCTGCTCAAATAGTTACAACAGCCTCCTCATAACTTGCCTTGTTCAAAGCATTTTATTGGTCAATGCGTTGTGAATATTAGCTCAACTATAGCAACGCTAACTACGCATTTGGTGCAATGGCTCTATTATGGCAGCCGGTGACAGCCCAAACCGTGGACCCTGTATTTACGCCAGCAGGTATTTACAATTCCGGTGATGTGTACTCGTCATTGCAGCAGGCCGATGGCAAGCTCGTTGTATCGGGCGCTTACAGCCGGGTCAATGGCACTACTACGAGCTCCGTAGTGCGCTTAAATACCAATGGTACGCTGGATGCAGCATTTCAGCAGAACCTGGGTACGGGAGTGACTACTCGCGGCGTAGAGGCGCTTAGCAATGGACAATTGATGCTGGTTTCTTACTTAGGAGTTGGCAACCCGATAATAGCCAATGGCGTGACACGCACCGGGCTACTACGCCTGAACGCAACCGGTACGGCCGACGCCACCTTTGATGCAGGCACTGGCCCGGCGGGAGGGAACATTAACCATGCGGCCCAGCTTGCCAATGGCCAATTCATTGTAGTGGGCTCGTTTAGTGCTTTCAATGGCGTTACTACAGGCAACATCGTGCGGCTCAACGCCTCAGGGACAGTTGATGCCACCTTTAATGCTGGCAGCGGTAGCACTGATGAAATTGAGGGTATCACGGTTTTACCCACCGGTAAAATTCTCATCAACGGCTATTTTTTCAGCTATAACGGAAATCCAGCTAATGGACTTGCACGGCTGAACACCGACGGTAGCTTCGACCCCACTTTTGCGGCCGCCCTGCGTACCAACGAAGAAGCGGCCCAAATAGCCGTGCAGGCCGATGGCCGGATTCTGGTAGCCGGTGGCAGCTACGATAACTTGTTGCGCCTCATGCCCGATGGCAGCCTCGACAACACCTTCGCGTATACGCCTACCGCACCGTACCCTAATTACATCTACTCCGGCTTTGCCTCGCCTTTTGCGCTGCAGTCCGATGGGAAGATTCTGGTACTGAGTGCTCCTATCAATGCCTCGACTCTGCCGTCGCTGGCCCGCCTCAACCCCAACGGCACGGTCGATGCCACTTTCCAGATGGGCACCGGCCCCAACGGCAATTCCCGCACCGTGAGGGTACTGGCCAACAACAATATTCTGGTCGGGGGCTCCTTTACCAGTTTTAATGGCGTAACAGACCGGCAATTACTGCAACTCACCAGCACCGGTGCAGTTGACCCGGCTTTTCAACCCATTTTCCAAAATAATGGCATCGCAGCTGCCGTGGTGCGCCAGCCGGATGGTAAACTCGTGATTGGGGGCTCATTTTACGAGGTCGGGGGCCAGGTCAGCCGGAGCATGGCTCGCCTGAATGTAAACGGAACGCTGGACGCAACTTTCAGCTCTTCGGTGGGCATCTCTACTCCCGTTGTTGACCTCGCATTGCAGCCCGATGGACGTATTGTGGCGGCTACGCGTGCTTCGGTCCAACGCTTCCTGGCCACGGGCATCCCCGATAATACCTTCACTGCCCCCAGCCTGACTGGCAGCACCCTCACCCGGCTGCTGCTGCAGGCCGATGGCCGCATTCTGGTTGGTGGGTCAGCTTATAGCCTCAATGGTGCACCCGCTAATACGCAGGGCCTGTTTCGGCTAATGCCCACCGGTGCGCCCGATAATTCCTTTGTGCTGAACACCACCGGCTCGGGACGTCTGACGGCCTTTCAGGCCATGGCCCAGCAACCCGACGGCAAGCTGCTGGTTGCCGGCTCGGCGATTCCGGCAGGCGGCACAACTGCCATTCGGACATTGGTGCGCCTCGAGAGCACCGGCGCAATCGATGCAAGTTTCACCGGTAGCGCCTTCACAAGTACCAGCGCTACGCTTCGCAGCCTAGAGCGTGAGGACAATTACCTTTGCTTTGGCAATCGTTTATAACGAAGAAATTATTTATGAGAAGACATGAGATTAGCGATGCTCAATGGCTGGCGGTGAGTCCCCTTTTGTCGGGTAAAGCCACGGATTGCGGGGTAACGGGCAAAGACAACCGCTTGTTTTTCAACGCGGTCGTGTGGATAATGCGCACCGGTTGCCCGTGGGCCGACCTGCCCGAACGCTTCGGCAAATTCAACACCGTGTGCAAGCGCTTCCGGCGCATGGCGACCAAAGGGGTTTGGGAGCGGGCCTTCCAGGCCCTGCAAGCCCCCGAACTGGACTGGGTCATGCTCGATTCGACCGTCGTGCGGGCGCACCAGCATTCAGCGGGCCAAAAAAAAGTAACGCCGCCACCGAGTGCCTCGGACGCAGCCGCGGGGGCATCGGCACCAAAATTCACGCCTGCGTGGAGTCGCTGGGCAACGCCGTGCGGCTGATTGCGACCGAAGGCCAGGCGGGCGACAGCCCGCAGGCGCTGCCCTTGCTGGCGGACCTGCAGCCGGGCAAAGTGCTGGCCGACACGGCTTACGACAGCGACGCAACCCGCGCCTATTGCACCGAAAGGGGCATCGAAGCCGTCATTCCCAGCCATCCCAACCGGGTAGAACCCTTGGCAATGGACGAAGAAACCTACCGCGACCGCAACAAAGTCGAGCGCTTTTTTGGCCGCCTCAAGCAATACCGCCGCCTGGCCACCCGCTACGAAAAAACCGCCGTTTCCTTCCTCGCCTTTTGGTATATTGGTGCTACGCTAGATTGGCTTAGATAAATAAATAAATCTTTTATTGTCCTCACGCTCTAGCCGTGCAGCCCGATGGCAACGTGCTGGTAGGTGGCAGCTTTACGGCCTATGCCGGTACTGCCCGTGCCAATATTGTCCGCCTGAACCCCGGCGGCACCCTCGATGCCGGCTTTGTGCCCCCTACTTCTACTGGCACCATCTACTCGGTGCTGCTGCAGCCCAATAATCGTATTTTGCTAGGCGGCAGCTTCTCTAGTGCAAATTTGCCCAGCAACCTGGCCCGGTTGCTCAGCACTGGTGCCGCCGATGGCACGTACGCGGCCACTGCTACACCTAACAGCACCGTAAACACGCTGCTGGTGCAGCCTGATGGCGCCATTGTGGCGGGCGGTACGTTTTCCAGCCTGAGCGGAGCACCAAGCATTGCGGCAGCTCGCATCGTTGCTACCAACGTGCTGCACGCGGCTGCTCCTAAGGCTTTAGCCGACCGTACTTTAGCCTGGCCCGTGCCTGCCCATGGCACGCTTACCGTGGCTCCCGATGGCAGCTCGCATCCGCAGGCCCTCGACCTGCTCGATGTGCTCGGCCGCACCGTACGCCATCAACCCATCAGCGGCGCGGCCCCGGCCACGCTGGCCCTCGAAGGCTTGCCTACCGGTACGTACCTGTTGCGCGTGAGCTACCCCGAAGGAGCAGTTACGCGCCGCATTCAGGTGCAGTAATTGCCAATAGGCTTCTTTGAAAAAAGGGCAAACCTGCAGGTTTGCCCTTTTTTGTGTCCGGGCAGCAGCTGTCCTACCTTGCACCTATGCTCTTGTTGAATGATATCCTGCTGCCCACCGCCACCCTGCCCCTGCCCAACCGCGGCCTGGCTTTTGGCGATGGCTTTTTCGAAACCCTGATTTTTGCCGAAGGCCGCCTGCACCTCGCCGCCGACCACCACACCCGCATGCAACAGGCCGCCGCCGCCCTGTACCTCACGCTGCCCGCCGCCCTGGCCACCCCCGAAGCGTTAGAAGCGACCCTGACCCGCCTCGCTACCGCCAACCAGCTACCCGCCGCCCGCCTGCGCCTGCAGCTTTGGCGCACCGGCGGCGGCCGCTACACCCCCACCACCGACGCCGCCGAATGGCTGGCCACCGCCGAAGCTTTCTTGCCTGAGGACTCAGCCATCGCGAATGCTGATTTTGCCGTCGAAAACCACTCTATTCATTCGCCGCTAAGCTTTTGCAAAGGCCCGCAGTCGTGGCTCTACGTGCGGGCCGCGCACGAACGGCAGCAGCGCGGGCTCGATGAAATCATCCTCTGCGATGCGGCCGGGCATGTGGCAGAGGCGGGCGCGGCGGCTATTTTTTGGCTGAAAGATGAGGTGCTGTTTACGCCTTCGCTCGAAACGGGCTGCGTGGCGGGCGTGCGCCGGGCGCAGGTGCTGCGGGCAGCGCGGGCGGCGGGTATGGAGTGCCGGGAAGGGTTGTTTTTTAGAGAAGAGCTATTGGCCGCCGACGCCGTTTTCACGGCTAATGTGGCGGCGGTGAGAATAGTACATTCAGTAGCTGGCACAGCCTACAAACCTATTCACAATGGACTGATTACCATTTTGATGAATTTGGGTCAGGCTACTGAATAAAGTACCCCATTGGCACAGTAACCGTGTCGGCCCCGTTGGCTTTAGGTTCAAATTTCATCGACTTAATCACTCGTATTGATTCCGCATCCAACAAACTCAATGATTCTTCAGAAGCTCCGGCAGTCATATTTCGCTTAACGACCTCAATTTTTGCCGGTATTCCATCGGCCGAAATGATGGCCCTGACAAAAATGCGCCCTTCCGTCTGAGCACGTAGCGCCGGAACCGGGTACTTGGTCAGATGCTGAATCGTACGAATAAACTGAGCATATCCTGCCTGCCGGGCTCCCGAATCTGTTTCGTGCCAAAAACGAGCTAGTATGGGTGAAGCTTTCGGCACCGAATGGAGTCGTTCTGCAGCGGCTGTCTTCCTTATGGACCGCGCTGGCACTACTGGCACGCCGTGCTGCAAATGCAGCGGCATTCCCGGCGCAGAATATGAGTTGCCGCTGCTCTGCGCCTGCACAGTAAAGCTCCAAATCAGACAAAAAAGTAACAGTAGCTTAATCAGATATATTTCACTGCCATTCGAGGCCGCGCCTAAACTCCTAACGCTCACTGCGCGATAAACCGTATGGGTACCACCAGCGAATCCTGCACCGACTTAGACCGTACGAACCGCAAAGCCCCGAGCACCCGTTGCGCCTCCGCGTCGAGGGCCTGAATGGCACTAGGCGGGTAAGCGCTTTCGGGCAGCGCCAGCTCGCGCTTGGTGATACGCGGCGGCTGGCGCACCGAGCCGTCGGGCCGCACCAGTACGCGCACCAGCAGCCGGCCGGTGGGCAGCGGGACTTCGGGATGGTTGGGCGTGGGCCGGGCGGCCTCCGGAAATTTGGCGTGTTCCGATACAAATTCGAAAAACTGCGTGCGGCCCGCCGCCAGCTTGCCCGGGTCGGCTTCGTGCCAGAAACGGGGCAGAATGGGCGACTGTAGCTTCGCTACCGCTTTGGTCACGGGCAGGCGGCCCTGCGGCAGCATGGGAAAGCCCGGCGCGGCGTATTGGGCATGCGCCGTGCCGGCCGCCAACAGCGCGCTACCCAGCCATGCCAACCTTAGCGCGCGGTTTCTCATGCCGCCTATACGGCTACCGGCGCTTTTATCGCCGGCCAGGGCTCATAATTCTCCAGCTTGAAGTCCTCATATTGAAAGCCGAAAATATCCGTTACGTCGGGGTTTATCAGCATCCGGGGCAGCGGTTTGGGCTCGCGCTCCAGCTGTAGGCGGGCCTGCTCCAGGTGGTTGCTGTAGAGGTGGGTGTCGCCGCCGGTCCAGATGAACTCGCCGGGTTGCAGGCCCACTACCTGGGCCACCATGAGGGTGAGCAGCGCATAGCTGGCAATGTTGAACGGCACGCCCAGAAACACGTCGGCCGAGCGCTGGTAGAGCTGGCACGAGAGCTTGCCATCGGCTACGTAAAACTGGAACAGGGCGTGGCAAGCGGGCAGTTTCATGGCCGGCAGGTCGGCCACGTTCCAGGCCGAAACTACCATGCGGCGCGAGTCGGGATTGGTGCGGAGCTGCTGAATAATCTGCGAAATCTGGTCGATGTGACCGCCGTGACCGTCGGGCCAGGAGCGCCACTGGTAACCGTACACGGGGCCGAGGTCACCATTGGCATCGGCCCATTCATTCCAAATTTTTACGCCATTCTGCTGCAAATAGGCAATGTTGGTATCTCCTTTCAAAAACCAGAGTAGTTCATGGATGATACTTTTAAGGTGTACCTTCTTGGTAGTGACCAGCGGGAAGCCGTCAGCCAGATTGAACCGCATTTGATGCCCAAAAATAGACATTGTGCAAGTGTCAGTTCGGTCCGTCTTAAGAGTGCCGGTATCGAGAATCTGGCGGAGGAGGGCTTGGTATTGAATCATGGGGAGGCAAAGATAAAACGCGGACGGGGGCGGACGGCGGGCGAATGCCGGCCGGCTCCTACTTAGTCATTTTTTTGCGCTACGATTCTTCGTTCCAGGCGTCCAATTGCGCCAGAAAGGCCTCCGCATGGGCTAAGTGGGCGTCCCGCTTTGCTTCGCTCATCTTGTCGAACATCTTCACCAGCATACCCAGCCGGGGATTAGTGGTAAAAAAGTCGCGGTTGACGTGCATGAAGCGCCAGAACAGGCCGTCCCAGGTGGCCTGCCAGTCGCCCTTGGGCCAGTCGCCCATCTTCAGCAGGTAGTTGCTACCGCTGATGTACGGCTTGGTGGTCATCAGGCCGCCATCGGCAAATTGGGTCATGCCGTACACGTTGGGCACCATCACCCAATCGTAGGCATCGATGTACATTTCCATAAACCAGCGGTGCACTTCGTCGGGGTCGAACTCGCAGATCAGCATGAAGTTGCCTATCACCATCAGCCGCTCGATGTGGTGGTTGTAGGCACCGGCCAGCACTTTCTTTATCACGATATCGACCGGCCCGATACCCGTGGTGCCGGTCCAGAACGCGGGCGGAATCCGGCGCTCGAAGCCCCAGAAGTTGCGGGTGCGCTGCTTGCGCCCCTCCCGCTCATACACGAGGCGGATGAACTCGCGCCAGCCCACTATCTGCCGCAGAAAGCCTTCCAGCGAGTTCAGGGGCACGTCGTGGCGGGCGGCGTGGGCGAGCGTCGCATCAATAATCTGCTGCGGGTTGAGCAGACCAATGTTCAGCATGGGCGTGAGCAGGGCGTGGTAGAGCACCGGCTCGCGGGCCACCTGGGCATCTTCGTACACGCCAAACTTGGCCAGCCGGTGCGCCAGAAAATTAGCCAGCCAGGCCTGGGCGGCTTCGTGGGTGGTGGGGTAGCGGAAATCGGCGGCCCGGCCGTAGTGGTCCGCAAAGTGGGTTTCAACGTAAGTAATAGCCTCGCTCACCTCGGCCGTGGGCGCGGGCCAGGGCAGCGCGGGCACGGTTTCGGTTTTGGGAAACTTCTCGCGGTTGTCGGTATCAAACGTCCATTTGCCGCCGGTGGGCTGCCCGTCGGGTTCCAGCAGCAGGCGGCGCTGCTTGCGTTGGGCCACGTAGAAATCGGTCTGGAAATACTTCTTACGCCCCGCGAAAAAAGCATCACCGTCCGCCCGCTCATTCAGGAAATTGGGGTTAGGATGCACCGTAAGGTCGATTCCGGCCAGTTGGGCCGCCTTTGAGATGCCCCGGCTCAGCCAGTCGTCCACCGGGTCGATGACGTGCAGCTCGCGCAATCCGGCGGCCGAGGCCTGGGCAATCCACTGGCGCACATCGGCGGCGGGCTGCCGCGCCTCCACGTACTGGCAGGTAAACCCGCGCGCTTCCAGCCGCCGCCAGTAGGCCTGCATACTGGCCCGGTGCAGCACCAGCTTCTGCTGATGAAACCGAAAGTGGGTGAAAAACAGGGGTTCTTCAAGGAGCACCACCGGGCGGCTGGGTTGCAGAGCCGGGTGCTCGTCGTAGAGTTGATGGGGGAAAAGCAGGAGGGTTTCGGCCGGCGAGAGAGACATATAGCAACGTTATTGGCCCTATTGCTACAAACCTTCGGGGCGATGGTTCAGAAGCGCCATTGGTGGCCGTGCGTGGAGCCGGGGTCGCCGTGGATGTTGGCGCATGGAATGAAAATCCCAAAAACAAAGAAAGCTGCCCGATTGAGCAGCTTTGCTTTGTGTGGAAAATGATGGAGTTGTTTAGATAGGACTTACGCAGTTGAAACACTAACAAACTGAAAAACAGCAATATAACAAATATGCGTCTTGAATGCAAGTCGTTGATTTTCAGGTTACATAGCTTTTGAAGTGCGTAAGTCCTATTAGAAAGTCCCCGAACGGTCATGCTGCGCGCAGCGCAGCATGACCGTTCGGGGACTTTCTAAACAGCTTCGATGGATGTTATACTAAACAGCCACTTTCGTTTCGTGCTTTTGCACAGCGGCTCGAATGCGGGAAGCCATGCCGTATAAGTCGTCCAGCGAGGTGATGTCAACTCGCTCACCTCCTTCAATATCAAACAGCGTTACATACTTTTTGCTGCTGTTGAAATGAAGCCGGCAAATGGGCTTGCGATTGTTATCGTCCAACAAAATGCCACAGTACGATTGCACGTCCCGCATCACCACCCGATTCACTTGAACAGTTTTGCGCAGGATGGCCCGCACAATCATGAATCCTTCCGTTTCCTCAACGGTAGTTTCAATGTCCTTTTCCTTGCCGTCGGTGTCAGCGCTAATAGTCGTTTGCACTATCGGTGCTGCTGGCACATCGTTCACCAATAAGCTCTGTCCACTGGTATCAATCATCGCTGACCGCAACCGCATAGCTATTTTATCATTCAGAAACTGATGGAACGAACGGTGCACCAAAATACTGAATTGCTCTTTGAGTTTGGGTGTCAACACGCCCTCGTACACTTGCTTCGACACGAAATTTATAAAATCGGCCGAAGGCTGAGTGAATTGCTCATCGAAGTATTTTTTAAAAGCCCGCATGTATTTGAGGTTGTATGCGGCAAAAAGCATGTCCTCAATATTGAAACTAGCTTTGCTGAGTTTTTTGATTTCAGCAACATCGTTTTCATTGAAGCTGGCGAGGTCGAATTCCAAAAAAGGCCGCTCATCCATTTTGTTGGCCTGTTCCAAATCGGTGAATAACCGATAAACAAGACCATTGGTAAGAATAGCAATCCGCGCTTCCGTTACGTGGAAGTACCGAAACAGCTGGCTGGCATGATTGATATTGAGGTCGCTGCCAACGTGCTTGCACTCAATTAGAATGATTGGCTTGCCATCGCGCATGATGGCATAATCAATCTTCTCCCCCTTCTTCGTGCCAATGTCACAAATAAACTCCGGCACTACTTCCGTGGGGTCAAATACGTTGTAGCCGAGGGCATTGATGAATGGCATTACCAACGCCGTTTTTGTGGCTTCTTCGGTCTGAATATGCGCAATCTGCTTCTGGGCACGCGATGCCAGATTGGTTAGTTGGTCAATAAGCTCCATGAACTTAGGGGTTGATAGAAAAGTGGGTAAACTTATGAATTTCTGACTAATAAAAAAGCCGCCTCGTTCCCGAGGCGGCTTTTTTATTAGTCAGCGGCGGCCGAAGCCGACAGCAACTACAGCTTAACGACAGCCACCGGCTTGGCGACGGGCTTCACGGCGGCGGTTTTGGCGCCTTTCATGCAGCACGACGAGCCGGCGGCCATGCCGCCTTTCATGGCGCAAGCTTCTTTCTTATTTTTCTTTTCGGCTTTGGCTGGGCCTTCTTGGGCAAAAGCGGTGCTGCCGGCGAAGGCAAACAGGGCGAGGGCAAGCAGGGTCTTTTTCATGGAAAACGAAATGGGGTGAGGGAAACAAAAAGGGAAAACGCACGGTTTTCAACCCTAAGATACACACCCGCCGCCTGTTTTCAAGGGCGGGGCGGGTGGAAGTTTTTTCTCCTGTTGCTCACTAGTTGCCGCCCGCCTGGGTCCCGCCCGGCGGGGCCGGGGCGCGAGGCCCACCGATGTCCCTTCGCCGCTACGCCCACATCACCCTGCTCGCATTGGGCCTGCTCACGGCCCTGAGCGCGTTCTTCGTTGCCCAGCTGCGGTTCAACTACAATTTCAACGACTTCTACCCCGCCGGCGACCCCGACCTGGACTACTACCAGGGCTACACCCAGCGCTTCGGCAACGACAACGACTACCTACTGCTGGGCGTGGAAGCCCCCGCCGGCCGCACCGTGTTCGACCCCGCTTTCCTGGCCCAGGTCGATTCCCTGACCCGCCTGGCCGCCCGGCAAAAGGACGTGCGGCACGTCACCTCTCCCACCACCCTGGCCAACACCGTAGTCGAGGGCCTCGGCGTGTTCAGCGTGCCCTACCTGCACCCCGAAACCTACCGCGCCGACCCCGCCCGCCGCGCCGCCGACTCTACCCTGATTTATCGCACGCCGGGCCTCATCGGTAACGTGTTCAGCCCCGATGCCCGCGCCCTGACGCTGGTGCTTCAGCTCACCCCCGACCTCGAAAAGCCGCCCGGCGACTCCCTCTTCACGGCCCTGCGCAGCGGCCTGGCCCGCCTGCACATTCCCGACGCGCAGGTGCATTTCGCGGGCCGCATAGTGGCCCAGTCCGTGTTTGTGGATAGGCTGAAGTGGGAGCTGGTGGTGTTCATGTCGCTGTCGGTACTGCTCGTCACCGGGCTGCTCTGGCTCACGTTCCGAACGTGGTGGGGCGTGGTGCTGCCGCTGGTGGTGGTGCTGGGGGCCATTTCGTGGGGCCTGGCCATCATGGCGGCGTTTGGCGTCACCATCGATTTAATGACGGCTCTGCTCCCGCTCATGCTCTTCGTGGTGGGCATGAGCGATACCATCCACATTATCAGCCGCTACGTGAGCGAGCTGGGCTACGGGGCCAGCAAGAGGGATGCCCTGCGCATCACCATCAAGGAATCAGGGTTTGGGTCGGGGCTATCGGCGCTCACCACCAGCCTGGGCTTTTTTACGCTGATGACCAGCACCATCCGGCCCATTCACAACTTCGGGCTGTTCACGGGCGTGGCCGTTATTCTGGCCTTCATCCTCAGCTTCACGCTGCTGCCGGCCATGCTGGTGCTGCTGGGCAAGCCCCAGTTGCGCGAGCCGCGCCGCCAGGGCCACAGCTGGGACGGCGTGCTCTCTCGCCTGTTCCGGCAGGTGCTGGTACGGCGGCGGCTGATTTTCACGGTGAGCGGGCTGGTGCTGGCGGTTTCCATCGGGCTGGCCACGCGGGTGCACATCAATTCCTCGCTGCTCGATGACCTTTCCAAGAGCGACCCCGTGCGGCAGGATTTTGCTTTTTTCGACCGGCAGTTTGCCGGCGTGCGGCCCTTTGAGCTGGAGCTGAAACCAGCCCCCGGCCGCGATATCTACGACCTGGCCGTGCTGCGCCAGACCGAGCAAATCGAAGGCTACCTGGCCAGTACCTACGGCCTGCGCTTCGCCGCCTCGCCCGTCACGCTGGTGAAATCAGTGCGGAAGGCCTTAAATGGTGGCGGCCTGGCCGAATACCGCCTCCCTACCGATACGCTCGAGCTGAAAAGCCTGCGCAGCAAGCTCCGCCAGTTCCGCAAAAAGCCTGAATTCAGCGCCCTGGCCCTACCCGATGGCTCGGCCGGCCGCCTCACCGGCCGCATGGCCGACGTGGGCAGCATCCGGGCCGATAAGCTGAACGCTGCCCTGCGCCGCTACCTGCGCACCAGCACCGACACCACCGTGCTACGCACCCGCCTCACGGGCTCGTCCAACCTTATCGACAAGAACAACGAGAACCTGACGCTCAACATGATTCAGGGCATGGCCATCGACATTGCCATGGTCACGCTCATTGTGCTGGCGCTGTTCAAATCCTTCCGCATGACCCTGGTGGTGCTCATTCCCAACCTGCTGCCCATCATCATCGTGGCCGGCGTGATGGGCCTGGCCGGCGTGAACATGAAGGTGAGCACGAGTATCATTTTCACCATCGCCTTCGGCATTGCGGTTGACGATACCATTCACTTTATCAGCAAGCTACGACTTACGCTGGGTAAGGAGCCGGATATTTTCAAGGCCGTGCGCTACACGTACCTGCTGGCCGGCAAAGCCGTTATCACCACCTCGCTGATTTTGGTGGGCGGGTTCTCCACGCTGCTGTTCTCGAAGTTCGACGGCACGTTCTACGTCGGCCTGCTCATTGGCCTCACGCTGCTCTTCGGCGTGGTGGCCGAGCTGACGCTCCTGCCCCTGCTGATACTGTATTTCTACAAGCGGCCGAAGGTGGCGACGGCAAAACAACCGCTACCGGACCTGCTTAATAGGTAACGCGGTGCTCATAAGTAGCACCCGGTGCCAGCCTGACGGTGTCGTGCACGGTCACCAATTGGCCGTTCACCTGCTTGTACGTTTTCAAGTCAACGGGCTGGTTGGCCGCTACCTCAATATCGGAAACAGGCAAATGATTGAAGGTAAACACCACGCCGTACGTGAAGCGACTGCCTCTCTGGTAACTGCCCGTTGCAAAGGAATACTCCCCCCAATAGTCCCCTATAATCTGCGCCGCGTTTGTGATGACGGGATGCACGAAGGCTTTGCGCGGCAGCAGCCAATTACTGATGATTGTCGTATCACGGCTTAGTTCAAGCCACGAGGCCCCTATCTGGTCGCGTCCCACCACGTATTTGCCAGCATCGGCTGAATAGACAATTTCAAAATATCCGTCTGTCAGTTCATCGTCCTGAAGATAGAAATTGAGCCGGTAATCGCCTTGGCCATTCGTGGTTGCGTGAGCCTTAGTGCGGGTTTTGGCCGAAAATGCGCCGGCCCACTTCACCCAGATTATCTGCACCGGGAGGCCGGCGATGGGTGCAGTCCGGTTATCGGTAGTGAAGCGGCCGCTAATGGTGGTACAATGGTCATTGCAAGCAGGCTCCGCAATTTCATCTTTTTTGCAACCAGCACATAAAATGGCAGCGGCACATAGCAGCGAGGGGAAAGTGCGCTTCATAGGTTGCGGACGGTTGGCTTGCCTGTATGAAAAGGAATACTCAAAAATATGCGTAGGCCACATCATTCTCAAACCAATCCTTCACACAATCAGACTTTTCACACTTGTTTTTTAGTGGAGTTGTTTAGATAGGACTTACGCATTTTGGGGTACTTTAAGCAAAACCGCCCGCTCATGCTGACCCAAACCGCTTACAGCGAGTACCTGCTCAGTACGCCCACGAACTACACCTGCACGCATTTGGCCGCCCATCTGCCCGATGTAAGCCACGACCAGGTGAATCGATTTTTGCGCATGAGCACACTGCCAGTCAACCAGTTGCGCGAATTAGTTCAGCCCTTGCTCCACGATTCGCCGGAGGCTTTTCTGCTCGTCGACGACAGCGTACAAGACAAACGCTACAGCCGCTTTATCGCCCTGGCCAAGCGGCAGTATTCGGGCAACGTGCACGGCATGGTCACCGGCATTGGGCTGGTCAATTTGGTGCATAGCAGCGGCGAAGCCGGGGATTTCCTCCCCCTGGATTACCGCATCTACGCGCCCGACCAAGACGAACAGACGAAAAACGACCATTTTCTGGCCATGTTTGACCAGGTTGTGGCGGAGGGCAAACTACTGGCACGCACCATTTTATTTGATTCCTGGTATGCGGGCAGCACGAATTTGAAACGCATTCATCGTGCCGGTTGGACGTTTTTCACGACCCTGAAAAGCAACCGGTTGGTGAGCCTGGCCAAAGAAAGCGGCTACCAAGGCCTGACTACGCTGGAGCCGCCGCCCGGCGGTTGGAGTCAGGGCGTGGAAGTGCGCCTGAAAGAAGTGCCCTTTGGCGTAAAACTCTTCAAGCTAGTGGCCACGAACGGCGACATTGAATGGGTTATTACCAACCACTTGGCTGCTCATCTGACCCGCGAAATGGTGATTGAAGCCGTGCAGGTGCGTTGGCAGGTCGAGGAGTTTCACCGCAGCTTCAAACAGTTGACGGGGTCAGAGAAGTGCCAGTGCCGAAAGGAGATGGCGCAACGCAACCACTTGGCCTGTTGTTACTTGGCCTGGGTATCGCTGCGTCAACACGCCCGCCGCATGGGGCAAACTATTTATCAGGCGCACCAACAGCAATGGGCACCCTACCTGCGGCAGCTGCTCCAAAAGCCAATCATTCAAGCACTTGTATAGTCGAGTGCGTAAGTCCTATTAGAAATACGATATGAATCACTTCGTAGCCCCCAATTCCATCGTGCGCCGCATCTGGGGTACGGCCGATACGGTGCTGTTCATCTTTGCCGGGGCAGCGGCCGAGTTCGCGCTCAACAAGGCCGTGGACTGGCTCTACTTCACCGGCCGCCTGCCCGCCGACCCGCTGGCGCGGCTCTTTTCCACGGTTGACTATGCCCGCCGCATCGTGTTTGCTGACCGGGCCGGGGCCGAGCGGGCCATCGACAGCATTGCCGCCATCCACGCGGCTGTGGAGGCGCGGCGCGGCCAGGCCATCCCGGCCTGGGCCTACCGCGACGTGCTGTTTATGCTCATCGGCTATTCCATGCGGGCGTTTGAAGTGCTGGAACGGCCCATGACCGATGCCGAGCGCGAGGAAATTGTGACGGTGTTCTGCCGCGTGGGGCAGCGCATGGGCGTGCCCGATTTGCCCACATCCTACCCGGAATGGCGGGTGGCCCGCCAGCAGCACCTTGCCCGCGACACAGCCGCCAGCCACTACACCGCCGACTTGTACGTGCAATACCGCAGGCACCTGGGCGGCCCGCGCTATCACCTGCTACGCCTGGTGCAGGGCCTGGTGGCACCGGCCGGAGTACGGCAGCTCTTGCAGCTGCCCGCCGGCTTTTATATAGCCCCAGCCGTGGCTTTCTACCGCCATACGCGGCACTGGCGGGTGAGCCAGTGGACCCGGAATGCCATGCTGCCAGCGGCGTATCGGGCCCGGATTCAGGCCCTGGATGCCGCGCCGGTGGCGCTGGCCGAACCAGCGGTGGCATTCCAACCCACCCGCCGCTGCCCGGTGCACTTAGCGACTATCCGACCAGGCGGGCTGCTGGCTGTTCGTCGGCAGCCCGCTCAAATGGTACGGCACCAGCCTTGTACCCAGCCCATGATTCGCATCCAAAAGCACTATTTATTGGTCGCCAGCTTATTATTCCTGCTGGAAATTCTTATCGCCCTGTTTGCACACGATAAAATCATCCGGCCGTACGCCGGCGATTTTCTGGCCACCATTTTTCTCTATTGTCTTGCCCGGGGCCTGCTTTCCGCCCCGCCGAAGAAAGTGGCGCTGGGCGTTCTGCTTATATCCTATTTGATTGAATCACTGCAATATGCAATGCTGCCTGCCTGGCTGGGCTGGCAACACTGGCGGCTGACACGCATCGTGCTGGGCAGCCATTTTGAGTGGGCCGACCTGCTGGCCTACACGCTGGGAATAGGGCTGATGCTGGGCATTGAGCGCCTAATCGGCCCAATCTGCCGGCAGAGACGACGGCAGCCCGCCGCTTTGCCGCGCTAAAAAACACGAACACCGAAAAACTATCCCGTGTTGTGCCGACCATTAATGCGTTATTTTTACTCCAAAAATCAGCCTATGAAACCTTATTTTTCCGCCGTACTAACGCGCCTTTTCTTCATCACCCTGCTGGCCTCGGCTGGCTTGTTTACCACCGCGTGCAAGAAAGACGACCCCGCGATGAAGGACTACAGCGGCATCGACCAGGACATTATCACCCAATACCTGGCCACCAACAACATCACAACTGCTCAGAAACAGCCTTCCGGCGTGTACTTTCTGCCCATTAGAACGAATACGGCGGCACCCAAAGTCACCTCCGGCTCGTCGGTAGCGGTGCTCTACACCGGCCATTTGCTGGATGCGGCCGGCACGGTGTTCGATGCTTCTTCCAAGCACAGCAACCCGCTGCTGACCTTCGTGCAAGGGGTTGGCCAAATTATCCCGGGCTTCGATGAGGGTGTTTCGTTGATGCACGTTGGAGATAAGGCGGAGTTCCTGATTCCTTCCGCGCGGGGCTATGGCTCGACGGAAAGGGGCAGCATTCCGGCAAACTCAGTACTGCGCTTCGAGGTGGAGGTAGTGGACGTACCGACGTACGATGACAACCTGATTAAGAGCTACCTGACTACCAAAAACATCACCACTGCTCAAAAACAGGCCTCCGGGCTCTACTTTTTGCCCGTTACGACCAACGCCAATGCGGTGCGGCCAGCCATTGGCAACACGGTAACGGTGCTCTATACCGGGCATTTGATGGATGCGACCGGCACGGTGTTCGACGCCTCTTCCCTCAACGGCAACACGCCGCTGAGCTTCACTTTTGGGCGCGGCCAGCTGATTACGGGCTTCGAAGAAGGCATTGCCCTGATGCACAAAGGCGACAAGGCCGAGCTGCTGCTGCCCTCGGCGCTGGCCTACGGGGTGCAGGGCGCTTCCACCATCGGGCCCAATACGGCCCTGCGCTTTGAGGTGGAAGTGGTAGACATCAAGTAATTCAGATTGCGGGGGTGAACGACAGCCTCAGTGGGGTCATTCACTCCCGCAATCTGGCGATAGAACGAAAAAAGAACGCGGAGCCGCGCTACCGCACCCGGGCCAGCAGGGCCGCGTGGTGGGGGGCGCGGCTCAGCATTTCCGCGTTGCCGAGCAGCACCAACTGCTGGCGGGCGCGGGTGAGGGCCACGTTGAGCTTGCGGTCGACCTGCCCGGTTTCGTCGGGCGACACCATGAGCTCCAGTTGGTGCTCGTGGTGGCAGCAGAAGCTCACGATGATGACCTCGCGCTGGCTGCCCTGGTAGCGCTCCACGGTATCGACGCTGATTTGGGCCAGGGCCGGCAGGCTCAACTCCACGGCCAGCTGGGCCAGCCGGGCCCGGATGCGCGCCGCCTGGTTGCGGTAGATGGCGATGATGCCGAGCGTGGTTTCGGGGTTGAAAGCCAGGCCGTAGCCTTGGGCCACGTAGGCGGCGGCGCGAGCGGCCAGCTCGGCTTCCTGGGCCGATTCCTTCATGGACAAGTCCTCGGGCTGACGCAGGGTGGGTACAAAAACCACGCGCTGGCGGCGGAGCGCAGCGGTAAAATCATCGGCAGCGGCGGGCCAGGCGGCGCGGTCGAGCGGCGCGGCCTGCCAGGGCATTGGGCAACGCAGCTGGCCTTCATAAAAGTCCTGGTTGACGAGCACGGCCAGCTCTTCGTGCATCCGGTACTGGTCGGCGAGGGTGCCGTGGGCGTGCGGCCAGTTGGCTTCGGCCCGCCGGAACAGGCGCTCGAAGTAGGAATTGCGCAGGTTGGTGAGGCCGAGGTTTTCGCGCAGTAAATCGGCCACCTCGGCGGCTACGGCGCTGGTTTCGGGCTCCTGGGCCACCACGGCGGGCAGCTGGCGGTGGTCGCCAATCAGGATGAACTTCTTCACCTTGGCCAGCAGGGCCAGCATCGGCGATTCCAGCACCTGGCTGGCCTCGTCCACCACGGCCACATCGAACTGCTTGAGCATGAACAGCTCGGGCTTGCCCAGCAGGCTGGCCACCGTGCCCACGTAGAACGGCGTACCCGTGAGGCGGGCGCGCACGGTCTGGCGGCTGGCGCAGTCGGCAATCATGGCATCGAGCAGGTACGGCCGGTACTGCGGCGAGGTGCCCAGCCGCGAGCCCACCCGAATAAACGGCAGGCCCGCATCGACCAGCTGCTCGCAGATTTCGTCCACGGCGCGGTTGGTATAGGCCGCCAGCAGCACCTGCTTATCTTCTTTGTAAAGTTTTTCGGCCAGCTCACGCAGCACACTGCGGGTTTTGCCAGTGCCGGGCGGGCCGCAGAGCACAAACCAGTCGGGCGCGGCCAGGGCGCGGGCCACCACTTCGGTGGCCGTGGTAGCGGGCGCGGCGGCGGGGTTCCAGTCCTCGGGCTCGCGCGGGCCGGTGCGGGCCAGCAGGCGCTTCCGCCGCTCGGAGCTCAGGCCAAGGAAGGACGAAAGGCCGGCCCATTCGCGCCGGAAGGTGTCGTAAGTATCGGGCTCCAGCGCCCAGTGCGAGTGGCCCAGCAGGTAGCGCGGGGCCATGCGGCGGTTGCGCACGCTGAGCACCACGCGGCCATCGGCCCCGAGGTCTTCGGCCAGCACGACTTTGACTACCTGAGCATCGAGAACCGTTAAGCTATTAGCTAATAGCTGCTGGCTATTAGCTTCGTTACCTAAGGAGCTAACAGCTTTTCTACGCGGGTAAAGAATGAGCGTATCACCGGCCCGGAAGTTTACTTCGCGGCCACCGGCGAGGCGTTGGAAAATGAGGTGCGGGCCGAGGCCGTTGCGGGCATCATCGGGGGCGCCGCTGTGGTCTTCGATGAGTTCCAAATCATCGAGCAGGCTGAAATTTTGATACTTGCGGGCCTGGGGCAGCAGCCAGAGGCCGGCCTGGCCGCCGGCATCGCCGGGGCGGGCTTCGTCGCCGAGCAGGGTGAGGCGCATTTCGCGGGCCGAAAAGCGGGCCAGCTCCAGGCAGTAGGCGCGCTCCACGGGGTCGGCGGCGGCCCAGGCGTTGGCTACTTTTTCGGCCTTGGCTTTGCCGAAGGACGGCAAGGCCATGAGGTTGGGGTGCAGCACGGGGGCCAGCAGCACGGCTGTTTGGCGGGGACCGGTGGCGCGGGCCAGCTGCAATTCGGTGCCCACGAGCTGGTTGCGGGCTGACAGCAGGCGGTCAATCAGGTCCTGGTCCTGGTCGACGCGGCGCACGGCGGGCTGGCCGCTGGCCGCGTTGGAGTACAAAATGCTGGTGCGGCCCCGGCCGGCCGTTTCCCCATCGGCCCCAAACACCGATTCGAGCAGCAAACGGTAGAGCTGGGCCTGGGCGGCGTGGTTGGTCCAGGGCTCGGCGTGGGGTACTTTGGTCGAGCTTTTGAGCTCAATGAGGTCGTAGCCGGTGCTACTTTCGTGCAGCAAATCGAGCCGGCCCTGTAGGCCGTAGGTGGCCGACAGAAAGGTGGGTTCGAGGAAGCAGTCGGCCAGACGCAGGGGTTCCTGCTGGTAGCCGGTGCGGCTGGCAGCCACAAAGCCCAGGGCGCGGGTTTCGCGCAGGGTGCGGTGATGGCGGCGCAGGTCGTTCAGCAGCTCGGGCACGCCGGTGCGGGTCTGGAACTCGGGCAGCGTGCTGAGCGAGAGCGGTGCCGAGCGAAAAAGCCGGCCCTTAAAGAAGGCTTCCAGGTCGAAGTCCTTGGCTGTCAGCTGCTCATTATCAGCAGTAAGCTCGAATTGGGGAGCATCGACGGCTTCCGGCAAGGCGGTAGCACTATCGTGGCCGGCCAGCTTCGCCAGTCGCTCCAGCTGCTGTTTGCGGGCAGCTTCTTCGTGCTTAATTCTTATTTCTTCATTCCTCCCCGCGTGGCTTACTTCCTCATCCAGCAGCAGGTTCACCAGGTTTCCGAGCACCAGCGGGCGCGAGGTTTCATCGGGCAAAAACGCATTCAGCAGCGCCCATTCGGGGATGGTGCCGTCGCGCTGGGCGCACTCGGCAATGGTGGTGACGCTGATGAGGTAGTCGGGTTCCAGCACCACGCGGCGGGCGCGCACGCTGCCATCGGCCAGCAGCACCGGGCCGATGAGGTGCAGCGTGGGATGCAGCGTGGCGGCCAGCAGCAGCACGTTTTCGTAGGCGGCGGGCAGCACCAGGCCGAAGGGGCCGGCGGGGCGGCCATCGGCGGGCGCGGCCATTTCGACGGTGAGGGTACCGGTGGCTAGGTCGGCGTGCAGCACCCGCACGCGCCAGGTAGTGCTGGCAGCAGCCTCGGGAATATGGGCAGCGGTGGCTATCTCAACGGTTTCGGCGGGCCCGTTGGCGGCTTCGGCCAGGGGCTGGGGTAGCGCGGGGCCGGCGTAGGCCGCACCGGTGAGGTGCAGCACCAGCGCCGCCACGGCTGCAAAGCCACTGGCGACTTCTGCGGGCGTACCGGGGTAGCTTTCGTGCACCACCAGGTTGGCGGCCAGGCGCAGGGCCTGGAGCTGCTGGCGCAGGGCGGCGGGCAGCTCGTGCGTGTGGGCGGCCTGACCGATGGCCTGGCTGAGGTCGATGAACGGGGACTCCCGGGCCTTGCAGTCGTCGCGCAGCACGGCTTCGAGCAGCTTGCGCAGCTTGGGGAGCTGGTCAGCGGGCGCAGCGGCGGGGTCGGCGGCCAGGGCGGCGAGGCGGGAGTAGTAGCGGGTGGGCATCAGGAGGTAGAGAATTTGCGGCCGGGCCTGTAAAAGTAGCGGTTTTCTGGGTCCGGCTGGCCCGCTGCGGGCCGGGTTAGCGGGCGGTGCTCAGGCCCACGGGCGCTGTCAGTGTGCCTTCCTCGTACATATTCAGATAGAGCTTGAGGGGCTGCTGCTGGCCTTTCCACGTCAGCGAATACACGTCGAGCTGGCCTTCGTTGTCGATGCCGACTTCGGCAATTTTGAAAGCGCAGCAACTGCCTTCGTGCTCATACTTAAGCGTTTCGCCCCGGGGCCCGAGCAGGGCATTGAGGTAGCGCTGCTGGTTGCGCAGGCCGGCTTCGCGGCCGCCTCCCACCCGCACCGGGTTGTTTGCCGTAAAGCCGTAGGTTGCGTCCTGGCTGATGGCCTGAATCAGGAAGGGCAGTACGCCGCTGCCCCCTTTTTCGTACAGGCCCTGCGATACAGCGCCGCCGTAGGTGGGCGGCGTTTTTGGCCGGGCCGTTTCGCAACTCCACAGGCTCAGCACCCCGAACATCAGGAGGCTACCTTTTATCATTTGTTGTTTTTTATTCATGCGTACGCACTTCTTTTCCTGGGTTGACAGTTTGCAAATATCCGCCGCCCGCCCCGTTTTTCGCGCCCTGGCCCTGAGTGGCGGGCTGCTGTGCGGGTTGGCCACGGCCGCCCAGACGCCAGCCATCACCGCCGATTCGCCCCTCCCCGGCCTGCTGGCCGAGCGTAAATCCCTGACCGACCGCTACCGCGAGGCCAGCGCCCAGCGCCATAGCCTGTTCGGCAATAAGCCCTCCAAAAAAGACCTCCAGGAAGTGGTGGATGCCCTGCAGGGCATCGTGGACAAGGACCAGCAGATTGTGGACGTGCTCAACCGCACTGCACAGGCGGCCCAGACCAATTCCGTGCGCCTGGCCGCCACCACTACCCACCTCGAAACCAGCTCGCGCGACGACCGCAACCTCACCGCCCAGCGCCTCTCGGAGCTCACCAACGAAACCGAAAACATGCGCCAGCGCGAAAAGCAGCAGCTGGCTAAAATGCGCGACCTCGAAGCCGAAGTAGCCGAGGCCAAGCAGGGCCATTTCGTGCGCGACGCCCTGATTGCGGGGCTGGCGCTGGCCTGCGTGGGCATGGTGGTGGCACTGCGCCGGCGCCGGTAGCCCAAGGTTTTTTGCGGGCCAGCGGGAAGTCTGCCCGCGTTGCGTGTTAGCCTACTACACTCGCCCAAAAACCTGCATGACTGTTCTCTACTGGCTGCGCAACGACCTGCGCCTGCACGACAATGAGGCGCTGGCCGCGCTACCGGCCGGCACCACCGCCCTACTGCCCGTGTATTGCTTCGACCCGGTATCGCTGGGTTCTGATGCCTACCTGGGCCTGCCACGCACCGGCTCGCACCGGCTCGCCTTCCTGCTCGAAACCCTGGCCGACCTGCGGCAGCGCTACGCCGCGCTGGGCTCCGCCATTCACTTCGCGGTGGGCCGCCCCGAAGAAGTGCTGCCCGCCTTAGCCCGGCAGCTGAACGCGGGGGCCGTGCACGCCAGCACCGAGCACACCACCGAGGAGGAAGAGGCCGAAGAAGCCCTTCGCGCCGCCCTTGGCCCGCAAGTGTCCCTGCGCTGTTTTGAAACCCTGACACTGCTGCACCCCGATGACCTACCTATTCCCATTGGGCGGCTGCCGCTCTCGTTCAGCAAGTTTCGGTTTGATGTGGCTGCGAAAGTGCGGGTACGGCCGCCGCTGCCCGCACCGCGCCAGCTGCCACCATTGCCGTCGGGCTTCGTACCCACGCCGTTGCCCACTGCCGATGCGCTAGCCGCCGCGCTGGGCCTGCCGGCATCGGCGCGGCACCTGCCCGACCACCGCTCGGCCCTGCCCGCGCTGGGCGGGGGCGAAACCGCCGGCCTGGCCCGCCTGCACGACTACGCGGTAGCGCGCCACCTCATTGGCCGCTACGATGACACACGGAATGAAATGCTGGGCGAGGCCTTCAGCACCAAGTTTTCGCCCTGGCTGGCCAACGGGAGCCTTTCGGCCCGCCAGATTTGGGCGGCCATTGATGGGTACGATGCCACCCACGGCGCGCGCAGCAAAGGAGCCATGCAGCTGCGGCTGGAGCTGCTGTGGCGCGACTACTTCCGCCTGCTGGCGCACCGCGCCGGGCCGGATTTCTTCCGTTGGCGCGGCCTGCGCGACCAGCTGCCCAAGCCCGCTCAGTCCGACAAAACCGTGTTTGCCAACTGGGCCGCCGGCCGTACCGGCAATGCCTTTGTGGATGCCAACATGCGCGAGCTGGCATCCACCGGCTTCATGAGCAACCGGGGACGGCAAAACGTGGCGAGCTACCTCATTCACGACCTGCACCAGGACTGGCGCTGGGGGGCGGCCTGGTTCGAGCACCAGCTCATCGACCACGACGCAGCTTCGAACTGGGGCAACTGGAAGTACATCGCCGGGACCGGCACCGACGTGCGCGACACGGCCTTCGACGTACCCCAGCAGGCCCGGCGCTACGACCCGCAGGGCCGTTACGTGCGCACTTGGCGCTTGTAGTGCGGACTGTTCGCCTGCACTACACCAAGGCGGCGCTACGCCCGGCCGTACCTTTGGCCCATGTCCGCAACGTTTCCTTTTCAACTAACGGCCGCCCCCGTGCCCGTTTCGCCCGAGTACCAAGTATTGATTTTTGCCGATGTGGGCGGGCTGGAGGACTATTACGCCCTATTTCAGCATTTCGGCTTCGGCGGTACGGCCGCTTCCTGGGCTGAGCACCTCGAAACCATCGTGGAAGAGCATTGCCCCGCCCTGCTCGATGAGATGGAGTTCACCGAAAGCGGCACCGCCTTCGTGGCCTACGTCAGCAGCCCGGCCCTGGCCGACCAGTTTCTGGCCTGCGTACTCCCCTATTTCGGCACGCTGCCGCAGCTGCGCAAGTACCTGAGCCAGGCCGACCCGGACGACTTTTTTCAATAGCCTGAAGTAGGGCACGGAGTCGCACCTTACTACTTTTCCGCAAATTATTTCAACACGAGGAGCCTCGTTTGAAAAAAAGCCGCACCGCAGTGACAGAAGCACTAAAGCAATCTGTCACCGCAGCGCGGCGCTATCGTTCAGGTGGCATGTTACTATAAACCTGTCACCGCTACGCGGCTGCGCTGCAATCAGGCCGGATTAATGCTTAGGCATCAATTCAGAAGCGCTGAGCTGGTACACGTCGGAACGGCGATTGCGCAGGTTTTGCACGCTGCCGCTGTGGCGGAGCTTGTCCAGAATCGACAGGTCCACGTCGGTTACCAGAATCATCTCGGTGTTGGGCGTGGCCTCGCTTTTCACGCCGGTGTTGGGAAAGGCGAAGTCACAGGGCGTGAGTACGGCCGACTGGGCGTATTGAATGTCCATGTTTTTCACGCGGGGCAGGTTGCCCACCGACCCGGCCATGGCCACGTAGCATTCATTTTCGATGGCCCGGGCCTGGGCGCAATGGCGCACCCGCGAGTAGGCCGTCTGAGTGTCGGTGAGGAATGGGATAAACAGGATGTTCATGCCTTGGTCCGCCAGCAGGCGGGCCAGCTCGGGAAACTCCGCGTCATAACAAATCAGCACGCCGATGGGGCCGCAGTCGGTTTCGAAGGTTTGCAGGCGCTTGCCGCCGGTCAGGGCCCAGTATTTGGCCTCGTTCGGCGTGACGTGGATTTTCTCGTAGCGCTCCGTCGAGCCGTTGCGACGGCAGAGGTAGCCAACGTTCATCAGCTTGCCGTCGGCGGCCACCTCAGGCATCGAGCCGGTGATGATGTTGATGTGATACTTTACGGCCAGCGCCGTGAAGCGGGCCAGAATTTCTTCGGAATAGCGGCTCAACTTGCGAATGGCATCTATTTCGGACAGCTCATTGGCCTCGGCCATCAGCGGGCCGTGGAAAAGCTCGGGGAACAGGGCAAAGTCGGCGCGGTAGGCCGCCAACGCATCCACGAAGTATTCTACCTGCTGAAACATATCGTCGAGACCTTCATACAGGCGCATCTGCCACTGCACCAAGCCCAGGCGCACCTGGGTTTTGCGGGCCACGGCCTGCACCGGACTGGTGTCGTAGAGCATGTTGTCCCACTCCATGAGCAGGGCATAGTCGCCCGAGGCCGCGTCGCCGGGCAGGTAGCCCTTGAGCACCCGCACGGGGTGGAAGTCGTTGGCCAGTTGGAAATTCAGCGAAGGGTCCACGATTTCGCGGTCCTTCACCTTCTGCACGTACTGCTTGGGCGTGAGCGTATCCAAGTATTCGTGATAGCCCGGAATGCGGGCCCCGAAAGCAATAGAGCGCAGGTTGAGCCGCTCGCAGAGTTCCTTGCGGGCATCGTAGAGACGGCGGGCCAGCCGGCGGCCGCGCATGGCCGGCACCACGAATACCTCGATGCCGTAGAGCGTATCGCCGGCGGCGCTGTGGGTGCGGAAGGTGTAGTCGCCGGTCACGTCCTGAAAGGTGTGCACCTCGCCAAACTGGTCGTGCGTCACAATCAGGGCCAGGGCGGCGGCCACAATTTCCTCGTTCACCGTTACCACAAACTGGCCCTCGGGAAACAGGTCGACGAGCTGCTCAACCTGCTCGCGCCGCCAGTAGCTCTGCATGCGCGGGTAGGCCAGCAGCATGGCGGCTTTCAGGGCTTCGTAGTCGGATTTGAGGAGGTGGCGTATTTCAATTAATTCATTCATAAACGGCAATAAGGGGTAATTGCGGAGCTAACGGGCGGCCCTTGGGGCGGCTGTTGGGTACGATTGGTAACGGAGTGGTCCTTCTATTCCTACGCAGGAAAATGAACGGTGGCCGGATTTGCGCCCAGCTCGCCGCCACCTTGGCCGCGGCGTTCACAAGCCCTGCTGCTGTCGTTGCGAGTGGGGCACTATTCACAACGCGGGCAGCACCAATCCTTTACCAGTCGCCCGCTTCCCAATCCGGGAAGTAGCAGTTATCTTTGCCAATAATTGCGTATCCTTAGCAAATCCACTCTCCGGACGTTCTGGGAAAAATATCCCGCCGCCGAACTCCCCTTGCGCACGTGGTTTAAGGATGTTTCGGCGGCCAATTGGGCCACACCCAACGACGTAAAAGCGCAGTATGGCACGGCCAGCATTATTGCCAACAATCGCCTCGTTTTCAACATAAAAGGCAACGATTTTCGGCTGATTGTCAAAATAAACTACGAATTCTCCGTCATCTACATTCGCTTTATTGGCACTTATACCGAATACGACCATATTAATGCCGCAACTATATGAATACTATCAAACCCATCCGTACCGAAGCCGATTATCAGGCGGCCCTGGCCCGAGTTGATGCCATTTTCGATTCCAAGCCCGGCGACCCCACTGCAGACGAATTCGAAATTCTAATTACCCTCATTGAAGCCTACGAAGCCCAGCATCACCCCATCCCTGAGCCCGACCCCATCGAATACATCAAGTACAAGATGCAGGAACGCGGCCTGTTGCAACGCGATGTGGCCCAGTGGTTTGGGGGCGAAAACCGGGTGAGCGAGGTGCTGAACCGCAAGCGCAAGCTCACCGCCAAAATGATGAAGGCGCTACACGACAACCTGGGGATTTCGGCCGAAGTGCTACTGGCAGCGGCTTAAGATGCTTCGGTAACAATTCGATTCAGAATTTCCATCAACTGCGGTCGGTATCTAGTCGTTATTCGCTCGAGTTTCTCATCTAACTTTTCCAGTTTATCCGGTGCCCAGGCAAGCCGCTCTTCCTCTATCGGAAGCTCTCTTATTCGGTCATAATAATCATTTACTATTTTCAGCTCATCAGTGGTCAGCGGGTTAATATCGTACCCTTTTAGCCAAAACAAGTTCTTCTCTAATCGTAAGATTCCCAACGACAAATCAACTTGTCCGGTAGTAATGGAGCGGGCTGTCGAAATAAACTTTCGTAATAAGCCAACTTCTTTTGGCGGGTTTTTGGCCATACAAATGTTATCATAAACCAACTCTGGGACGTACAGAACGCGGCCAAGTTAGCCGTCATGCCGCCCTTTTTCCGTTTGCGCTGTTATTGCGTCTTCAAAATAGCTATTCTCTCTTGTCCGATACCATCCCCACTTTCGCCCCCGTCGACCCTTACGCCATCGAAAAGGAACTGCGCCAGGTGCAGGCCCTTATGAAGCTGGAGCAGCAGGAAGACCTGATGCAGTTCAAGCTCAAAAACGCCAAGGCCAGCATATCAGAGCGCCAGCAGCGCGGCCTCACCTGGTACCCCGTCACCATCACGCAGGAAGACATTGGTTTCGGCGGCAAGGTGGTGCTGGAGCTGGAACGGCCGGCTGGCCAGCAGGGCCTTCACCTGTTTCAGGTGGGCAAGAATGCCGCTCTGTTTGGCAACGTACCCGGCCGCTCGGCCACCGACCGGCCCACGCTTAATGGCGTCATCATCAGCGTGCGACGCAACAAGCTGCGGCTCGCCACCACCAAGGAGGACCTACCCGATTGGGTGACCGAGGGCAATAAAATGGGCATCGACCTGACCTTCGATGAGGTGAGCTACCGCGAGATGGATTACGCCTTGGGCAAGGTGATGGGCGCCTACGGCGACCGCCTCGCCGAACTGCGTGACATCCTGCTGGGGGCCAAGGAAGCCCGTTTCCGCGAGGAAAAGGCCACCGACCTTTTCTACCCCAGCCCGCTGAATGAATCCCAGCTGGCCGCCGTGAAGCACGTTTTGGCGGCCAAGGACGTGGCCATCATCCACGGCCCACCCGGTACCGGCAAAACCACCACGCTGGTACAGGCCATTCTGGAAACCATCCGGCGCGAGCGGCGCGTCCTGGTGTGCGCACCCAGCAACACAGCCGTCGATTTGCTGACCGAAAAGCTGGCCGAGCGTGGCGTCAACGTCATTCGCATGGGCAACCCCTCGCGGGTTTCCGACTTGCTCTTGGAGCACACCCTGGATGCCCAGGTGATGAACCATAAGAGCTACAACGAGATGCGCTCGATGCGCCAGACCGCCGACCAGTACCGCGAAACCGCCAGCAAACACGTGCGCAACTTCGGCTACGAGGAGCAGCAGCAGCGCCGGATGCTGAAGGAGGAAGCGCGGATGCTTTTTCAGCAGGCCGACGACTTGGAGCGCTACATCACGGAAGATTTGTTGGAGTCGGTGCAGGTGATAACGTGCACGCTGGTGGGCGCCAGCAACCGCAATATCCGCCACCTGACCTACGAAACGGTGTTTATTGACGAGGCTGCCCAGGCGCTGGAGCCGGGCTGCTGGATTCCGATTTCCAAGGGCCAGCGCGTGATTCTGGCCGGCGACCACCACCAGCTGCCGCCCACCGTGAAGAGCGACAAGGCTGGGGCCCTGCGCGAAACGCTGTTCGAGAAGGCCATTAAGCGCCAGCCCGCCACCGCCCGAATGCTCACGGTGCAGTACCGCATGCACGAGCAAATCATGCAGTTCAGCTCCGACCAGTTCTACGACAGCCAGCTGGTGGCCTACGAAACCGTGGCCCACGCCGGCCTCGATGCCTACGACCTGCGCTTCGCCCCCGACCTGCCCGTGGAATTCCTCGACACGGCCGGCTTCGGCTTCCAGGAAATCACCATCCCCGAAAGCCGTTCCACCGCCAACCCCGAAGAAGCCGACCTGCTCCTCAAGCGCCTCGCGCAGTTGCTGGAACCCTACGACCCCGCCGACCACGAGGAAGACCCCCTCAGCATTGGCGTGATAGCCCCCTACCGTGCCCAAATCAACTATTTGAAGGACGCCATCGAGGAAAATGACGAGCTCAGCGGCTTCATGTTGCACCGCCAGCTCAGCGTGGGCACTGTAGACTCGTTCCAGGGCCAGGAGCGCGACATCATCGCCATCACCCTCACCCGCAGCAACAACCACGGCGAAATCGGCTTTCTGAGCGACATCCGCCGCATGAACGTGGGCATGACGCGGGCAAGGAAAAAGCTACTGCTCGTGGGCGATTCTTCGACGCTCAGTGCGAACCCATTTTTCAAGGCGCTGATTGAGTACGTGGAGAGCATTGGGGGGTACCGCACCGCCTGGGAGTTGCAGGAGTAACTTCGCGGGTCACCTCACCCCCGGCCCCTCACCTGCGGAGAGGAGAGCCTAACGAGGGTTAACAAAAAGAGCCAATTGCTAGACGCAATTGGCTCTTTTTCATTCAGGGTTGGTTAACAGCAGCACGGAACTGTCTCCCCTCTCCGCAGGAGAGGGGTTGGGTGTGAGGTGACGACTACGGCAAGTCAATCACCGACTCCGTGTGCGGCGCGTCCGACTTCGTATTCACAAAATGCTTCGCCGGGTTGTCGTAGTTTGAAATGTACAGGCGCTTGCCTTTGAGCAGCACCTCGGCGGACTGGTCGAGCTTGCCGCCGGTGCCGTCGGTATCGGAATTTTGGACCAGCGTCATCACGCTGTTATCCTTTAGGTTGATGACGAAGATGGCATTCTGGCGCGCGCCGGTTACGTAGGCTTTGTCGGTGGCGCGGTCAATCACGAAGCCGTCGATGCAGGTAATTTTGTCGCCGGTCAGTTGCACGGCTTCCTGCTTGGCGAAGATGCAGTCGGGCTTGAGGGTGACTTTGTAGAAGCTGCCGTCGCCGAAGGGACCGGTGTAGAGGTTGCCTTTGCTGTCGTAGTCGATGCCGT